>CAZKYB010000023.1:0-15564 GCA_964557045.1 uncultured archaeon
TCCGACGCTCCACCCTCCCTGCGTGAATCCACCCGAGGTATCCTCCTGGGGTCCCCCGGGGGCCTGCATGACCCCGTCTAGGGATACAAAAGTAAGTACAATGAGCTTGCGCATGAGATTATTCCTCCGAATATACGCCTGAAGAGTAAGGGTCTACAAAAAAGGATATGTTTACTCGGTTGAATTTTACACGCAATCCTACGCGCGCTGGATGGTTTCGGCCAATGCTCGGTTGAGGGCATCTCTCACGGTGAGGAAGTTTTCAGCATCCTTGACGGCGAGGGAGATGGAAATGGTGTATCCGTCCTTCGTGACTTTCTCCACCAGAACGGGATTAGCTCGCGTGGCGGTCTTCTTGATGCGCTCCGTACGGAAGAATTCTTCCACGCGCTTCTCAATCTCGGACAAGGGAATCTTGTGCGGAATCTCCGCGGTGATGGATGTGTGAAATCCCGTGCGCAAATTTGAGAGGTTGGTCAATCGCTGCTTGGCCAATTCACTATTAGAAATTACCACTACGTTCCCGTCCAAATCGTGGAACTTGGCTGAGCGCCCCCCAATCTTGTAAAGACGAAGAATGTCCCCGTTGAGGGTGCGCACATAATCCCCGTACGCCGCAGGACGATCCAATTGCAGCACCAATCCAGCAAAAATATTAGCGAGGGACTCCTGAGAGGCCAATCCGAGAATTAATACTCCCACCGACGTAATGGCCAAGAGTCCCGAAATATCTACTCCAATAGTTGAGAGGGCGATAACACTCCCAACCGTGATGAACACAATCCGCGTCACCTTTCGGATAAATGGCAGAAGTGTCAAGTCTAGTGTTTGGGATTGGCGTGACTTGGAAATTTCATAATACCATCGCAGCAGGGCCCCCACTCCCTCTGAAAGAGTGTAGGCGACCAACACGATCAGAATAGCCATTCCATACGTGGTAATGGCCTCCTGCACCACGCTCAGGTTGGGCACGACTCCCGACATGATGAGGATGGCTAGCACCGTAATGCTCATTCGGAGAGGGTGCTCCACGTACTGGAGCAGGATATCATCCAGGGTTAGTGTGGTTCGACGCGTGAGGTATTTCATGCCCCGCACAAGAATAGAGTGGATGATTTTTCCAATCTGGCTTCCAATGTATCCAATCACGAGGACTTCAATGAGAACGATTAGCCAATCGATGATTTCCATACACCCATTCTCATGGGAGAATGCTTAAAAAAAGAAGGAAGGGCGGCCGAACAATAGCTCGCCCATCGGAATGAGACTACCACTCTACAATCGTCTGGAATCCACCCGTGGAGAAGCGCTTCATATCCATGATTTCCCCCATTTTTTCCATCTCTTTGGCGGTCATGTTCTTGCTCATCTCTTTCATCACGGCCTTGTTCACTTCATCCCTGTGCTTGCGGGACTTGTAGACGATGAATGAGAAAATGACGGTTTCTCCTTTCTTGAGTCGGGCCAACTTCCCAAACCCCATACCCATTCCTTTCTTGACTCTCAAATCGTCGCCGATACACTCGTAATAGTCCAGTGCTCCGTGCTTCTTCCACATCTTAGATCCCCATTGGGCCATCTTCTTGTACTTGGAAATGTTTTCCTTCTTCATGGGGATAACAAACCCGTCCACATATGTCATATTTTTCACCCTCCTGAGGTGCTTCTGGTGTTTACTTCTATTTCGCCCATTTATTCCTTTGGATTGAAATCTTCCACGATTGTCTAATGGGGTTTTGACCATCGTGGAACTAATCGTGTTAACCCACTCATTTCGATAATGAGTAAAGCTTTCGGTAAAGTAAGTACATTAACTATCCAACCCACACATGGGCAGCCTGATTTTGGGCCCGAGTAGAAAGGGGTGAATTTGTCACTCCAAAAAACGAGGTGAAACCCATGTCGAAAAATACCATCGGTCGTGAACCGACCAAATACGCGGAGGGGTCCTCCGACGTGACGAGGAATAAGGTGACGTGTCCCTCATGCGGATACGTGTTCTCCGCATCCCCCCACGTTCCACGCCTCACCCAAGAGGCGCGCGTTCGCGTGCGGGCGCAGGATTCGGATGATGAGGATGATTCCTCATTAGTGGAGGATCAATACCAAGGAGGTCCCCGGTAGGGGAATAACTCTATGGCTGCTACCATCATCTGGCTTGGCCCCCTGTTGAGTGGACTCCTCACGGTGCTGCTGATTATCGTCGCCATCAAGTTCGGCGGGGGACTCCTGTGGCTATTTTTCAATAGTCTAGTGGGTCTCGCCATTTTGATCCTGCTGAACTTCCTGCCGGTGATCCAAATCCCCATCAACATCTGGAGTGTGCTCATCGTGGCACTGGGTGGGTTGCCGGGAATCGTACTCTTGGTAATACTCAACCTGCTAGGAATCGTCATCGCATAAAATCGCGCAACCAAAAGGAGGTGACGCGCATGGAAAAGAAAATCAGAAAGAAAATAGAAGAATGGCTGCCCGTGCGGCGGGAAGACAGGCTTGGCCTCTGCCTGAGGAGTGAGATACGATGATGCTCAAGACCATCGGAATACTCCTCCTGTTCGTGGGAGTCGTGTTCATGCTCTCCCCGAATGGGCCCGGGGGCGCGGGGAGCATTGATTTGTCCCTCCTCCTCGGATTAGGCCTGGCTATCGTGGGAGTGTGGCTCCTCCAATACAACCCCGTGGCGGACATCGCCAATGACGTGAAGGAGGGGGCTACCACCGTGTTGCGCGGAATACGAGATGAAGGAGACGCGCACATTGAGAATGCCAAGAAGCACGTCCGGAAGGCCGCGGATGACGCCGAGTCCACGGCGCGGAGGCGCATTCATTCCATGGCGAAAGAATTGGATGAGTTAGCTGAGAAATAAGCGCGTCTGCGAGGGAACACTTTTATTCGAGATTAAGGGGAGAATCCGAATGGAAGTCCTTTCCCTTGCAGAGACCATTGGTCTACGCCGCGACGAGATGATGAAGGCCATTCGTGCGGGGAAAATATTCATCTACCCCACGGACACGATTTATGGAATCGGATGCGACGCGCGCAATCACGCAGCGGTAGAAAAAATAAAACGATTGAAGCGGCGCGATGCCAAAAAACCCATTTCAATCATCGCTCCTTCCAAACAATGGATTCGTGCCCACTTGCGTGTGCGTCATGCTTCTTTTCTCCAAAAACTACCCGGGAGATATACCTTCATCTGGGAGAAAAAATCCCCTCAATTTCTCTCATCGGTGAGCGCGGGCACAACGATTGGGATTCGCATCCCCCGTCATCCGTTTGTCTCCCTCATCCGTGACGCGGGGATTCCTTTCGTCACGACCAGCGTGAATATTTCAGGGGAACCTTCTCTTCAGGATGTGCGCAATCTCTCCTCCTCGATGCGGAGGGGAATCGACTATGTGATTGACGCAGGTCCCCTCACGGGAAAGCCATCCAAACTCTATGATTTATCCAATCCCGTTCCTGTGCGCCTGCGCTAATGGGTGGAAAATGCGCTCTTTTCCGGGCGTGTTTTATTAACCCGGATTTGGTTCCCGAGTTCATGGATGTCTATCGCCTCATCAAGCCGGCAAGCGTCGCGTTCATCTTCTTGGGCGCGCTAGTCATGCTGGGGTGGATTGCGGATATTCCCCTGCTCAAGGCCCCCTTGCCCAATGCCCCCACCATGAAGTTCACCACCGCCCTCTCCGTATTGCTGGGCGGCGTCCTCCTGCGCGCATTCTATCACATCACCCACTCCGAGAAGCAGCCGGCCTCGATGATCAAGATTATGGTGGGAGGGTGTCTCCTTTTCATGATGGCATTCCCCCTTGCAGTAGGGTACTTCTGGGACGTCGACACGGGGTTCCAACTCCTAACGTTCGCATCCGAAACACAAAATCCCATTCCCAGTCTGGGCACGATTGTCTCGATTTCTATCCTTTTTTTCCTCGCCTTCCTAGCGGCCATGGGGTATTCGATTTCTAAGACTTCCAAATGGGGCGGGCTCGCTCTACTTGGAATGGGCGGGATGGCTCTTGTTGGGTATGTGTTTCAGATTCCCTCCATGTACTATCTCACTACCCAAAGCACGGGAATGGCCATCCACACGGCCGCCGCATTCACTTTGCAGGGACTATTCTTCTTCATGCTCGGCATCCAGCCCCACCATGAAGGAACACCTGTTGCCGTTCAGGAGGCCGCGGATGCGCGTCGCGTATAAGGTTCTCCTAGTCGTGGTGTTCCCGATGCTCGTCCTGGCCGGGTATCAGTTTGTCACGATTCATCAGACATTCAACCTCATCGAGGATGTCCGATCGAATCTCTTCTTGGACTCGGCGCGCGAGGTCAAGTATGCGGGGGATGTCCTCTTCATGACGGGAATCATCAACAGTATTCTCTTTGAGATTCACACCGCTGCCGAAATCAAGGACGCGAATGCCATTGCACAGGGGATTCGTCGCTACCGCGAGGTCCAGCTGCAGCGATACTACAGTCTTCAAAAATTGAAAGAGGTGGCCGGAGGGTCCGACGATTCCAGCTTCGATTTCATCCGGATTCTCGACGATGGACGCGAGAGCGAGGTTCTTCACATCGAGGGGGAAATAAAGGAAATTGACGCCCTCAACGAAGAAATCATCACCCACGCCGCGAACATGGATACGGATGACTCTAAGTTTTCATCCCTCTATGAAGCCATCCGCAAAAGCAATGAGATGACCCGCGTCCTAGCAGAAGACTTGGCGGTGTTCACGAATGATCGATACATCAAGATTGAAGGGACCAGCAAATTGGTGGGAGAAACGGAGGCGCGCGTCGAGAATACGCTGAATATGATTATTTTGCTCGGTTATCTTCTCGCGGGAATCATGGTGCTGTTCATCTACTCCTTAATTATTCGTCCATTGGAGCGATTCGCGCGGGCCATTGAGGTGAAGCGCATGGACACAATTGATTGGCGTGCCTTTGAGTCGGTGCGGAAGGATGAGATTGGGGTGCTCTATCAAGCCCTCAATGATTTTCTTCGCGTTCCCGTAGAAAAACAAACTAAAACTCCTGCGGCTGTGCGAGCGAAGAAAAAGAGGGGGAAGGGTTCCCCGTTGAAAAAGTAATTAGTGGATCCCGTGCGGAAAAACCGTGTCCGTGGGATCGAACCCCTCGATGTGCGGCGTGATGGGCCGCGGCATCTTGGGTTGAGGGTCGGAGAACATCATCATGCGGTCCCGGCTCCTGCCTTCTGGAGGCGCTGAATCTGCTCCGCGACGCCCTGGGATTCCAAGTCGAGCTGCTCCTTGTATTCCTTGAGCATCTCCACCTTCTCCTGGACGGTCAGGAAGCCCCTATTTGAGTTTGTTGTGCAATTGCAATTTCCGTACATGTTTCCACCTCTCCAATACCCTGAGTATCGGACATACGATATGTATCCTACGAAATATATAAAAGCATCGGACACCCGATACTACTATGCCCTCTGCGAAAGGAAATGAAGTCTGCTGCGACATGCGGGGGTTCCTCTCCTTCCTAATCCTATTCCTCCTCTCCAAGAAGCCCATGCACGGCCAGGAGATCGCGGATGAGATTGAACGACGCAAGGGAGAGCGCCCCTCCCCGGGAACCATCTATCCGGCCTTGAAGTCACTCAAGGAGGCGGGATTCATTTCGGAGGAGAAAAATGGCAAGGCCATCACGTATTCCTTAACGGATGAGGGGAAGCGCACCTACAAGGTGGCCAAGGGAAAATTCGTCCGCGCGTTCATGGACATTTTGTGATCCCCCATGCATCGGTTCGCCGAGATTGATCTGATACGCGGGGTCGCGGTCGTGGGGATAATCATTTTTCATTTCTTTTTCGATTTGAACTTTTTTGGCATTCTTCCCGTTGAGTTGGAGAGTGGATTGTTGTTCGGGGTTGCACGCGCCACCGCATTCACATTTGTTTTCCTCGCCGGACTTTCGTGTGTGTTGATGGTTCAGCGAAAGGGAAAGGATGTACAATCCAAACTTCACGCGCGGGGGGTGTTTATTTTTCTCGGGGGCGTTTTACTTTCATTAATCACGTTTGTGGTGTATCCCTCCTACACCATCTACTTCGGCGTCCTCCACCTGCTGGGGGTTTGTATTTTCCTTTCTCCATTTTTCATTTCTCGTCCAGCCATTTCTCTTGTGATGGGAGTGTTCATTTTCATTCTGGGAATCCTATTTTCTGTTTCTCCGTTGGTGGGGGGCATTCCACACTGGTTGGGCATTCTTCCGTATTCCTTTTCCACGCTTGACTATTTTCCACTACTCCCTTGGATGGGCGTGTTTTTGATTGGAGTTTGGGCCGCGTCGTGCGCATACCCTCCTGCTTCGCCCCATCCTCTTCTTGCGTGGAAAACCATCCCCCCATTCCTTACTCCTTTGCAGTGGGCGGGGCGCCATTCGCTGGTGATTTATTTTGTCCACCAGCCTGTGATGGTGGGGCTGCTCTGGGTGCTCCATCTCATTTGACTATTTCACGGACCGGGAGCAATGGGTCCGGCCTTGGCGGACTGAACCGCGGGGGAAACCACGCATGTTTTTTCATCGCACGCACGCAGGCGAAAGTGGTAGGTCCATCCATTCGTGGCGCCGCCGTACTCGGCCGCATCCTCATAGAATGGGAGGCCAAACTTCTGCACGCCAGGAATCGCTCCGTCAAATGATGCGGAGTCATTGAGCGTATTCACCACTTCAGGGCCGCTTCCGTCCTCATCTGATTCCACGACCAACAAGAATGTGCTGGCCCCGGGGGCAGAATAATGGATGGTGATTTTCCCATCTCCTCCCTCGGCTGAAAATAATGTGATGTCGGTGAGGGGGGTGAACACGTTGTCGGTGCTCGTCTGGGAAATATCCATGCTCAATCCCAGGTTGGTCTCGAGGATTCCCTTCCCTTCTCCCAACGCACCCTGCGCAATCACAAAAATGACTACTCCCACCAGGATGGCGCCGCCCAGGAGAAGCAAATACTCCAAACTTCCCTGCCCACGACTTAACATGACGCGTGGAACCCTTCAGCCTTTTTAAGACACGGGCGTTCCCTCGTGGGTGAGTCGATTCATTATTCTCCTGGCAATCCTGCTTCTCTTTTCCCTGGAGGGATTTGCCGTCTCGTATCCCATTGAGGTCTTCGAGACCTACCCTCAAGGAGAAAGCGCGACCCCCCGCACTAACTTTGTTGCCACGTTCGGTATTCCCCTCCCTGAAGGGACCGTCTCATCCGTGAGCAGTCTCAAGGTGAATGGAACTTCTGCGTATCAATTCACTGAGTTGGCCCGCTGGAACACGGGAAGCATCAAGTGGGTCCTGGCTGATTTCGTGGTGTCCTCCCTGGGCGCCAATCAGGTCAACACGTCCTATGCGATTGCCGATGGGGGCAGCGGCAGTGCGGGAGGAAGTCCTATTTGTGCCCTTTCAGGTGGAACCATCACGGCCAACACGGGCGCCACGGGGATCACGGCGGTCATCAAACAAACTAACTTCAACGTGTTTGATTCCGTCACGCGAAACGATGATGGAGTTTCACTTGTAACGAGTGGAAATGCAGGAGGGGTTGTGTTTGTGAATGAGAATGATACCGTGTTCAACTCCAACACGAACAACGCCACCCGATTTGAGATTTCCCAAAATGGTCCCGTGCGATGCCAAGTAATTGTGGAAGGACTCATTTCCACGTCGAACGTGGGCTATCGACTCATCTATGATTTTTATCGCGACGCGACGCAGGTGGACATTTCCGCTTCCTTCAAGAATACCCTCTTTTCCTCTCCCACTCACAAGGTCACCAATGGGGCGCGCATCATTGTGGATACGACTCTCCAAGGTGTGGGGGTTTCTGCCGAATCCATCGGGACGAATGAGGAGCCATTTTCGTTTTCAATCCCCGAAGGGCAAACCGGAGTCGTGACGAGCTATTACACGACCGCCCAGGATGTCGATGAAGGTCCGGCGGGGCTGCCCACGAGTCCGGCTGGATATGCGGTTGAGACGTATGCATCCGGGACATTCACCAACCCATCCTCCTCTCCCCTTCCGCGCACCACTGCTGCCCAGGTCCCCGAGTATCAGGGATTAAAGGCCACGCTTGATTCGCGCCGCATTCACGTGACCGGGCGATACTCGGCCTATTTCTATCCGGATGGGATGTCCTTCGACACGACGAATGGGTTCATCTCCTACGACGTGTACACGCCCTACTTGCCCCACTCGGCCAGCAAGCCGGTGTACGCGCTCCCCTACCGAATGATGACAACGCGACAAATACAATTCGACTTCGACGCAACAGGAGTGTTGGACGACGACATTCGCATGTTCACCAACAAGGTCGTATTCATCCCGGTGGATCGCACCCACTATGGGAACGCCGAGGCCTTCTACTCATTGCCCTTTGAGAGCGTGAATTTTTCCGACATCCAGTCCTTCGACGATTCTCCCAACATCCCCATGACTGGCGTGTGTTCCGACCCTAAAGGGGTGGGGCAGCCCATGAAAATCTACCGCGCCATCACCACCAATGCGCCGGGAGGGGGAAAAGGAAATAATTCGAATGCGCAGGAAACCTATGAGACCATTCTCGCTGGGGCTCGGCATGACTATCCTTACATCGAACAGTTCGCGCGATGGAAGACGGACGTCGAGCTCTACTACGATGACAAAACCTTCACCACGTACCCTAAAACAAACCAGATGGTTACCGATTGGGAAAAGAAAGCCACGAACACGGCGACCATCCAACTATTCTTCCCCGGGTGGTCCGTGGGGATTTTAGATGAGGCGCACAATTGGGCCCACCAGAGCAACCTGGACTTCTACCACTTCACGGGGAGAGAAGAATTCAAGCGAGGAATGGAGAGCGCGTATCTGCGATCCTGGCTCACGAACTTCAACTTCTACAACTACGTGCGTCCCATGGGACAAGAGATGATGCTACTTGCTCACACTCTCAACTACATGAAGGAGACCAATCATCCTCAGTATGAAAATCACCTGAACTACACCACGTCTTGGTTGTCCGACGTATTGAATCGCGTCACGACCCCTAAGTATGGGAATTATTACTGGGCCAACAGTGGCTGCGACTCCACCCCTGAGACACCTGCTAAGGACAATATCTGTCACGGACTCTACCTCGACCCATCCGGCTGGCTTGCCCCGCCCGGACAGAAATATGATGCCTCCACGTCTCTGTACCCGGAGGTTCAGGCCCTCGACATCGATGTGTACAACGCATATGGATCCAGTGGCTTCGTTGGAAACGGAGACCCCCCTAATGGATGCCAGAATGGGCAGCGCTGGTGGCAGATGACCAATCGTCTGGGGCAGGGAGACTTGGAGTTGTTTCACACCCTGAACCGATTCGACCCAACCAATCCCATTGTCGAGACCCTTCGATTACGAATGCTGGATATTGCCCGATACCTTGCGGGTGATGCCGTGGGAAGCGGGGCCTACAAGCACAACCTCACCAATCCCGCGGATGCGTGGGGGTGGTACTTGTATTGTCCCCTCACCAAAGACCATGACGCTGGATCCTCCCTCGGAGCAGGAGGCACTGGAAACGGATACCTCTTGAGTTACCTCTACACGTTCGCCGCCCAACAGGCCTCGACTCCCCAAGAGGCGGCGTGGTGGCATCACATGGCCGTGAACCAACTCGTGGCCATTCATACTCTTCAGGGTGGAGGATTCGGTTTTGTGTGTGATCGAGAATTCGACCCTCGTGCACAGGACACCATCAAAAAGTTCCTCGACTCAGGGTTGGTCTACACTCCATCCAATTATCCCGCGGGAACACCCTATCCGGATCCTAGTGCTATTTTCTCAGTCGGAAGTGTGGTTCCCTCCACTGTTAGTTTAGGAACAGATACCCTGATTGCCGTGAATGGGACGCTGTTCACGAGCACCGATAAGGTGGAGATTGGAAATCCAACCATTCTTACGATTACTCCCACGTTTGTGAGTTCTTCTCAACTCACCTTTACTCTCACCAGTGCTCAGAGCATCCAATTGGGTGCGGGCACTCACGTGGTGCGCGTGAAGCAGGGAAGCACGTACTCCAATTCAAAGAATCTCACCGTGCAGCTGGTGAGTCCGTCCCTCTCTACCATTGCTCCGTCGGCCATCAACACGACGTCCACGGGGCAATTGTTCACCCTCTCAGGAGGCAACTTCAAGAGTGGTGCGCAGGTAAAAGTGGGAACCCTCTCCCTTTTGTCCACCACCTTCCAGAGCGCCACCCAGCTCACATTCAACCTGTCGGCGTCTCAGATTGCCACGCTTGGGATTGGGACATTCGATGTGTATGTGGTGAATCCGGACGGCGGGCAAAGCGGGACCCAGACGTTGAGTGTCCTATCCGCCGGATCGCCGGTGCTGGATGCGTATTCCCCTATTGATGTGGAATGGAACACGGGTCCTACGACCATTTCCCTAACCGGCAGCGCCTTCCAGTCGGGGGTCCAAGTCACTATGCTGAATATCATTGTGCCCTCCACCTATAAGACGTTCAACACGACCTTCGTGAATAGTGGACTCATCACATTCCCCTTATCCTTGAATGACACGATTCAATTGGGGCCTGGCATCTACTCCCTGTTTGTGAAGAACCCCGACAACAAGGTCTCGAATACCATTCCCAATTTTGTCATCTACATCCCCTACATCACCGGGCAGTCTTTTTTGTCCGTTCCTGTGGACCAGGACATGACGCTCACCCTCACGGGGTATTACTTCAAGACGGGCACCCTCGCAAAGATTGGAAACGTGACGTATACACCATCTTCGGTGACGAGCACCACAATTGCCATTCCATTCACCTCCACTCAACTCGCCGCCCTGGGTGTGGGGGATCATGAAATTACGCTCCAGAATCCCGCGGGCGGAATCTCCAACCCCATCATCCTCACCCTCACCGAATCCGGCGATCCAGTCGAAGGCGAAACGGATCCCCCTGCGGATGAACCCAGCACCACCGGTGGCGGCGGAGGGGGCGGCGGTGGCGGTGGTGGAGGCGGTGGCGGTGGTGGCGGTGGCGGTAGCAGTAGTTCAGTTGATGGTGGGTCGAATGGTGAGGAGTCTCTCACGTGCGTTCCTGCTCTTGAGCTCTGTAATAGTGTTGATGATGATTGTGATGGGGACGTTGATGAGGGATGTCTTTTGGCTAATACGTGTCAGAATGGTACTCAGGATGAGGGTGAGCTTGGTGTGGATTGTGGGGGTGTTTGTGCGTCGTTTTGCAGCCTTTCGATTCCGGACTCGTCTTCGTTGCTGTTCTTTGCGGCCATCAACCCACTGGTGCTGCTAATCCAAGCGTTCCTGCGCCTGCTTGGACTCTAATCCCCTCGCCAACCCCTTACTTTTTTAACCGACAGACCATTCCCCTGGCGTGTCTCTAAAGTTTATCCCACTAATTTTTCTGATCCTTTTCAGCGTCCAAGCGGCTGCCCTATCGTATCCCCTGGAGGTGTTTGAGACTCTTTCCTTGGGAGAGACTCCGACATCACGGTCCAACGTGGCTGTGATGCACGGGTTCCCATTCCCAATGGGAGAAGTGGCGAGCGTTAATTCGTTGCGCGTGACAGGAACCACTGCCTATCAATTCACTCCTCTTGCGTGGCACCCCGATGGGAGTGTGAAGTGGGCGCTGGTGAGTTTCATGCTGGCCAATTTGAATGCCGGACAGAGCGACACCACCACCTATGCGATTGCCGATGGAGGAAATGGAAGCAGCGGAGGACCATCCATCTGTACCACTGGAAATGGAACCGTCACCGTCAATACGGGAAGCAATGGAATCACGGCCATCATCAAGCAGAACAACTACAATGTATTCGATTCCGTTACGCTCAACGCAAATGGAACAAGCCTGGTGGATCCGGCGAATAATGGGGGGGTATTTTTCAAGGACTTGAGCGGGACCACATTCACATCGTCGAATGGAAACGCGTCGCGATTTGAGGTGGTGTACAATGGTCCGGTGTATTGTCAAGTAATCGTGGAGGGGCTCATTGAGACCACGGGCATGGGCTATCGGGTGATTTATGATTTCTACAAAGATTCTCCAGCCGCCAAAATCACACTCACCTACAAGAACGCGTTATTCAACTCCAACACGCACAAACTGACCCAAGGAGCGTGGATGCGAATTGGCACCACCCTTAAGAATACGCCCATCTCGGCCGAAGCGGCCGGTGCTAACGGAGCTGCTTTTCCATTCACCATTAATGCAGGGGACGCAGGGGTGGTGACGAGCTATTATTCGTCCAACCTCAGCATCGATGAGGGACAGAGCCAGCTCCCATCAAATCCGGCCGGGTATGCGGTGGAGACGTATGCCACCAACACGCTGAGCAATCCCACTTCATCGGTGGTTAATCGAACCGCTGCCGACAAGGTGCCGTATTATCAATGGCTCAAAGCCTCCGCGGGGGGAAAATCCATTTCCCTGGTTGGGCGATACCAGGGATTCTACTACCCGAACGGGTATTCCGTGGATTCATCCACCGGGTATTTGGACTATCACTTTTACACCCCGTATTTCCCCGTCGGGCCGGGGGAACCCGTGTACGTGTTTCCATGGAAACTCTACGCGACTCGCGAACTCCAAATCAACTTCAATGCCACCGATAACGGACTCACGGACACTAAGCAGTATCAGAACAAAATCATCTTCATCCCGGTGGACCGAACCCATTATGGGAAAGCCCACGTCTTTCTTTCCACGCCCTTCCTGAGCGTGAATCCGTCCACTCTCCAACAATTCGTGGATGCGCCCAACATCCCCATGACGCAGATTTGCTCCAACCCCACGCAGCAGGGCAAGTCACTCGAAGTGGATCGGGGAATGTACCCCGGGGCAACGGGGGGAGGAAAACCCAACAATGCGGATTCCCAATTCACCTATACTACCTTTACCTCCGGCGTGCGATCCGACTATCCTTACAAGGAGGTGTGGGCGCGCTACATGGCCGACTTCGAATACTATCTGGATGACAAAACCTTCACAACTTATCCCGCGACCTCCACCATGAAAACGGATTGGGCGAAGAGCGCGGTGAACTTTGGGCAAGTCTACAGCTTCTACGGAACGAACTGGCTCCTCAAACCCATGAATGAGGAGCACAATTGGTCCTACATCGCGGATTTAGACTTCTATTACTATACGGGAAGCGAAGTATTCAAGTCGGGAATGGAAGGCGTGTATCGGCGAACGTGGCTCCAGAACTTTGATTATTTCGACTATGTTCGCCCCCTCGGGATGCAGATGCAGGGCCTTTCTCAAGTGCTGCGGTATTTGAAAGAGACGAATGATTCACGGTACTCCAACCACAAGGCGTATGTCGCCACGTGGCTCGCGGATGTGTTGAATCGCGTCAGCGTGCCGAAGGTGGGATCATATTCCAACCCCACATGTGACAGCACGCCCCAAACGCCCGAGCTGGATGGAATTTGCCTCATCGGATATATGCAGGGGTCCGGCTGGCTCGCACCGCCCGGGCAAAAAATTAACCTCAGTGTTCTGCAGCCGGAGATTCAAGCTCTCGATTGGGACGTGTCGAATGGATATGGAATCAACTCTTTCCCCGGCCCCCCGAGCGGACCCGATTGTCCGGATGGGGCGCGATATTGGATGATGGGTCAGCGCCTGGGACTGGGACTCCTGATGCTGTTTCACACCTTCAATGATTTTGACGCCACCAATCCCATCACGGAGACCCTGCGCCTCCGAACACTGGATGTGGTCAAGTATCTCGCGGGCGATGCAGCAGGAGATGGAGCGTACCACAACGACTTTTCTAATCCCCAGCAATCCGTGGGGTGGTACCAGTATTGCCTCGTGAACAAATGGTGGTCCTACAAAGGAGGATACGGGGCCGGCGACACAGGAAATGGGTATATCCTGAGCTACCTCTATTCATTCGCCTCCGACCAGGCCTCAACGCCCGCGGAAATATCCTGGTGGCAGCACCACTCCATCAATCACATCCTGGCCATCAATGCCAATGCGAGCGGATCATATGGATACACGTGCAAGAGGGAATTGGATCCCCGGACCCAACATGCCATCAAATCATTCCTCGACTCAGGGGTTACGTATACGCCTTCCAATTATCCCGCCGGAACTCCCTACCCTGATCCCAGTCTTTCATTTTCCATTGTGAGCGTGATTCCGTCTACTGTCAATGTGGGCGCGGACACCCCTCTCACCGTGAACGGGAGCTTCTTTACGAGCACCGATAAGGTGGAGATTGGAAATCCAACCATTCTCACGATTACACCTACGTTTGTGAATGCATCCAAGCTTACCTTTACTCTCACAAGTTCTCAAACCATTCAATTGGGCGCGGGCACTCACGCGGTGAGGGTGAAACAAGGGAGTACGTATTCCAACACGAAGAATCTGTCTCTCCAATTAGTCACGCCCCAATTAACTTCCATTTCCCCGGCCGCCATCAACACGACATCCACGGGGCAATTGTTCACCCTCTCTGGGGGAAACTTCAAGAGCGGCGCACAAGTGAAAGTGGGAACGCTCGCGCTCCTCCCCACGACCTTCGTGGATGCGTCCACGTTGACGTTCACCCTTTCTGGAGGTCAGATTTCTTCGCTGGGAACTGGGACATTCGATGTGTATGTGGTGAACACCGATGGTGGACAGAGTGGCGTACAATCGCTGAGTATCCTCTCGCCTGGATCCCCCGTGTTGGATTTCTTTTCCCCGAATGATTTGGAATGGAACACGAGCACCACTGTTACTCTCACCGGAAGCGGATTTCAAAATGGGGCCCAGGCCGTGTTGATTAATTCGTTCAATCAAACCCTGCTCAAGGCGTTTCCCACCACCTACCTCAATACGGGCACACTCACGTTTCCCATCGCGGTCGCCGACACCACGAGTATGGGGCCGAGCATCTACAAGGTTCTCGTGAAGAACCCGGATGGGAAACTATCCAATACCCTCCTGAATTTTGTCCTGTATATTCCCTACATTTCTGCTCAGTCCTACTCCTCTTTTCCAATCGACCAACCCATTACATTGACGCTCACCGGGTTCTACTTCAAGGCTGGCGCCACAGTCAATGTGGATGGGGCCGTCGTGTCATCGTCTTCTCTGACCAGCACCTCCATCTCCATCCCATTTAGCGCGTCTCAACTCCAGACGTTGGGGGTGGGGGCGCATTCCCTGTATGTGACGAATCCGGCCGGTGGACAATCCAATTCCATTACATTCACCCTCACCGAGACTGGGGAACCCGAGCCTGGAGACAATACCACTCCTCCTGCTGACACAACCAGCGGCGGAGGGGGCGGAGGCGGCGGTGGAGGCGGTGGCGGTGGCGGTGGCGGTGGTGGCGGTAGCAGCACGAGCAATGGAGAAGGTGAAACACCCCTCACGTGCGTTCCCGCACTTGAACTCTGCAATGGAGTGGATGATGACTGCGACTCATCCATCGATGAGGGATGCGAGTCACTCACGAATACGTGTCAGAATGGAATGAAGGACGAAGGGGAAATTGGAGTGGACTGCGGTGGAGTATGCGCCGCATTCTGTGGGCTTCCCATTCC
>CAZKYB010000024.1:0-14708 GCA_964557045.1 uncultured archaeon
CAAGCAGATAAACAATCTGCGGCAAGAATTGCGGCTGTTAATCGTGCCAAGTTCATTCGAAAATGGTGGCCTCCCTATCCTCAATTGCGATTAATCAAATCAAGGCACGGTGCAGTCAAACGCTTAGTTCGAATGAAAGTCCACAAATTCAAGAGAAAATTGACAAGAAAACGCTCAGAAAAATAGTTTTTCCTTTTCTAAGAATTAATTTCGCTGTGTTTTATATGGTGGATTGAGCTGGTGATTTCATGGTTCACGTGGTGGGTGTGCTGCACTCGATCGAAAACTATCGGGGGCTGTACCTGCAGTGGTTGATGAGTCAGGGAATCGATCTCCGTGATGTAGAATCGGGCTCTCCTTTGGGTAAAAAAATCACTCGTGATCTTGAGTCCCTTCCCGCGCACCAAACTCCACTGGATTCCATCCGTTCTTTTTTTGAAAAAACGGATTTGCGTGGCCGCCGTGTGGGCATTGAATTGCCCTTCGAAGTGGAGGATGTGCGTACCGTCTTGGGCTCTGACCGATCCAAAAAAAACACGAGCTTTTGGATCGAATTGGCCGACTTTATTGAATCCAAAGGGGGAACGGTCGTTCCGCTGGATTCGCGTTCCCTTTTCACGGAAAGCAACACCGCCATGAAAACCGGCGGCCTCGCCGGAATGAAACGACACGATCGCTTATCGTTTCGCCGAAGCGTCCGGATGGTGGAGGCCGCGAGCTTCCCGCACGCTGAATTTTTAATCGTGGGTGCCGGACACTCGGATGATGTAAAAGCCGTACTCGGGCGATCGGCCCGCGTTACCACACTGGTCCCGCGCGCCCTTCGTCAAATGCTGGTTCCCGGCCGACGACTGATTCGCGCGCAGTTCCATCGCGCCAAACCCCTCACGCGTTCTCGCTTGCGGGCCCGGCTGCGCGCGGCACGGAAACCCACGCACTTTTAGTATTCCAACGGATTTCTCAATCGCATGTTCCGTCGACACGTCCAACGGGCCAACCTCGCACTCTCCAACGGCTGCGTGAGCGAATGAAGATGGCCTTGCGCCCTCGGCCACACATCTAAAAGTCAACAGGGATTCCGAACATTGTGTGCAGCATCTCGGTGTGCTTACGGAAAATTACCAAATTGGTTCTTGCGCTTCCTTTTTTTTCTTAAATTGGTCTCCTGCGCGAAAGACTCATTACTATTTCTTGAAAATTGGTTATTGATTCCGCAAGAGACCCAGCGGAGGGCCTTTCCACCAAGGTAGGCCGAGGATTCTCTTTTAATATTCGGGGAGTGTGATAGAAAATCATGTCCACCACCCCCCTCGAACGAACACTCCGTAAGATTTACCAGCCGGGCGACCAACGCCGTGTCATGTGGGGCGCGTTTGAGTTGTTGAAGCGAATTGAGACCCGTTACCTCCAAACAGGAATCATAAATCCTGCCCAATTTCGATCCATTGGTAATTATGTATCCAGTTTTGCATTTACTCCCCGTGAGGGAGGATATCGCCTTCCCACGCGGGATGAATTATTCAAAAAATTCCCCCGATTGGAACGCAGACGGTTAGCCCTGCGACGTGTACGGAGGACAAAAAGGAGGTGATTTTGTGTGCGTGGTGGAAGGGCCATGAATAAAACCCGACCTCCCCGCCCCTCATCCTTAAATCCTCCTTCCACTCGAATGAGAAGTATGTCATTTCACCGACGAATACGTCGAATCAGGCCTCGTCGAATTGGGACACCTGTCTCGCCATCCTCCCCTTGGCTTTCGGGTAATAAAAAAATGGCCAATGTGCCGCCCGCTCGACCGAGGAGCGCCACCGATCGACCTATTGGAAAATGGAAAATGAAACGAAGGGCGAGAGGGGCGGGAGTGGGTGGAGTTCCTCCTGGTCGACGCGTCAAGAAACCCGATCAGTCCGCGTATGGACTAGCTAAGAATCGACGCCGAAGAATTGTGAGGCGGTTTGGAATTGGCGCGGCCATTTTAGGTGCGGTGGGTCTTGCTTGGCTACTCTGGCCCTCTTCACAACCCCGAGTTCCAACCATCCCACCCCATAATGTTCCACGGGTCGAGGCTCCTGAGCGGCCGCGAACTCATCTTCCTACTCCCGTTGATAAAAAAATCCAATCGCCCACCGCCCCTGTTCAAGGAGGAGAAACCACAAAACCGAAAGGTAAATCAGCCGAGGAATTAGAGGCTGAAAGGGGCGAAAAGAAATTCAATACTGGCATCGAAACGGTCACAACGGCACGAAACAAAATTGAAAAAATAAGCAAAAATTTGGGTATCACATTTGATCGTACGCCACTATGGAAATACAACCGAGAGAATCCCGCTGGGTGGAGGGAAAAAATAGCGGTGAACCAATTAGTCCTGATTGGTGATTTTTATGGGGGGCAGCCTTATTTTGGCATAGTAAAAAGCACTCATCCACTGGTTTTCATCAACCAGGAGGGATATCCCGTGAATGAAGGGGTGTTCATTCCGCCTGATTTCTATGTTCAGACCATATATGGAGGGACCCTAAATAAGTGATTTTTCCATCTTCTCGGGTAAATGCTTATATATCACCTACCCAGCCCCCTATTATGTATTATTCCGTTGGGAAAAAAATTGGAGGAAAAAAACATGCAAATTAAAAATTATTCAAAGGTGAGCACATTTTTGCTCTCCTCGCTTATTGTAGCGGGACTATTGGTCTTACTCGTGGCTCCCTCGGCGACAGCAGCCATCATCCAACCCGGAACCGGTGCGGGTACTGGAGGAATTAGTGAAGGATTATCCCACCTAGGAAAGGGCACTACGGGATCAGGTGCGACTGGAGTAGCTCCCGGTCCCACGTGCATTGACTCATTAGTCAACGCCGGAGTGGCTGCCTATGATGAGTGCGTTGAAAAGCTCAAGGCCGATTGTGCGCCGGATAAAGTTTTAGACATGGAATCGATTGGGTTTGATGTCTGGGAAGATTTGAGCTTTTGTACGGACAATCATGACGGCACATTCACAGGACAAACTACCCTCCTTTGTTGGGGAAAATGTATTATCGAACCGGAGGAACTGGATCGAAATTAATGGATAGGAGTCGGCCCATTGGGCCCTCTCTATGTCATTTTTGAATAAGTGATATAGAGGACAGATAATTCGATGAAAAATGGAGGAATGATTTTGATTACGAAAAAACGATTAGTTATGATCTGCGCATTTCTTTTTTTGGGTTTTCTTCTGATAGGAAACTTTAACGAATCCAATCTCGTGGAGGCCAGTACATCCGGGTTAAATGGAAAACATGCTAACCTCTGTTCGAATTCCTACCGAACCGCATGGGGGTATAGCGAAGGAGCATCGGGTGAGAGCTGCGATGATGCGTACTACCTCGCGATGGTTGGGGCTCAACAGGCATGTATTGGTTCTCTTATGAATCAACCCTGTCCATATGCCAATTTTTGCAGTCCATCCGGAATTCCCAATTTCACGGGATTAGAATACGGTCCGTGCGCGGCCACCTATTTGCAAGGTGAACCCCCCAAGTATACTGCCACCATGTACGCGTTTTGTAATCAGAAATGCGGGTGAGTCATTCACTCGTATTTCTTTTTCTATAATTAGAAGTATTTCTTCATCTTGGGCTTCATGTAGCCCCTTCCCAATTCCGCATTGGCTCGCTGGATTTTTTCGGCTTCGCTTCGCGAGACTTCTCTCCATCCTGCATTCTTGACGCCAAATTCGCCCACTTTCCGTGTAACGAAGCGAATCATCCCTCTCCCATCCACATACCGCGCATACTCATTGACTTGCATTCCTGCCGAGCGCAATAATGCCTCCGCTTCGGACTTGGAGATGCGCATGTTTTCGGTGGGTTTCTTTCTCATGGTCAACCGCAATAATCCGTTCATTATTTTTAAACGCTGCTCTTTGCGAAGCTGGGCTATCTCCTGCGTGGATTAAATACACGCTGTGCTTCTCTCGTTGTGATGTCCCTCCCGAATCATTTCACGCTTTACTCAATTCTCTCCCTCCTTTTTCTATTTGTAAGTGGTGCGACTCAGTTTTCATTGGTCAAGACCCTGCTTTTCTTAGTCTTGTTTCTATGGACCCTCGCCACATTCATTCGGCCCCATCCTATTATTCGTCGTTTTTCTTTTTTTCTTTTTATGATGATTTTCCTCTTCGGTTCGATTACGCCGATGCTCCAGTTTCGTGCGGAGGGTCTTTCCCAATACAACACCTCAGATACCCTTATCGCCACGGAGGCGGCGGCCCAAGTATGGATGGAGGGAGGCAATCCCTACACCACGGACTTTTCCTCGACCGTCTTGGGGGTCTTAGCGCAAAATCCGGAGGAGATAAAGTACTGGAATGCCCTCGGGCAGGCTACCAATCCTGCCCTCTATCATTTTGCATACTTCCCATCATCATTCGTCATTCCTGCTTTGATTTTCCAGATGACTGGGTATTTCGACCTCCGCTGGCTCTTTGCATTGACCCTGTTTTTGGGGCTCCTTCTCCTTTTCTTCGTCTTTAAGGAGCATGAATTTTCCGAGATGGTAGTGGCGGGGCTCCTCGCATTGCTCGTGTATGGAAACTATCGCATCGGTGTGAATGACGTGTTTATTCTTGGGCTTCTGCTCATTATGATTGCCTTCATCAGCTTCCGTCAACACCTCATGGCGGCCGTCCTGCTGGGGGTCATGGCGGCGATGAAACAAACCATCTGGCCAATCGCACTTCTCCTGCTTATGTGGGCCTATTATCAGAAGAATCGTGCGTATGCCTTGACCCCGATTGTCTTTCTGATATTCACCCTTCCTTTTTTTCTCTGGAATTCCACTGCATTTCTCGATGACACATTTTTGTATTTTGCCGGAGCCACGACAAACGCCTATCCGATCAACGCCGCGAATGGAGGGATTCCCATGCTCCTCTCCATGGGGGGTCTTTCGTTCCCTGAAATCCAGTCGTTTCCCTTCTTCCTGATCCAGTTCGCGGTTTTTATCCCCTTGTTGTGGCTGGTTCTCCGCAGATTATCATCAGCGGATTCCCTCGGGACTATCCTCGGGTGGTCCGGAATTCTCCTGTTCGCTTTTTCACTATTCTACAAGAACTTCCACTTCAATTATTTCTTTTTCGCGATAGCCGTGCTCTTTATTGGGGGAATGTTGTCGTGGGCTGAAATGAAGGGACGTGTATCGTCTTCTTCCCTTAGATCTGGCACGTAATGGGTATCTTTATCTATGGATGGCGCGGAAATCCCCTATGGACCTGTCATTTGTGCTGCCGACCCACAATGAGAAGCCTAATCTCGAGAAAGTCCTCCCAGATCTCCAGCAGTTCATTTCATTTACCCAAAAAGAATGTGAAATCATCGTTGTGGATGATGCCTCCACGGATGGCACCCCTGAGTTTGTCCGGGAGACGATGAAAGAGGTTCCCTCACTTTTTCTCATTTCCCGCCAAGGAAAATACGGAATTGGCTCAGCGCTGCGTGAGGGGTACAACCGCGCATGCGGGAATTATATCCTGTCGATGGATGTGGACGGGTCGATTATGATCCCACAGATTAAACCCATGCTGGATCTCATTTCTAGTGGGGCAGATTTGGTGGTGGGATCGAAGTATCAGTCGGAATCCACTCTCATTCGTCACTCTATGGTTGGGAAGATTCAGGGATTTGTCAGCCGGGTGGGGTCGCAATATATGCGCGCGGTTACACAGGTTCCTCTTTCGGACTTCAACACCAATTTTAGGGTTATTCGCTCGGACGTGTGGAGGAAACTTAGTCCCATAGAGAATGGGAATTTTTTCCTCGCCGAGATGGCCATTCAGGCTCATCAGAAAGGGTATCGAGTCGCTGAAATACCAATCTATTTCGGTCCACGCCTCCATGGGAAATCAAAGACTCAGCTCTGGAGGCAATCAGCCACTTTCCTTTCCCAATCCTTACGCTATGGCTTTTGGAAAAAATAACTGTTCTTTCTACTGCGGGTCAAGCGTTTTCATCCCATACATGTAGGGCTGTAAGACTTCAGGGATTTTCACTCCGCCTTCCTTGGTCTGGTGATTTTCCAGAATGGCCCTCAGCATGCGGGCGGTTGAAATCCCGGTCGCGTTGAGGGTGTGAACAAACTCCTTCTTTCCATCCGGGAGGGTGAGCTTGATATTCAGACGAACCGCCTGGTATGTAGAACAGTTGGAGAGGGACATGAGCTCGAAATATTTCTTCTCTCTCGGAGACCATCCCTCAATATCGTATTTTTTACTCGCAACGATTCCTAAATCGCCCGTGCATACATTCACGACATGGTAGGGGATTTGCAGTCCCTGCATCATTCGCTCCGTATTCGCGAGCATGCGCTCGTGCCATGACTTGGATTCTTCGGGTTTACATATCACCACTTGTTCAATCTTGTTGAATTGGTGCACGCGGAAAAATCCTCTTTCGTCTAATCCGTGCTTCCCGACTTCTTTCCTAAAACAGGGAGAAATTCCCACCATGGCAATAGGGAGTTGCTGGATGGGCAATGCCTCATCCATGAATTGGGCCGTGAGGGGATGTTCGGAGGTGGCAATCAGATGTAAATCTTCCCCTTCAATCTTGTAGAGTTGGTTCCCAAAATCTCCCAAGTCCGTCACGCCCTCATAGGCTTTGCGGTTCATCATGAAAGGAGGCGCATGGGGGACGAATCCATCCTGCATAAGCGTGTCGAGGGCATATTGCTGCAGGGCGCGCTCCAACAACACCAGTGTTCCTTTGAGTGAAAAGAATCCTGTGCCTGAAATCTTCACCGCACGTTCAAATTCAGCCCCATCGAGTTTTCGTGCGGCTTCTCCATGTGTGAGGGGGGTGAAATCACGCTCAACGAGGGTTCCCCACTTTTTCACTTCCACGTTTTCCGTGTCATCTTTTCCATAGGGAACATCTTCTTCCATGAGATTGGGCAGCCTCATGAGGGTTTCTCTAATTTTTTCCTTCAACACCATCTGGGTCTTTTCGGCTTGAACGATTTGCTCTCCGACCATTTTGGATTCCTGAATGAGCTTCTGCTTGGATTCCGGTTGATCTTTTACCTGGGCCACTTGTTGCGTGAGCACATTCCTTCTTGCGCGCAACCCCTCGGCATCCTGCAAAGCGGTGCGGTATTTCACGTCATCCACAATCAAGGTGTCAAACATTTCCAAGTAGGGCGCGTGCTGTCGCTTGGCGAGGTTGTTTCGCACATCCTCTTTGTGTTCCCGAATAAAATGAATGTCCAGCATGCTGGGATGGAGGGGAAAATAGGTTTTAAAGGGTGGAGAATAACGCCCGACTTGAACCATTCTTTATATAGGATTGGGATGGGAAATGATTCTGTAAGGGTTGAGAAAATGGGTACCGTTGCCGAATTTTTCCGAGGATTGGTCAAGAGCACCAAAATCCTTGTCCAGAAGGCCGGGGCCTTCATCATGCTTATTTTCGTCCTCGGACTCATCGCGGGGATCTATATCGCCCAGGCCAACCTCTCCATCTTGTGGGTCGGGGCTTTTGGATTGGTGGTAGTAGTATTATGGAATGACTTTGGGGAGGGGATTGGAATCCTCTTGCTCTTGTTGATACTTTTCATCTTCTTCCCGCAGATATTTCCGCCCATCAAAATCTAGTTGTTATTATTTTTTCGTGACGTGCGCCGGGCATTTCGTGATGAATTCACATCGGTTGCACTGCCATCCTACTTTTGGGGGGAATAACCCTATTTGTTTATGGTCCTCAATCTGATTGGCGATGCGCTGGGCTTTCTGAATTGAGTTTCTCGCCTGCTCGGGATCTAGAGTTACTTTGACTGTTTTTTGGTGCGACAAATAGTGCCAGCGCAATTCAATTTCCGAAAGTGGAGAATAGGCGTGCGCGGCCATGGCCCCATACAGCGTGGCCTGGAAATCCGTCGCGAGTGTTTTTTCGCTCAGTTTTTTGCTTCCGGTTTTGTAATCATGAATCACGATTTTGGTTTCATGGGGCTGGGAGATGCGATCCAAAAAACCAATCATCCATTGCCTCTTCCTCGGATTGAGGGGATACATCAATTTTTTTTCGATTCCAATCGTGGCTTCCTTTTCCGCGTGGAGTATGGTATCAAAGTACCACTTGGTGGTGTCGGTGCTCCGCTGTAAATACTCGGCGAGTTCTTCCTTCTCAAATGGAAGCCCCGCTTCGGCAAGGATGATGCTCCACTTTTCTGGGAGGGTTTTTTCTATTTCTCCCCAGGTGGGGGTCTTGTTTTCCAATGCTTGCGTGTGGGCCCACTCCAACACGGAATGCACCACGCTTCCGCAGGTCATGGCGAGATCTAGCTGTGCATCTTCGGGCACGGGCGTCTTCCACACGTAGGTGTGGGCATAGTACTGAGGACACGTGTCGAATTTGGACAAGGAGGAATACGAATACGGCGAGGGCATTCCAGAGGGGATGATTCGAGGGCGTTTTAAGGTTGTTTTCAGGGTGCCGCCAGGAATCCCCTTTATATGTTCCAAATCGATGAGTCAGGACATGCGCCCCCTTGTAAAACGGATGCAAAAAGGACAGGAATCCGCCCCCTTTGAGTTGCTCATCGCGGTCATCCTGATGGGATTCGTCCTGTTCGCCGGATACCAGGCGATTTCTCGCCTGCAGGAACAAACCTGTGCCAATACCATTAACGCCCAGCTGGAAGGAATGTCGCGCAACCTCCAGAATGTGGCCACGGGGAAAGGAACCGCCCAGTTTTCATTCTTGTTTGGGGAATGCTCAGCGAAAATAAACGATTGTGAGAACTTCTCTGCATTGGCTCAAACCACGGATGTGGAGTGTGTGCGCCTGTTGGATAGTACGGATCCCAACGTCTGTTCAAGTTTTTGTTCCTCCGCGCGAAGCATCTGTACGCTACTTCAATATCGCTCGACGAATGATACGATAACCAAGTGTGTGGAGATATCTCCCACGACTTCCTTCCCAGAACCCGGTTCCCCTCAGTGTCCGAATCGGGAGAATGAGGAGTGGTACTTACAGGACTTGGCCTCCCATACGATTCAGCAGGGAACGTATTCCCTGCTCAAGGTTTCGGATCTGACCGCCAGTGTTCCGGTAGTGTGTGCCTACTTGAAAGGAAAGAAAGCCTTGGATGAAAACCCGTGAGAGTGGTAGGGATCGACCATGATTGAATTCACGCTCTCCAAAATTAACCTACTTATTCTTGTGATTGCACTATTTTCTATTATTTCCTTCTTCGCGCTGAACGTGGGGAAGATCTTCTTGGTGGGGGAGGTGAAGCAGGAATTGGAGAAATATTCCATCACCCTCAACGGGATGATTGTGGCCCCAACCACCTGTGATAGCAAGCCGTTTGCTATTCCTCCCAAGTTCACGAGCTTTGGGAACAACGTGTATTATCACCTGCACATCTCCAAAACCGAAACCCCTGCAGGGAATCGATTGATTTTTTCCGTGAGTGATGTGAGAGCCCCTGAGAATGTGTTGGCGGCCGCTTCCCTTTCCACGGATGCCCAGATTGCCATCTATGATTTTGGGGATTCTCAACCCATTATCACGTTGGGGGATGGGGAAGACCTAGAGTTGGATCCCCAGGCCGTTCCCCCCGTGAATGCTTTCTATGCCGTAAAGAGCGTCAAGGGGGGCGTCAAGACCCTTCACATTTTCCCCTGCGCCATCACAGCCAACTCCCAAACGTGCTTTCCTCAAGTCCCTCCAAATGGGTCGAGCATCAAGGAGCAGGTTGATACACACATTGATGGACCGGCGGAGTACTTCATATGCTGACCCCTCGAAAGTGGAAGCACCACCGGATGGGATCGAGAGGATACTTGGGTCCAATTGGGGATGACATTCCCAGTCTCATTCCTATTCTGGTGGGATTGGTTACTTTTTTTGCGGCATTCACCTTCACGCTCAATGAGTATAATGCACGTTCATCCTCGTTCAATGCGGATCGCGACACGCTCGTGATTGCGAATGCCCTCAAGGGAGACTCCTACATCGCCACCTACCCGGAGTTTGATTCGGCCTGCAAGGGATTGCGCGTGCGGGGATTGAATTACGCGGCCGGGGTCGTGGAAAGCTCAGCATGGGAGAAGATTGCGGCCGAGGCCGAGGCGAGTAAATTGCCCCGCCTGGCGGAGATGACGGATCATATTTACTACATGGAGGGGCTTCCCCTCTCCTGTTCGGCCGGAATCCCCCCCTTAGTGGATGGGTTGAATGAACACACGGACGCATTGGTGGAAATATTAGAGAGTCGACCCTTCGTGGTATTGGCCTTCCCTCTCGCGCTTCAAGTGGACTATGCAGTGGTCCCGGCCACGCTGGTGGTGATTACATGGAAGGTATGATGCGTCTTTTTGGTAAATCGACCAACAAACAGAAGTTTGTTTTGCGGAGAGAAACCAATCGCGGGCAGGCCGCGGTGACGGATGCATTATTTTTGTTAGTCATCATCTCCTCCCTCACCGGGTTTCTTTTCATCTTTGCCGCGAATTACGGAAAGGGAATCTCGGATCAGGTGACGCGAAATGATTCATTTGAGTTTGTCTCAAGCGCGCTCAAGACCATCATGTATCAATCCGTCACGAGGGACTCGGATGACTCCATCAACGTGGCGAGTCCAGATCCCGCGCAGGAAGTGGATTACCTCATGGCCTTGCTCAAGGAAGACTACGCGGATGATGGAAATCTCACGCTCAACACGAAACGCAACATGGCCAAGTCGGTCTATGCGGTAATGCGTCCGGTGGCCGACAACCAGGACTACGTATTTGCCATCAACACGGCCCAGGAATACGTGTTAGTGGTATTGTGGAAGACGCGCTTCCTGGTTGAACTGGACAATTCCCCTGGGAATTACGTCCCCTACACGGATGCCGTAGACGCAGAGCGCTTTCAGAATGTGAAGGCAGACGAAGCCGAGCCGCATGAGATGTTCTTCTGCACGCCCTCCGTGGCGGACAATCCCCTGCAGAAACTCTTTTTGCGTGTCGGCACCGCCACGCAGGCGCAGGGGCTCATTTCCATGATTCGCATCGCGTCATCCTCATTCGATGATTGTGGATCCGCCGCGCTGTTGTCATTGGATAGCTGTGAGTTGCGGGCAGGGGCATTATTGGCCACGTGGACCGCGACTCCCATCCCCGAGGCCGAGTTCTCTGCATTGAAGTGTGAGAAGATTCCCCCTGCGGGAATATTCCCAGATCCTGTGGCCCCGTGAACTATATTTCGTCTTCAAACAGAGGCATGTCTTCGTCGAGTGACAGGTCGTCATCGTCTTCTTTTCCCTTTTTCTTTTTCTTCTTGGGATCGTCAAACAAATCCTTGAAGTCGCCGCCCATTTCTTCTTCTGAAGGGGCATTCGATTTGGGAGACGAGGTTTCTTCGTCCGTGGATTCCCCGCTCGAGGATAATTGTCCCATTCTCCGTCGAAAGTGAGCGCTGCCCTGGTTGGGATTCGATGGGGGTGCGTTTCCGCTTGGCTTGGGTGTATTGGATGGGGGTTGTGTATCCTCAGGGGGCATTCCTTTTCCTTGTCGTCGCTGCTCCATCCTTTCACGTGGGGTTAGTTGGGAGAACGGGACTGGGTTCGCCTTTTCCTGCATCGCTTTCTCCACCGGCGACACGGGTGTGGGGGCTCCTCCCACGGGTGTGAAGTGGAACGAGGCGGGTCCCTGCTTGGGATCTTTCGCGTTTCCAAGGGAGGCCAGTTCCTTCAACTCTTGGAGGGTATGTTCAATCTCTTCTTGTTTTCCCGAGTGATCCTGGATGGCTCTTTCACTGCGCTGGGGAAGTCGCTCTTCCAGGGTTGATTTTCCCGTGAGTCCTAATGCGTGGTCCATGGGCGTCTCGGCGGGCTTCTGGGTCTGCTCTAATACTCTCTCAAAGCGAGGGGGTTGTATCGTGGGAGTGGGTTGCGTGGTGCCCCGTTCACGACCATGTCGACGAGTTTCGGGTGCGGGGTTTGATTTGGATGATTGATGAGCATTCATCCAGGGCTCGTTATCTAACACTTGCTCCCCGTGAGGCTTCTCCTCTTCATGCGTGTTTTGATAATCGTTGGGAATAGGTTCTCCTTTTCGATAGAACCGTCTCAGGCGCCGGGGGATGTTGCTTTCGTCGTCGCCCATAACTTACCATTAACGCGGGTGCGTCTTGCTCATGCTCTCGTTGAAGTCCTTTAAATCCCTTTTGAGCTGGGCCAGGGTATCCTCAAACCCCGCGAAGTCGTTCAATTCGGACATGGGGGACTTGGGTTCGTCGGCGGGAGGGGTTCGGACTTTCTGGCTGGGTTTCTTGGATTCTTCTTCGTCACGGAGCACGGACATGACATCATTCTCCAACACGGGTTCCTCCATCACCGACGCAGGGACTGTTTTTGCATAGGTGATGCGGGGATTATTTTTTTCCATCGATATTGTTTTCTCAGATTGATTTAGTTTTTCGAATGAACGCCCCTCCTCCTTCGTGCGCGGGGGAGATTGCGTGACCGCCTGCGTCACACTCATGCCGTGAACCAGTACGCGATGCGCCACTCGTGTGGAGAGTGCTGTTAGTCCCATTACTAAAATTAATCCCATCCCCATGAATCCAAAAAACTCCACCAGTGCGGCGAGGGGAAATGAATCGCTGTTCTGCGTGGGTGCAAATGTTCCCACCACGGCTATTGACCATCCCATTCCAATCAATCCCCCTGCCACCATGCGCTTCCATCCCTTCCACGATTTGAGGGGGGGATAGATCCACCGAATTCCAGTGTATCCGATGGAGATGCTCCCAAAAATGAGCAGCAGGGCCAATCCCGCATCGGCGACCGGAGAAAAGAGGGTCATAGGCCTGCGTAGGAGGGGCCCATTTTTATTCTGCAAGGGTCTGCCTCCCCCATGGATCCCATTACGTGGCTGTTCGTGAACATTTTCGACCTGGTGGTGAGTGCGGCCCAATTGTTTGTTCCCGTCCTCGCGTGCACGCTTATCCTCATGTTTATCTTCAATCTCATCCAGAAAAAAACGGGATGGAAATGGATTGGGGCGGCCGCTCTCACGTTGGTGGTTTCATTCATTCTCTTCTTTTTTCTCCTCCACGTGTCAAATATTCTGGGCGGGTTATCCAACCTGGATGTGTCACAGGTTCCGGCCGAAATTCGTGCGAGTCCTGCGTATATCGCGAATGAAGTAAGTCCTTTTTCCCTTTTGCTTCGTATCATCCCGCAATCGATTCTCACGGGAATTGTTTTCGCTCTGATTGTTTTACCATTCGCATTCATTGGAGTTTCAATCTTTGATGCATTGAAGAAGCGGCTCAAGGGATTTTGGATTCGCATGGGTGTGACGGTGTTTATCGGGTGTCTCTTGTTTATCCTTCTCCTTCTTGCATTCCCCTGGATTCCCGTGAGTCTAATCTATTTGGCCTTTTTCGGTTTCTGAAACCCTTTTCCTTCGTGGATTCGTGGGGATTATGGGCAGTCTTTTATAAGGCGGATTCCGTTTTTCTCTCCATGAATCCTGCCCGGGTGGCCCTGTTCTATCTGCTTCTTCTCCTCGCGTCTCCGCTCGCCGCGGCCGTGCCCTCCGAGGGGTTTCCTCCCGCGCAGGAGGCTGATAGTTCATCCCTCGCTCCGCCGGTCCAGCCTCGATATATTGATGATTTGTACACGCCCGCACAGCCCGAGGCAGATGACCTCGTCCTCACGTTTCAATCTCTCCCGGGTGGAGGATCCGTGTGTCGTTTTTCCACTTTGTCGGATCTGGACGTTCAACGCTTCAAGGATTCTATTCTTGTTCCCGGTCTCGTGGGCGATGAAGTTAGCGCGGGCACCCTCCCTAACACGGATCGCGAAACCATCTCCGACTCGAATGTGCTGATTGTCCCCAATCCCTCGGATGAAGAGACGGCCTTCAAGAAACAAATTCCAAATCAAGTCCTGCAGCCGGATGAATTGGCTCCATTGCAGAATCAGCGAATCAAGGGACCCTTCGCGTTCGGATTATCATTGTATGATTCCCTCCGCGCCGCCAAGTGTGTCCAGGGTGGACCCTGTGCGGTGCAGGGAGAATCCCTGCAGCTGCGCAACTCCGGGGAAGGAATTTCCGGCAACGTGCAAGACATGTGGCAGAGCATCACCGGGGGAACCGGTTCGCTCGATGCTTCATTTTCCGAGGAAGAAGCGGCCTTCCTGCAGGCGCAAGTTGCAGAACAGCAGGCCGTTGATGGGGTCGATTCGAATGCGGTTCCTGCGTTGGTGTATTCACGCAAGAAGGATCCCAATGTCCTCAATCACATCGCCATCGACAACACGTTCCAGGCTGGGTTACTAACCAACTGTGAAGGCGGGGACTGCGTCATCACGCTCTATTCGATGTTCGACAAGTACTTCAACTCCTGGTTCTCGGGGGAAATGGTCGTGGGAACATTCGGTCCCACCCTCTGGGGGCAGTTCAAGAAACTCCTCACGAACTCGAAACGATTCAATCTCGTCTCAGGAAAATTCACGGATAAAGTGAATGCCTTCCTCGGAAATGCTCCTCCCTCATTTTCAACACCTGATGCATTATTCAAAAGTGGAAAACCTATCGGTCCAAATGATTTTTTTGAAAAATATAGTTCACTCGATTCAGTCACTGGGAGTAAGGGTTTCTACAAGATTGATGGAGATAGTTATTTTCGCAATCTCAAAACCACTGCACAGAAGGATCAAGATCTTGGGAAGCT
>CAZKYB010000025.1:0-14149 GCA_964557045.1 uncultured archaeon
GTGCCAAACTTTCCCGTGGAGAGCTGCAATTGGCCCTTGTACTCGGAAACCCACCCATTTTCGATACGGATTTTCGTCCCTTCGTTCACTTGGTCAATCTGCTCATTCCACAAGGAGACCTGAACTTCGCCCGTTTCGTCCTTGCCGGCCACATTGCAGACCTTTCCTTGTCCTTTAGCTGAGGCAAATTCACGAGGTTCTCCCTTAGAAACCACTTCCAACTCAATGAACACATTCCCCATGCGCGGGCGCAACTGTTTAACCTTCATTAATTCTGCCATAGGATATCGATCTCCCAACCATTTGCTTTACCCGTATGGACACCCAAACCCCTTAAAAAAGATGGGCGAAAAACCCCAATTCCTATTTTAAGCAAGTTGGAACTCTCTTGCATCATATACCAATAAGGAAAAAACAGAGGTGTTGGAAAAATGACCATCGTTGGACAAAAAGCACCCGATTTCTCGACCATGGCGTACGTGAACGGGGACTTCAAGAAAGTAGGATTGAAAGATTACAAGGGAAAGTGGGTCGTATTATTCTTCTACCCCCTCGACTTCACCTTCGTCTGCCCCACCGAAATTAGAGGGTTTGCGAAGATGGAAGGGGACTTCAAGAAATTAAACGCCGCCATTGTGGGAGCCAGCACGGATTCGGAACACTCCCATAAAGCATGGTTGCAGCGCGATTTGCCTGAAGTTAAGTTCCCTATTTTGGCGGACACCAACCACCACGTCTCCCGCGCGTACGGTGTGCTGAAGGAAGACCAAGGAATTGCGTATCGAGGAACCTTCATCATCGACCCGGAAGGATTCATCCGATTTGAAGCCGTGACCGATTTAGATGTGGGCCGCTCCGTGAAGGAAACTCTGCGCGTACTCCAAGCATTCCAGACCGGCGGACTCTGCGAAGTGGATTGGGCCCCGGGCATGGACAATTTGAACAAGAAGAAAAAGTAGGAAATCCCTACTTTTTCACTCTTTTTTTCTTCATTTTTCACTCCTTCTCGTTTTTATAGTCCCTTTTTCTCGATGACATTCCCTATGTGCTGGTATAAACCCCTCCTGCATCCATTCGTTTCTCGATTCATCGCAGGCGAGACACTCAACGAGGCATTGAAGTATGGGAAGCGAATTCAACAGCGAGGAATCAAACCTATTTTCGATATACTAGGAGAAGGGGCCACCACCAAAGAAGACACGGTTCGAGTCAGCAACCAATACATCGAACTCATCGACCAAATGGACCACCTCCATATACGTGGGGGAGTGTCTCTCAAACTCACGGCATTCGCACTGGACTTAGATGAAGAAACCTGTTTGCGCGCCGTGGGACGAATCGTCCGCCACGCCCACGAGAAAAATATCATGGTGTGGATCGACATGGAGGGAAGCGGATACACGACCGAAACACTGAAGATTTACCGCAAACTCAACGAGCACTTTGATAATGTGGGAGTGTGCATTCAGGTTTATTTGAAACGTGCCAAGCGAGATATTCTTTCCCTCTTGCCCGACAACGCCAAAATACGATTGGTGAAGGGCGTGTACCCTCAGAAAAGTGACCAAGTGTTCACGTCGCACCAAAAAATCAACCAAAACTTCAAAGAACTCATCACGATGATGTCCCAGAAGGACGCGTGGGTGGCCATCGGAACGCACGATATGGACATCATCGCCCACGCGCTCAGTTTACCATTCCCCAACCACATGGAATTCCAAATGCTCAAAGGAATCCGCGACGATGAAAAGAAAATGCTCGCCGAGCACAGCTACCACGTGTGTGAATACGTCCCATACGGCCCCCACTGGGAAAAATACGTATTGCGACGATTCGGCGAACGACTCCGAAACGTCAAGTGGATCCTCGCATCCATGCTGCACCTGGATCAATGATTCTTCCGCACGCGAATGACAATCCTTTTCACTCCTGCAAGAGGATAGAGAATAACCCTCGTCTTTTCGGCCCATTTCCTCTTGAGCCGACCCGAGGCAAAGAGTCGTGGGGACTGTTGCATCTTGTAACCCAAATCAATCATATCAGTGGATTGGGCATTGCGAACAATGGTGGAAACACCCTCGTGCCGAGCTAGCCCGGATAATGAGAGAATCAGACGATGCGCAATACCTTGACGACGACGCATTAGTGAAACGTACGTCTCCACCGTGGAAAACACCTTTCGTCCGCGTGAACGATTGGCCGTCTCGAAGAGCGTGTATCCAACCACGTGACCTCCCTCCGAGGCCACCACGAACCGCATCCCTCGATCCATGAGCCCAGCAAGATGAACAGATAACTCACTCACCTTGCCCCCATCCCTCTCCCGAACGAGACGAACCAGCGAAGTAAAGAGAGGATCCTTCGATGAAGAAAGAATTCGATAATTCACCATGAAACCGATGAGCAACTCTGGAATAAAAAGAGAAGAGGGGCTTTCGCCCCCCTGAAACTAGAACCTTAGATTGAATCCAATGACCATTCCTTTCCACCCATCGAGGAGGAAGAGGAAGAACTGCCTCGGCCGGACATCGATCCGACTCCGCGAGCATTTGTTTTGGTGGAAACAAACGGAGACTTCACTCCTGTGAAGACGGTAATCACTTCAATTTTGTTCTCAAAGGCCGGATTGATACGCGCACCCCAAATAACCACCGCGTTGGGATCCATCTGCTCGGTGAGCATGGTACCGATCTGGTTCGCTTCACCCAGCGTCAACTCGTGACCCCCGGTGATATGAATCAAGGCGCCTTTTGCACCCGCAATATCAACATCCAACAAGGTGTTGTTCAAGCAATCCGCCACGGCTTCATCCACTCGATTCACGGACTTGGATTCTCCAACCGCAATCATCGAGAGTCCGTGACCGGTCATGATGGATCGAACATCCGCGAAGTCCAGGTTGATCAAGGAAGGCTGAGTAATGGTTTCCGTGATACCCGACACAACGCGCGCAACCAATTCGTCCGCCACGCGGAACGCATCCTGGATGGGCAAGTTAGGAACCAATTCGGCCAAGCGGTTGTTGTCAATCACAATAACGGTGTCGCAGACCTGAGAGAGCTTCTGAATTCCCTCTTCGGCCTTAATCGTTCGAGCTCTTTCAAGCGTAAACGGGTACGTGACCATGGCAATGACAATGGCTCCCTGCTCCTTAGCGATCCCCGCAATCACAGGCGCTGAACCCGTTCCGGTTCCTCCACCCATTCCGGCACAAATGAAGAGCATGTCGACGCCCTTCAAAATCGCATCCAAATCTCCCTTGGAGACTTCCGCAGCCTTTTCTCCAACCTCAGGGTATCCACCGGCACCCAATCCGCGGGTGACCGACTTTCCGATCAAAATCTTGGTGATATTATCATCAATAATCGACAAGTGCTGCTTGTCCGTGTTGACCGCGGCCAACTGGGCCCCGGCAATATTCATGTGAGCCAATCGGTTGACGGCGTTACATCCGGCACCCCCAGCTCCAATAACCATAATCTTAGGCACGGAGAATTCGGCAATATCGTTATTCTCTTGTGCGCGTGCTTTGCCGGTCTTGACGGCGTCATCAATCATTGATTTCATGTGTGGAACACCCCTGTCTCCCCTGGTTTTTTCCGAACTCACATAGAGTGGAATTGCCACTATACCGTTTTAGGCATTAATAAATCTATAGCGACGATTGACGCAAAAAGAAATGACAATTAACGCAGGAAAAATTATGTAAAATAGAACGAGTATGTTGAAGTGAGCGGTTTATTCCGTCACCACAAAATTGCCTGTACCCTTCAACACGGAAGGGCCGGGCCAATATACCCCAAAATCAAAGGATTCTTGAGCCACAAACTCAACGGTTTTGGATTCACCCGGAAGAATGTGTCCAGCGTAGAACACGTATTGATCCTGCGGCAATCCCTTCTGCGCGGGACCGAAGACCTCTTCTCCATTGAATGAAACATCCGTGACATCCACCGTGATGGTGAGCTTCACCATGTCTCCTTTCTTCACATTGAATGATTTCGTGCCCACTATCCCACTTTCATTCACCACAATGGAAAATTCCTTCACGGAAGGAACTGGAGTCGTAACCACAGGAGAAGCGGGTGAACCCGGGGAGGGCGTGGAATTCTGCACGATGGCATCGACGTAAGTACCCGTACACGTGGAGGGACCAATCAAATAGGAATCGAAGTAAGGAGAAGCATGCCCCTCTCCGGCCGGAGATTGGGCAATCGAACAATTAGCCGATTGACCAAAGAATGCACTTGAGTCATCCACCACGTTCACGCGCACTAAACACTCGCCCGTCACGGCGTCCAATCCCTGAGACTCAATTAGCAGGGGAGAACCATCCGTGGTCTCCCAGAACAACCCCGTGGAACGCTGGCAGGTCTCAAATGCATCCTCGAAACACTCAGCGTTCTCCTCATTGCTCCCCGCATCACAAAAAACAACCATTGGACCGGGAGCCGAGACGACTGGATCCGGAACGAAAGGAAGGACATCCTCCACGACAGGAACAGGAGTCGTCGTTGTGGTATCCACCGGCGCGACCGGAGGGGAAGACACACACCCGAAAAGGAATAGGAGCAGAAGCCCCCCTGCCGCCCATGTGAACGATTTCATGAGGTAATTCCCCCCTTTTCCCCATATAAACCCTCGTCAGAACGTGTACCGTTCCTCCTTGAAGGGATCGGCGGTGTTACTATACCCCCGCACCTCCCAATACCCCGGTTCGTCCCTTTCGACGAATTTAAGCCTCCGCACCCACTTGGCCGATTTGTAGAAATACTTGTGGGGAACCAGCATGCGCACGGGACCCCCATGCTTGGCCTCGATGGGCTTCCCATCATACGAATCCGCGACCATCACGTTGGGCTGTAACATCTCGCGCAAAGGAAGAGAGGTTGTATGACCCTCCTCGCATTCCATAATCACAAACTTGGCCTTAGGAGTGGGCTTGACTATTTTGCACAATTCGGTGAACAGGACCCCATTCCACTTCGTATCAAACTTCGACCACGTGGTCACGCAGTGAATATCCACACTCACATCCGCATGAGGCCAGGACTTGAGTTGGGAGAAGGATAATTTTTGCGGAAAAGAAACCTCCCCATAAATCTCTAACGAATAATTCGACTCATTCAGGGAGTCAATCACTCTTCCGGATTGAAGCACGGGAAAGGCCTTGGTTTCAAATTGTCCAGGGGGAAGACGACCACTCATACCTATTACGCGGGAAGAGTGAAATAAATAGGTTCTCCCGATTCTCACCAATGCGACCGTGGCATTATTAAAGAGCGAGAGAGGGGACTTTCTTCATGGCCTGGAAATGGTTGGACAAATTAATCGGGAAAAAACACCCCCACGCGATGAAAGAGAACGCGTCCTTACATACGATGGGACCTGAAGAATTATTGGACGACGCCAAACCCGAACCCTACTCGCAGGACGAAGAAGGAAACTATTCCCCCATCGAGGGAGTGGGACACCATACCCATTCCAAACACGACGAAATAGAAGACGATTCCCGAGAGGAATTGGAGCCTGTGTTGGAAATAGAAGAACCCTCCGCAAATAAGACAGAGATTATCCACCACATCGAAGCCGCCTTATTCATGAGCAGCAAGGGAATGAATGTGGAAGACCTGGCGAAAATTGCCAATGCTCCATTGTTGAAAGTACGCGCCTATATTCCCGAGGCCATCGAATCATTCAACAAGCGAAACAAAGCACTTGAAATTGTCGAGGATGCGGGCGGTTTTAGAATGAAAGTACGTTCCCCGTACGATGAGAAAGTATCCCACCTCGCAGGAGCCAGCGAATTATCCCCGGCGGAATTGAAGACATTGGCGTTCATCGCCTACAAGCAACCCCTCCTGCAATCCCAACTCGTTCAAGTGCGAAGCAACACGGCCTATGATCACTTGCAAATATTGGTGGACAAAGGGTTTGTCGCACGCGAACCCAAAGGACGATCCTACATCCTCCGCACCACGAAGAAATTCTCCGAGTACTTCGGCACGCATGCCCTCAAACTAAAGCCCATGCCCAAGAACCCAGAAACCCCTGCCGAAAACCAATAAGCGTATTTGTATGCCTGATGACGTCCAAGCATTCTACGAGACGTATCCCTATCCCCACGTCCAACGATTTGAAAAAAAACGAATGGAAACATACGCCCAACCCCTCCTAGCCGCCGCCGGAATGACACTCTCTGATTTGAGTGGAAAATACATCCTCGATGTGGGATGCGGAACCGGAGAAATCGCGTGCAGTATGGCCACGCAAGCAAAAAAAATAGTGGGCATCGACTTCTCCAAAAAATCCATCCATCACGCCACCACCACGGCCAAAAAATACAAACTCACCCATACGCATTTCGAACACGCGGATTTGTTCACCTATTCCCCTGCGCAGAAATTTGACCTCATTACGAGCTTTGGAGTGTTACACCACACGCCCGATTTCAAAAAAGGATTCCAACGCATTGCAGAATGGGTCAAGCCGAATGGAATACTCATTGTGGGATTCTACCACCCCTGGGGAGGAATGGAGCAACGCGTAGAGAAATGCTACGCTGAAATACTAGATGGAAAAGATCCAGCGAAGAGATTGGAAAGAGTCGAAAAAAGACAAGGAATGAAAATGAATGAACACTCTAAAGCATTCTGGGCCGACCGGATTGCTCACCCGATGGAGAATTATTTCCGCGTGGGGAACGTGAAAGAATTATTCGAAGAGAATGGATTTGATATCATTGGGATTCAATCCCATAAACCCAATTGGAAAGTGAACAACACACACAACCCACTCGACATCCTGCGATTCGAAATCGAAATATTCCTCCGGAGAAAACGATTTGTAATTATGGCCGGACGAAAAGAATCAGAATAGTTTAGTCTGGTATTTGGAATTCATCAACCGCACATTCGTGGCCCATTTTTGTCGCGCACAACTCGGGAGATTCCCGTGAAGTTTCAAATAACTCTTCAAAAAATCAATCGTTCGCTCATCGTGCGAATACCCGGAGCCAATGTCTCCGAACATGGAAAATGCTTGCTGGAGCTCCTTGATAACGGCATCCCGCTGCACCTTTGCAAGAATAGAGGCGGCCGAGACGATCGGATAATTCACATCCGCCTTGTGCTCCGCCACAATCTTGGGCTTGAATGAAAGGTAATTCTGGATGCGTCGACCAAAATTATCCGCAATGGGATCGGGAGAATCTACAAACACCACTTTGGGTTTGAGAGGCAACTGGTTGAGGAGAGAACCAATCTTCATCGCCTCGATTTCATTCAAAGAAACCCGATCCATCAACTCATCCATCTCGGGGGCCGTGATGTGCACGGTGGAGTGTGCGGCAAGCGTGCTTTGGAGAATGGGATACATCCTCTCCCTTTCGTCCACCGGAACCACCTTCGAATCTTTGGCTCCCAGTTCCCGCAAGGAAGCCTCATTATCTGAATCTATAACGGCGACCGCCAAGACCATAGGACCAATCGCCGGACCCCTTCCGGCTTCGTCTACCCCTGCAATGAGCATATCCAACAATGTTGCACAGAGGAGTATTTATAGCGCTCCGAGCAAGGCATCTAAATGAATCAGGAATACACCCTTTCCGCCAAGTATTACGACGCCATATACGACTGGAAGGACTACAAGAAGGAAACCAAAAATCTGATTCAAATTATCAAAAAGAACAAAAAAAATAATGGAAAAGAATTATTGGAAGTGGCTTGCGGCACAGGTCGATACTTGGAACACTTGAAGAACTATTTCCATTGTGCGGGGGTAGACTACAGCAAAGACATGCTCAAAGTAACGCGAAAGAAATTCCCCAAAATGGAACTCAAACAAATGGATATGGCCAAACTTAAGTTTGGAAAAAAGTTTGACGTCATTGTTTGCCTGTTTAGCTCCATCGGCTACGTCAAGACCGAAAAAAGATTACGCCAAACCATTCGTGCATTTGCTCGCCACCTGAATAAAGGAGGCGTTTTGATCATTGAACCGTGGTTAACCAAGGAACAATACAGAGTCGGACGACCCCATGGAAATCTCTACACGAGCGAGGATTTAGTCGTGGCGCGCGTAAATGTGAGCGAAAGGAAAGGGAATATTTCAGTGATGGACATGTATCACCTAATTGGGGAAAAGGGAAAGAAGGTCAAGCTGGTGATAGAACACCATGAACTAGGAATGTTCTCGGTGCCCACGACCTTATCCTTACTCCAAGAAGCGGGCCTTGAGGCGAGATTTACCAAGCAGGGCCTCATGCCCCAAAGAGGACTCTATATCGCCACTAAGCCCCTGGCCTAGAGATGCCTTTAAAAGCCTGTTTCCGGGATTTTTCCTCTATGATGCACGGAATTTTGAAGAACTACCGACGCGGAAAGAACACGCAACACCCCACCCAATACGTGGTTGAGGTCGACGGAATCGACACCCGCGTGAAGGCCTACCCCCTCGCTGGGAAGAAGGTCACGTGGAAGAGCACCGCCAATAAGATTATCACCGGAAAAGTCATGGGTGCTCACGGTAACACCGGAGCGGTTCGAGTTAAATTCGACAAGGGACTCCCCGGACAAGCCATCGGCGCCCGCGTATCGGTTAGCGCGTAGATACTCCCAAAAAGAGTATTGGAACTACTTCCACTCATGACACTCCCCCGCATCCTCCTGGGATGCCCCACGGCCGTCGCGAAGGCGGACTCGCTGGTATCCTATTTTCGAGGACTCAACGCCCTCACGTACCCCAACATTGACATCGTCATCGAGGACAACTCCCCCACCCCCGAGTATGCGCAGCATATCCTTGCGTTAGGTAAAGAGTGGGAAGCCAAGCACCCCGGGCACACGTTTCGAGTCATCCACTCCGGACACACCTCCCCGCGCGTGAGAGAACGAATTGTTCAAGGAAGAAATAAACTGAGGCAGATTGTGCTGAAGGAGAAATACGATTACTTCTTCTCCCTCGAACAAGACATCATTCCCCCTAAGGATGTGATTGAGAAACTCTTAGCCCACCAAAAAGAAGTAGTGGGAGGCGTGTTTTACAACAAGGTTAATCTGGGAGGAAAACTCCAGAAGACCCCCGTGCTCATGGTCTACCCCAATGAAGAAAGTAAAAAACTCCGCAAGGCCGAGTGGGTGGGATTCACGTTTCTATTCCCCTCCCGATTAGTTGAAGTGGCCGGAATTGGATTGGGATGCATCCTCATCTCCCGCGCCGCACTCGAAAAAGTCTCATTTAGAATTGTGGAGAACGACCCAGCCTTTGACGACATGCACTTCTCCATCGACCTCGCCAAGGAAAACATCCCCCTGTACGCCGACACGGGAATATTGTGCGCCCATGCCTACAATGAGGCGTTCAAGAATATCCCGGATGAACAATTCTAGCAGAATGTTGTGTCACTGACTCAAATAGCACTCGAAAATAACCACCGGGAATGAAACACCCAAACGATCCAGCACGCGGGGGTGCATTTCCCCCATAAATCCGTTGAAGTTTCCTATTTTCACGTGTGCCGTACGACCCTCAATGAAACCCGCCAAGGAAACCGGGGAATAATTCGCGACTCCCCCGATAAAACGAGCCACTGCATCCACGTTCCCCTTCATCTCATCAAAGGTAGCCGAGGCGTGGCCGAGGATCATGCAAAGCTTGTAGTGGGTAACCGTCCCCGTCTCTTCTTTCTCGTGAATATCCACAATTTGATCCAACTCGAACAAGCGAAAAGGCTGCTGCGCACTACGGTTGGCTAGCAATGCACGCATGGTCTCGGGATAGAGCATGTTCCGCACCATCGTGAGACCTTGTTCCTTTACCACACCCAACTTCACATGCGGAGAAGGCTCTCGCTCAAACGCATCGAAGTGATGCTCATGCGAAGTAAGATGCCACGTCATGACCTCTTGAAAACCTAACCCGGCCACACAATCTCGAATATCCTCATTCAATTGTGTCTGAGGGAGCAAACCCCCGATGGTACTCACACGCACCGGTTCCGGCTTGAGATTATCAAACCCATACGCGCGCGCCACGTCATCCACCACATCTAAGGGATGTAGCAAGTCCACACGGAAAGCAGGGGTTTCCACGACCAACTGACGGGGATTCGACTTGACGGTGGTGTACATCATCCGACTCAACAATTCAGAGACTTGCTCGGCCGTGAAACCCGTTCCAAGGGTGCGATTGACCAAATCCACATCGACCACGAAGGACTGAACCCCCAACTCGGGAGTGACACGAGGCTTGGTCTCGTTGTGGAAGTGAAGGTTCACCCCGTAAATGTCTCCTTTCATGTCATGGAAGACATGGGCGAGAATGTCCAAGATTATGCTCACGGTGTTCCACGCGTGACCGGACACCTCAACGAATAATTCTGAATCCGTCGTCGTCACGAGACCCACATCGTTGGAGTTGATGATGGGCGTGAGGGAGAGGACCTTTCCTTTCTTGTCCCTGAACACCGGATACACGGGGAGTTCCTTCAACAAATGACCATACTTCTGCCCCTTCGGATGCTGCTTTAGGATCTCATCCGCAAACAAGGGCAAATCCATCCCCAGAGGAGGGAATTTGATGGAGGAGGGTTTCTCCCCCACGAAGGAAATGGGCCATTCTATTTTCTTCAAGGGATAAATGCCAATCGCGGCCTTCTTGCGTTCACGCGCAAACGTGGCGTGAATCTTTTCCTGGACCCAAATCAACTCTTTGAGTTTCTCTTCATTCAAACGTAGACCTTTCACGACCATGGCGGCGGTGTAGGGACGCACTGCGTGAACCGATTTTTCGATGAATAATTCATACGCGGAGGGTTTCACTGGTATCGTGGGAACACCCTTCGAGTAACCCAAATAGGCATTCAGCACGCGTGCGATTCCCGCGGTGGAAACCATATCGGGACGATCTGCGGTGATGTCCACCTTCAACGCATCCGGAGAGGGATCGTCTAGTTCAAATCCCATCTGCGCGAGAGTAGAGGCTAACGCATCCACCGTGATGGGCTTTTTCAGGTAGTGATTGAGATTGGAAAGAGAGGATTCAACGTTGACCATGCGACCCACCCCCCTTCTTCAATGGAATCCCATGGGAAATACCCGAATAATTTCGAATGAAATCCAATGAGACATCCGGACCGAGGATTTCCTTGAGGGTTTGCTTCTCGTGAATGAACAACGCCAATCGCTCTAGACCGAATCCCCAGGAAATAACCGGAACATCGATTCCCAACGGCTTGAGTGTTTCGGGACGGAACATTCCGGAGTTGATGATCTCCACCCAGCGCTCTAGTTTAGGATGATACGCCAATGCCTCCATGGAGGGTTCTGTGTAGGGATTGTAGGTGGGCTTGAATTTGATTTCAGTCAAACCTAAACGTGCATAGAATTCTTTGATGGTCCCCATGAGGTGACGCAACGTCAATCCTTCCCCCATCACTAATCCATCCACCTGGTAGAACTCGGCCAAGTGCGTGGCATCAATGGCTTCGTTTCGAAACACTCGACCAATGGAAAACGTCTTCGCAGGCAACGCGGGCTTTTTGGCGAGCGTGCGGAAGGTAGTCGCACTTCCGTGGGTGCGCAGGAGCAACTGCATAGCAATCTTAGGATCCCATTCATATCCAAAACCTTTCGAACCCGTCTTACCACCATGCTCATGCGTGGCTTTCACACGCTTAACCAAATCCGCGTCGCCCAGAACGGCTTTACCAGGGACGTAAAACGTATCCTGAATTTCACGCGCCGGATGGTCCTGGGGAATGAACATCACATCCATGTTCCAAAAGGCACTCTCAACTAAAGGGGATTCCTCCTCGCGAAAACCTAACTCCACCATTATCTTTCGCACGTCGCGAATCACGTGGCGCAAGGGATGAATTCTTCCCGCGTATCGAGCCTCAACGCCCGCCGTGACATCATAGGATTTGAATAACGCATTTTTCCATTCCCCGCTCGCGAGGATTTTAGGAGATAGGGGACCCAATACCTTTCCGGATTGTTTTTCGGATTTTTCAGACTTCAACCAGACTAATCCTTTCGGGGTAATCTGCACTAATTCGGAAGCAGATTGCTTCTGCGCAATCAAACCGCGGGCGGAAAGCTCGGAGAGGATGGGAGAGGGAGAGGGTAGGATCTCATCGCGCGAGATCGCCTGGAGCATCATCCACAATGGGGAGTTATTGAATGATTTTTTCCCCACGTGGGTGAGGTGAACCATGGTTTCCCCATTTTCGTTCTTGACCTCAATCCAATTCGAACGCTTCGCCAATCCGAAGGCCGCTGCAAATTCCTGTGGGGACCCATCGAAGGACGATTGGAGGCCCTTCATGGAAACAGGATGAGACTCAAGACCGGCACACAATCGTTGTTCCGGAAGACTTCCCTTAGAGAGGACCTCGCTTCCCATCTTGGAGAGCATCCACGAAGAGATTTTCTCCCGCTTGACGTGAACCAGACCCCGCTCCTCTAATCCCGAAAGAATACGACGAATGGAATCCGCAGGGAGACCGGTAGGCTCCACGAGCGCATGCAGGGAGAATTCCCCCCCATCGCGGAGGGCCAATAATACAGTAAATTCGGGATTCGACATGGGAAAACCCTACCATGCATAGCCAAATGAACGTTTTAAACACCCCCTGCGACCCCAACTAAAAGGAAAGGGGCAGGGGAATAGGAAACCGTTAAATGGGCCCTTTCTCAAAGAATGACCTATATGCGACTAGGATTCAAGATTATACTCGGAATGATTGGAATCATCGTCCTCGTGGTCGGAGGAGCCCTCCTATTCCTCACCCCCGTGACCGTGGTGACGGACTACCCTGGGGGACCCGTGGAGGAATATCAAGGAACACCCAAAATCGCCGCGTGGGCCTCCTGTGTGACCAACGATCAATGTGTGTATGCCCTCAACGCACAACCCAAACTCAAGTGCATCTCCGAGAATTGCCCCCCGGAGGAAAACCCCCAACCCACGCAGGGAGACCCTGCCTACGAGTGGATGGAGGGATATGACCCTGCCTGCGTGAATGCGAGTGCCATCAACAATCAGAATGGAAACGGAGAAGAACTTCTTTTGGATGCGCGCGCTGCAAGTTGTGCGTGCCAGCCCATCCAATCACCCGAAGGGGTCATCACCAGTATCTCAGGAACCAAAGTCTGTGTAATGGTTGAAAGCGAATCACTCGAGACCCAATAACAATACCATTACCGCAATTCCTAAAACAAAACAGACCAATTGAACTACCGATTTTTTCCACTCCACTTCCTTATGCAACTCGGGAATCAAATCACTTCCCGCGATGTAAATGAAGTTACCCGCAGCAAAAGGAACTAACCATAATGAAATCCCCTGGAACATTTCACCCAGAGCGAAAACCAACGCCACCCCCAACACGGACGTGAGGGCGGTGATGAGATTGAGGGCCAGGGCTTGTTTGTGCTCGAAACCACCATGAATGAGCACCGCATAATCCCCAATTTCTTGCGGGATTTCGTGGAAGATAACTGCGAGGGTGGTGGCCAAACCCACTGGAACACTAATGATGAAGGCGGCGCCAATGATGATTCCGTCCAAGAAATTATGCACGGAATCTCCAACCAGATTCACGATGGCAAATGGATGCGCGTGCGTGTGACCAGGGACGTTCTCCTCCGGATAGTGGCAGTGTCTCCAATGAATAATCTTTTCCACGATGAACATCACGATGACGCCCGCAATTACAGCTAATGAAACATCCAGCGTGAAGCCCAATTCCTCTACGGCCTCCGGAAGAAGATGAATGAGTGCATCTCCGAGCAACGCTCCCGCCGCAAACGCCACCAAAAAAACAAGCGATTGTTTCAATCGCTTCTGGTTCAATGAAAGGGTGAATATTCCCACGAGCGAAACAAGACTTACTAAAACCACCGAGCCGAGTGCGAAAAGGAGAGCGGAATCCATGGACTATCCTATAGCTCGAATCGGGCAACCTTTATAATAGGAATGAAGCCGAAGACCTATAGCAGGCTGCATTGGAAGAGTTTTTTACTTAGCTAAGCGCAGCCCGCTAGACGCGTTGTTCGTCGATGCGGAGTTGGCAGAGTGGTCTATAGCGGCAGCCTGCTAAGCTGTTCTGGGAAACCAGGCGAGGGTTCGAATCCCTCACTCCGCG
>CAZKYB010000026.1:0-4143 GCA_964557045.1 uncultured archaeon
AAATGTGAGCATGGCCGAGGTCAAGAAGCTCGAGAACTACTCCACAATCCCAGGCTTCTACAATGTTTCTGATGCAGAACTCAAGACGGGAAACGTGTCCGTGTTTAGCGGAGGTGCGACCTCCAACACGGGCAAGGTTCAATCCGACAACTCGGTAACCACCCTTGACGGGTCCACGGTGCTAGGTCACGTGGAGATAGTGGGCGGAAAGACCTATTTTGTTCCACTCACGGCTGGAACGGCCCCTGTTCCCTCCACGAGTCCCGCCACGACCTTTGCCATCCTATTCCAGACCAGCGGAGACGTGGACGTGAAGGATGCTACCCAAACTACGCAGCAGACCGCCCCCAAGAAGGAAGAATCGAACGTATTAGGTGGACTGGGAAGCGCGCTGGGCGGACTCACCAATATCGTCTCCCTCGGAACAGGCAACCCCATCACCGCATTCGCGGTCACCACCATCGTGGCGACCTTGTTGGACTATTGGACCAGCGAGGATGTGGAATTCGAAGCCACCGTCATCGCCAAGGACTTAGTCCTGGATGATGTTACCGTGATTGGCGGAGAGAAGGGAGCCAACGAAGATACGGAAGACACGGACATCGAAGTCAAAGACGAAGGAACGGCCATCCTGCCCACCATCAACAAGGAAAAGATTACCGTCGGAAAGGTTGAATCCCTCAATCTTACCTTCACTAACATCTCGCAGTTCGTCAACAAGACGATTTTCCGAAACCTCCTCGTGACGGGAGAGCGATTCTTCTTCAAAGAAAGTGCCAAGTATGAAGACGACATCCCCTCGGAGAAAGAACTGAAGATCGACAAGAAGGAAGACGCCAAGGTGCGATTCCACCTCCAATACAACTCCTTCACCCCTGAGTCGCTGATTCAGCCGCCCATCACATTGAACGTGCTGGACTGTGACACCTATTCCGATAAGCTCGGAAAGACAGGAAGCAACGCCGCCCCCAAAGTCGCGTTCGCCTGGAACTTCTCGGATGTCGACCCCTATGCGTGTGATTATGGACAGGTCGATAGTGAAGGCAATCCGAGCCATATCTATTGTGACGCCACGCAGTTTGCCATCACGCTCATCCAAAAGGTGCAATTACTCCGCGAATTCGTCGAGGCCAACGCACCCTTTGCGTGCCCCTTGCAGGATCAACTCACGGGCGTCGAGACACAGCCTATTCCGGCCGCCGACATTGGTATCGCCTCCTTGGTCGCCGATAAGGTGGGAGACAAGGACGTGAATCTGGTCGTGGGAATTGAAAACAAGACCCCCGCCGCGAATCTTTCCAAGCTGAGCGTCTCGTACAAACTCAAGGATAGCACGGCCGCCCCCATCGTCCTCACGAAAGATGTTCAAGTCCCCATCGGAGGAAGCAAGACCAGCGTTGGGTTTGTCGTCACTAACCTCGCGGAAGGACACTACACACTCGTCGCGACCATCGACCCTCAAGAGTGTGAGGATTGTTCGGACAGCGTCCCCGCCTCCAACACGATTGACGCGGAGTTCTTCATCGGCCAATCCTCGAGTGTCGTGCAGTGCCAGCCCTTCACCACCACTCGCTTACAAGAATTCATCGCCGCCTCGGAGAACGCTGGAAACCCCTTGACGTATCCAAATGGAATGACGAAGGATGAACTCTTGCAATTAGTGAACTATCGCGCCCACCTCATGCAGGACCGATTCTCCCCGGACTTCTACACGGACTTTGATCGATACGCCAGCAAGGTGTCGTTCTTCGACGCCCCCACGTATTACTTGGACCAAGCCACTGGGTTGCGCAAGCTCTTCACGGACCGCGACCACTGGATCATCAAGCGCGAAGGAAGCGACCCCGCGCCCGAAGGATACTTGCTTCCCGGACCCGGAATTTATGATGTGACGCTGGACATCAACTTCACCTCGGAAGGAATGCCCTTCTTCAAGAATGGAGAGAACGACGCCATCGTGAATATCCTTGTTGAGAAGACCAATACAACCGAAGACACGTCGCCTTTCTACAGCATGCCCTTCAACGGACTCATCGGAACCGACGATGGACAGGGACGCGTAGGGTATGGGGTGAACTTCGCCGGAGAGAAGGTTATCGTGAATGGGAACCCGAGCGAACAGCTCACCACGACAGACATCCCCGATTCTACTCCGGTAGCGAGTGTTCAGACCAGCAAGACAGACGCGTACACCATCCTCAACAGCCTGGAACGAGGAAACATCCTCACGCTTACGCGCAATGCGACGAATGCATTGAGCCTGAAGTGGAGCCCTTCCTTCGCCACCCCCGTCATGATGAAGATTGGCAGCACGCACGCACAAAGTGATGTGTTCGGATACTACTCCGTGGGAGTCAACAATGACACCTCACAGTCCTACATTGGCGCACAAGGCAACCCCTGGTATGGCGTCGGAACGAACTGCCGAGACTTCTCGGACAAGTCGCTCTTTGATTCGTACAATGGAATCTATGACACCTCAGCCATCAACGCCGACTGCGGACTCGTCGGACCGCAAGAGAACACCTCCTATGGATTTGAATGGTGCGAAAACACCATCCACACGGGAAATGTGTACCTCAAGTCAGTCTTCTACACCCCGCAGAATGGCCTCTCGCAGATTGCCGCGACCGTGTATAAGGACAGCATGAGCTTCATCGGAGAAGGAATTACTGGCGCGAGCATCCCGCTGGTGGGAACCAACGTCCTTCCCAACAACAGCCCGGGAGACGAGCTCCAGAGCATTGAGGATGTGATTAATTTGGTCCACGAACGAGCGGTCTGCGTCCGCAACTCCGGAGCCAAGACGGAGTTCTTCTGGAACCCCAAGGAAGTGCTGAATGCGCTGGAGTCCCAGGAGAAAGACGCCGAAGCCCTGTGTATCGTGAAATAAAAAAGAGGGAAAACGATGGGACTGCCTCGACGACTTGGGAGAATTCCAAGAAAAGCTATCGGTGAGAAAAGGGAACCTGTTTTCCAAACAAAAAATACGACCCCCCGACCCCTGCCTCGAGTCACTCAACTCGAGATGGTTAAATTCCAACTCGCGCAGGTGCGAAAGGAACGCATTGAACTTGAGAAAAAATTTGCAGACCCTACAATAACCGGTCTCCCCAAAAGTAAGATTTTGGAACAGTTGAACCACGCCAAAACCCTCTATTCCCTTCTTCAAGCCGAGAAAAGGCAACTCGAACGGCCCAACCTTTAAATACGACAAAAACCCGAATCCTCGCAGGATTAGGGTAATCACTATGGGACTCAAGGAGATGTATCACTCGGCGGAGGACGCCTGGTATTCCTTCTTGGACAAGGTCGACACGGTCATCCCTATTTACAGCGTCGTGGACCCCATCGACAAGGTAGTCCCGAGTTTTGCCATCGTATTGGCCCTGCTCGCCGCACTATTATTTGTCTTCGTCGGACTCCCTCTGTTGGGAGGAGGAAGCACGGATGTAGTGTTAAACTTCCGCGACGAACAAGGAAATCCCATTCAAGGGTTAAGTGTTCAAGTCTCGTATGGAGACTTTTCCTCCGAACCGGTAACCAATTCACTTGGAAATATTCCCCTATCCAACGTTCCCGTGGGAACCACCCTTTTCGTTTCGGCTCAACACCCTAACTATGGGGCTTTTTCCGAGGAAGCCACTGTGAGTGAACCGAATGAAAAATTATCCTTTACCCTTTCACTATCCAAAGCGCCCCCGTCCGAGCTCTCATTCCAATTCACCGATTTAGGAGGACTCTCCCTGAGCGGGAAACCTATCTCGATTCAACTCTCGTGTACAACGGGAGCCGCACTCAAGCAATCCACGTACATCACCTCCGATGGCGTGTTCTCCATCACTCCCCCCGCGGATTGTGGTAACTTAGTTGGAAGTGTTTCAGCGAATGGATACGTCAAGAAAGATGGCGTCGTGTTCTCGGTATCCAACCCCATCGTGCAGCTCCAATCCTTAGTCGTGGAAACCGGAAAAGTAAAAGTCACCGTGCGAGACGACCTGACAAACGCCGCACTCGTGGGAATGGACGTGGAACTCATCTCCCAGCAGGGTGCCTCCATCAACTCCATTGTGACCAACTCCTTTGGTGTCTCCATATTCTCAAACGTTCCCGTTGGAAGCTACTACGCCAGCGTCACGGATC
>CAZKYB010000026.1:4195-14005 GCA_964557045.1 uncultured archaeon
AGACCCCATCACGGTTTCACCCAATCAGACGGTGAACGCGGAAGTCTCCCTTGGCAAGCAGGTCCAGGGAGTAGTGAAAGTCTTCGTCAACGACAAGGCCAGCGGCAACCCCGTGATAGATTCCATCGTGAAACTCGTGGGGAAGAATGATAACAAATTGTATGCGAGCAAGAGCATTACCCTCAATGAGAGCTCGCTGTCATTTGAACTCACGGATAAGGGCCCCTTCGTTGTTACCGCATCCCATGCGAACTACCTGGCACAGAGTAAGGACATTGGACTATTGAACGGAGAACAATCCGTCACCTTCGCCATGGAAAAACTCACCGCATCCAACTCAGGGAAGGTCAGCGTGAGTGTGAAGGATGAAGACAATTTGCCCGTGGACAACGCCCAGGTCTTCCTCTACGATGCCTCCACCGGATTCATCGCCCACGCGTACGAACCGAAGATTACGGATGTAAATGGCACGGCCCACTTCACGGGAGTTAATTCCGGAAACTACTTTGCCCGTGCCACCAAATACCCGGCCGGACCCAGCGACTCTCAACCCTTTACCACCGACAAATCCATCCCTGCACAGACCAGCCTCTCATTAAAAATCGGACAAGGAACCGTCCAGGTCATCGTGAAAGACACGGAAGGAACACCCGTTCCCTTTGCGCTCGTGCAATTCCTCACGGATGGAAGCGACGAATGTACCCCTGGAAAGTGTACCGTACAATCCGACGCCCTGGGAATGGCCAGCAAATCCTTCAAGGCGGATCGAAAAGTATACGTGAATGTGACTGCTCCTGGATTCTCTGGATTCTCAAGCACGTCCCACCAACTATACTCTGGAAAAACCGAACTCATCCAGGTGAAACTACCCAAAACCATCCTTGGAGATTCTCCCCGCATCGTGTTTGTGGATGTGGAAGACCCCATCACAGGGATGAGTGCGAAGGAAATCAAATCCGGAAAGGCCTATGTGGCATTGTTTCAATTACAGATTCCCACTGCCTTACAATTAGACACGGCCGGTATCCACATTCGAGTCGGAGATGAGTCTCTCTCGGAAAATGATTCTATTCGCATCGTCACCACGCAAATTCCCAACACGAGCGTCATCAAGGGAACCAGCTACCAACCCGATGAAGGATACGATGCCGACCAAGAAAACCTCACGAATGGGGAATCCAAGTGGATCAACGCCGAGTGGGATTCCCCCGAACCTGGCGTGTATGAGTTTGGAGTCGTGGTGCGCGCGGATGATGATGTGAGTGTGTTGGATCCCCTCACGCTGTATTATCGCGCCTGGGGAATTGAAGATAATGATTGGCTCCGCGACCCCGTGGACAATGTTCTAGGAGAATCCTCGAGCAGCGCAGGGAAAGAAGGACAATACGCGGAGGCGTACCAGAAGATCTATTACAGCGGAAAGCCCATCGTGTGCGAGGAAGAATTCTGCTACTCCGGGGAAACGATCCTGAATGACGACGATGAACTCCTGATTGACGGACCGCCCTACGGTTTGAGCGTCAACAAGAACTTCACGTATTCGTTTGTATTGACATCCGCCGATGAGACCACGTTTGAGAATCCCCGATTGAGAGTATTCTTCTCCAATGATGGATTCTCTCCCTCCAGCGAGGCCGTGTTCACCGAATACCACGTGATTGGAACCAATGGACAGCCCATCGACGCCGATGGACTCTCCACCAATGATGTCCCGGGCGGAGAAGGACAGGGGTTGAGCGTCGGACAAATGAAACAATACCAGAACATCTCCGGAGAATTCTCTTTCCTCACTAAGCAGGTTGAAGCCACTCAGATTCTGATCCAGCTGATTGACGCGGGGGATATTGTCTTCGAGAAGTCCATTGACTTGGACATCTACAGCTCCAACACCCTCAACATTGAGGTGAACCCCGACACTGTCTCGGCGTTTGTGCCCACGGAATTCACTATCTCGGTGAAGGACGCTCAGGGATTTGAAGTTCCAGATGCGTTAGTGAGCCTGTTGAAGATTGACCCCAACAAGAGCCAGCAGTTCATCACCAAGAAGACCACCGACCCCACTGGAAAGGTCGTCATCATTGCCCCGCCCTCCTTACCCTACACCCACTTTGTCTTCGATGCCACGAAGGGAGGATATGCATCGGATCCGGTTGAAATTATCGTGGACCAGAACATCGTGAAGTTCAACCCCACTCAACTGTCCTTCACCTTGCCGAATGCCCCCAACACGGAACAATTCTTGCCGTTGGACATCACCAACCTTTCCCAAGAAACCCTCATCCTCAAGAAAGCTACCCTCACGGGAGACTTCCAGGGATTCCTCTCAAATGGGGAGATGCAGAACTACGTGAAACAATACGTTGACGTTACCTCCATTGGACCGGTCCAAGAAAAGACCATCCAGGTGAAGGCGAGCACTTCTCCGGTTGTGAATGTGATCTCCAACAAGGGACTTAAGGGGAACCTTTCCCTTACATTCCAATCCGTTTCTTCCTCTCAAGAGTGGGTGCAGAATGTCCCCATCACGGTGGGAATCAAAGTTATTACGGATTGTGACGAGGGCGGAATCCAACTCTCGGGGACGCCGGGGTCAGGAGAACTAATCACAACGTCCTTCAACTCCAAGTCACAAACCCCATTCCAGATACTTAATACGTGTGTGGTGGACGGACAACCCTTCCCGTTGAAAAACCTCAAGGCCAAAGTGGTGTGGAAGAGCCAGCCGATTGGAAACGTGGAATTGTCCATGAACGACATTGAGGCCAGCAACCAGGCCGTGGAAGTACTCAAGAATGGAACCTTCGTTCCCTTCTTCGATGAGTTCCGCACGTCCGATGATACGCTGTATGAATCCTTGCTCACGTTCACCCCCTTCCCTAAACAATTGGGAGAAACCGCCCAGTTCACGGTCACCATTGCCGGGGAAGCTGGAACGGGCAGCAAGGTCCAGACGATCAGCGAATCGTTTGACGTGAAAATCAAAGTCACTAATTTGGAATCCTGCGTCAAGTTTGACCCGGAACCTGAACAAACGATTACCATGGACTCGGATGAGGACGAAGTGGAATTCAAAGTCGACACCTCCGCCTGTGGTAGCGTCCCCGTGGACTTGTGGTTCTGCGCCGGACAAGGGAATGAGAATTGTAGGGGCGGCGCGCCAGAAGGGAGACTGTATCTTTCCCAGTTCACCGCGAATGATGTCTCTGGAAGCAAGACCTTCACGATTGAACGAAAGGGAGGAACACTCCCTGGGGCGTATGACATCACGGTAGACGCCCGCGTGCCAGGCATTTCCTACTACCAGATTGCCTCCTTGAACGTGGAAATCCAATCGGATTCCTCCTACGCATTCGACGTGGAGAAGCCTTCATTCGTGTTGTATGCGAAAAACGCCAAGGACTCCTCGAGTGTCATTAATCGTAAACTCATGGAACCCGTGAAAGTCACGGCCAGCGTGTGTGATTGGGGAGAAGCCTCCAGCAAAGGAAGCAACTTCCTCCCCGCATTGGGATGGGGACTCGGAATCGGAGCGGTATCCTGGGGAGTCGCCGCCTCGGCCGCTGTCACGGAGACATTGGCATTTGGTCCTGCCTTGCTTACGGCAGGACCGATTGGAATCGGAATCATCGTGGCCGTGGCCGTCATCATCATCGTGATGAACCTCCTCGACGAAGACCCGTGCGACGATGACGTGACGTACACCCTCACGGATTGGGTCATTAACCTCTCAGGGACGAGCGATGAAGAGGTTCCACCGGATGCTATTGACGTGAAAATATCCAGCAATGCCTCTCCACATATCAGCGCCGCCTGGGAATTGAGCGCCTCTCAACCGATTAGCAAGAAGGGAGTAACCTCTCAGTCAGCTGCAGTGATTGTGACCAACAAGACGGGTTACACCGATCCCTACCCCTTGTTCGGCGTCATGACCCTACGATCCAAGATTCATGATAACGGAGACCCATCCCACGGTGGAAACGCCGCCGTCAAGTGTGAAAGCGGAGGGTTCGCCAACTTTGAGATTGGACCCACCGGCAAGGAAGGAAACTGCCACCCCACGAGCGACGATCCCATCCTCGAAGAAAAGTTCCATGTCAAATTCAAGACGCAAGATGTGGACAATTCTCTTCCTGAACTCACATTCGACAGCGTCGCCTGCTCGGATGGGAGCCAGCTTGGACAATCCGGAAAAGGAGCCCTCCCCCGAGTCGCCCTCAATTGGGCCTGGAACGATGCGACCGGAATTCCCATCGACGCCTGTGATGCATTGAATGGAAACCACATCTACTGTGACGCCACACAATTCAACATCATGATGATGAAGCGAGTCAAGGCCCTGGATGAATTCTTGGCTGCCAATAATTATGAGTTCCAATGCCCCGAGAACCCCGGAAAGCAGAAGACCAGCGCCACGTTCCCCAGTAACACCTCCATGGGAACCAACCTGCTCGGAATCACCGCAGTGGGATACCAGTTTGCCCCGAGCGGTGCGACCACCATCACCTTCACGGCCGACGTGAACAATACCACTTCCTCTGCGCAGACGGCGGATGTCCTGGTGAAGATTGGGAGCAATAACTCGGATGATATTATTCCGTCCCCCTGCACCGCCACGAGCAGCGTACCCGCCGCAGGAGGCGCTAAGCTATCGTGCACCATCTCAGGGTTCGGACTCAGCCCATCCTATTTCGCTGAATTTACCCTCTCGAGCACGAGTACATCTAACATCGCATTTAGTCAGCCCGTCATCACCCTCAACACGAAGAGCGTGGAGCAGCAGATTGCGGGTACCTGTGATGATATTCCAAAGACGACCGCCCTCGTGGGAGGAATTCCCGCCATCAATATCTGGATTGATCCCTCGGACCCGGAGTACGGAACCTATGTCAATGACACCACGATTACGTTCACGAACCAGATCCCTAACGTGCAGGCCCTCAACAACTTGTTGCACTTTGATGCGTTCCTCATCCGAGATGGATACTCGGCGGACTTCGAGGAAGACTTCCGTGATTATTACGTGAATAACTCCTTCGCGGACGCCCCTACGTGGTTCAAAGGAATTGGGGATGCGCCGGTGTTCAGCAAGTTCTACGGAACGGACGCCCTGGTCTTCACCAACAAGTACTTCGATGATTCCACCCTCCCGGCCGCCGGGAAATACCATGTCGACCTGTCGATTTTATTCGATGAGGACTGGTCCTTCTTTGATGGGAATGGGAGCCCCAGCGCTGGAATCGCAGTCGAATTCTACCACCTGGAGAATCCCTCTCCCAACTCTCCCTTCTACCGCATGCCCTTCGATGGGTTGGTGGGATTGGAGAACACGGTCTATGATCGCATCGGCTATGGAGTTGAATACATTAATTCCGGACCTGAAATTGTTCAGATCAACGACTCGCTCATCCAAACCTATTCTGGAGTGGGAAGCTCCGCGTTGAGCAAGGTTACGGTTGAAGAGTCCTCCGACTTGCGCAAGCTCAACTCCATTCCCTCCACGCGAGGAAATTTGTTGGAAGTTACTGCGAATGCAGGAACTAGCACGGGAACCATGACCTTCACGCCTTCCCTTGCAACGCCGCTCATGATGCGCGTCAACCACGATGTGACCCCAAATCCGTTTGCCTCGTATTACCAGCTGGCCCTGAATGGAGTCCCTCAGGATACAGGGAACACCCTCACGTTCTGGGAAGGAGCCGGCAACTGCTACGACTTTACGGGAACGCCGATCTATGAGAAATTCAATTATTCCCCCGATCGCGCCGGATTGCCCACCGATAAGTATCCCAGCTGGCCATACTTGTACGCCGTTGATTGGGAGAAAGCCCTTGTCGGAGGAAATGCGTTCCTGCGGACCATCTTCTACACGCCCACGGATGGATCCTATTCCCTGAACGCGGAAGCCAGTACGGGCAAGTACATTACGGCCAACTATCCCACGTACTCCAACACCCAACTGCTGGATGGAATATCTACGATGCCCTACAACAATGCCTCCTCCACCATCAACTCCATCCAGGATGTCTTTGACTTGGTGGGAGAAGGAAAGATCTGCGTCAGTGACTCCGGAGCGAAGGCGCGATTCTTCTGGAATCCGGAAACCATCTACAAGCAGACGGGACAGACCAGCATTTCTGCAGTCACCAACCAACTCAAGGCCGGAAACACCTGTTTGGGCCCCCCGGGCGGAAATTAAACCCGCCCTGGAAGCAGGGTTAAATAGGATATTTCACCGAATCCGTAGATTTCAATGCGTCTCTGGAACCGGCTCGAGGATCAATGGTATTCGGTACTCGATCGACTCGACGAGGCCAAAATTCCCGTCTATTCACTGGTGGATCCCATCGACAAAATGGTCCCCAGTTTAGTCGTGTTCCTCGCTCTACTGGTTGCGCTGGCAGGAGGAATGGTCCTCTCGAATGGCCCCCTTTCGTCCGCCGGGGAACACACCATCCTCGTGGTGGATGAGCAAGGAAACCCCCTCATGGGAGTGCCTATTTCCTTGAGTGGAATGGAACTTCCCTCCACTGAATACGTGACCGACCCTGATGGTCGCGTGAAGGTGCTTCCTTCATCCGACCCTGCCCTCTTGACAATCACCATCCACCACGCGTGGTTTGAACCGTACTCTGAAACCAAAGAGTGGGGAAATGAGAACGAATGGATCATTACTCTTCATTCCACGACACAACAACCAACCAATCCTTCGTTTGAAGTGATTATTCAGGGGAATGACCTTGCTATTCTAAGCGGAGTCGAAGTTGACGTTCTCCTCTATTGCTCGAGCGGCGTGAATTATTCACCCAACGCCCAAACCACGACGCAGGGAAAAGTATTTGTTACTCCCCCCGCGAATTGCGGCCCCCTTGTCGGAGTGTTCAGTGCCCCCGGATATTATGACTCGGGGGAAGTGTTCATTTCTCCGGAACAACCCGTGGTGAAACTACAACCCCACACGTATCCACTTGGATCCTACTCCCTCTCATTGTTTGACTCCCTCACGAATCTTCCATTGAAGGGAATGCGGGCGGAGCTGTTCAATGAAAACAACCTCTCCCTGGGACTTCACCTCACCGATGAAAGTGGGAATACTCTCTTCGATCATCTCCCGCACGGAAAATACTCCCTCGTGGTCTCCGATCCTTCCCAAAAATTCGCAACCATCCAGAATGCCCCCTTCACCCTCTCGGGGAGTGCGTCCCTTCTCCAAGGAATGACTCCTCTCATGGGGGGTGGGTTGTCCATCTCCACCTATGATGCGGCCAGCGACTCCTTGCTTGGAGGAGTGAACATTACCCTCAAAGAAAACGCGTCCTCTACGATAGTATACACGGCCATCACCCCCGGAAGCGGGACCCTTCCTCCATTCTCCCCTGCGACAAAAGGAAACTATTCAGTCATCGCGACCAAGAACGGATATCATGCCGAAGAACAACCCGTGATTCACGACGGGACCTCCAAGGAAGTGAAAGTGTTCCTCGTTCCTGCATCCGAAGGGAATCCGCTTGAGCATCTTCACGTGAAAGTATTGGACTCATCCACCAATCCCATTTTCCTCGCCAAAATATACATTTCCAATGCGAGCGGAGAATGGGATCCCTCACACGGATTCGCCTACACGGACGCGCAGGGAAATGCTACTCTTCCATTCTCCAAAGAAGGAACCTACTTCATCGCGGCGGAGAAATATCCGTACTCTACTATTCCTCAAACTGTCCAGGTGAAATTCCCCCTCAGCAATGAGCCGGTCGTTCTGAGTTTGGACACGACGAATCCATTTGTTGCGGCCCAACCCCTTCCCGATTCCACTGGAAATCCATTCACGTCTCCCTTCCCTGACTGCGGGAGTGTGTGCGAGCACGCCCTCACCATCCACTCTTCCATCACCACCATTCTGCCGGGAGTTGCCGCGATTCTTCCTTTGACGATTGTAGATGAGAGCGGAGCAGCAATTGTAGATGCATTCGTGGGAATGTCCCTCACCCCGCCGGGAGGCGCGCCTGTTCTCGTGAGCAGTACCTACTCTACTTCCGGGGGAGCTGTCGAATTCTCCATTCCTGCGTCCCTGCCGGGAACGATTGTCACGGTGTTTGCCCACAAGGAGAATTACCTCCAAACGTATTCCACGTGGATCGTGGGAAATTCTATCGTGAGCGTGTCTCCAGAACCCATTGTGTTAGTGTCTCCCCTGCTTCCCTCCCTGAAATCCTCCACTACCTTCACCATCACCAACCCCACCGATGAAATCGTGAAAGTGACGAATGTTCAGGTGAATGGCTACCCGGGACTCTACCTCACCCCCGGTCCCTTGCCCCCCACCTATCCCTCGGCCGATACTCCCGTGGTGGTGGCCCCTCACGCGTCGGTTCCCATTACTCTCCCCTTCGTCACTCATCCTATTATCCCCAAGAAGCCCCTCACGCAGAAGGGCTCGGTCGTATTATCGTTGAAAATAGGCCCCTCCCCCACTGAATGGGTGCAGGTCAGTCCATTCCTGACTCAGATGATCCTCCCGGGGGGATGCGACGGGGCCTCTCTTTCCTTCAAGGAGGGAGCGGATGCCGTGTTTACCATCCCGGCCTTTGAACCCATCCAGGAAGTTACCATTCCATTCACTCCCTCTTGCACGCACCAAAACATCCCCCTTCCTTTGAGGAACCTCCAAGCCCGTGTGGCGTGGAATGGGTCTCCGAGTGGAATTGTGGAAGTAGATGTCATCGACCTGGAAACCGGAAAGAAAACCAGCGCCTCTATGAGCGAAGCCTACTCCACCCTACTCCCCCTATTGCAAAACAACGGCCACCCCTACCACGCGGTCGTGCGATTCATCCCAACCCCGGGAACGCCAGGGAACCAGGGATCGTTTACATTGGAATGGGCCACCGAAACCGGACCTGCCAGCAACCCTGTTCTTGCGTCCCAATTTCAACCCTTCACGACCCTCCTCGGTGGACTCGAATCCTGCGTCAAGGTGAACCCCGTGCCTGCCAATGGAGTGACGCTGACATCAGAACAGGTCACGACCACCTTCACGGTTGACACCTCGTCGTGCCAGAAGCCCGTGAACATTTCATTCTGCCCTGAAAAAGGAAACACGGGCTGCTCCGGCGGTGCTCCTGTGGGAAAAATTAGCGTGAGCCCGCTGACGATTAATGGATTGCAGGGAAAGCAAACCGTCACCGTGAAGCGAACCGACGCCACCCTTCCGGGAAGTTACGACATCACCCTGTTCGCGGGCGTGGGAAACCAACACGACCAGCTGACGCGAATCAATGTCCGAGTGGACCCTCCTTCTGAATATGCCTTCAATATGCTCAAGACCCGCTTCACCACATTCGGAAAGGGATCCTCCGACTCGAGTGCGGTGATGAATACTTTATTTCAAGAAAAAGTCGCCGTGACCGCCGGCGTGTGTGATTGGATCACAGTATCTAAGGACCAAGAGCCTGGCGCCTACGGCCCCGGATTCTGGGCCGGCACGGCCGCATCCGTGGCGTTGGGACAATTATTCCCCAATCTCGTCGTGGAGGTGGTTATCTACTCCAGCACGAGCGCCGCCGGAACCACCACCCTTGCGCTGACCCCCTGCCCGGTGTGCCTGATTGTGGGATTAATCGTCACCTTCCTCGTGGACTGGCTCCTGACCTCCTCGGAGGAAGTAGATATTTGTGAAATCATGTTCGAAGTGGAAGACATGGACGACTACGTGATTAACCTCACCGGCGTCAACGACGGAGAGGATGTACTCATTCCCCCGGACGCACTGGACGTCCAGCTATCCGACAACATCGCCTCGCATATCAAGGGGAA
>CAZKYB010000027.1:0-13294 GCA_964557045.1 uncultured archaeon
GCTCCTCTCTTTATTCGACGCGCAATGAGTTCGGGCATCACTTTCCATATTTTGTCCTTGAGTTCAGGGTGTTGTTGGAGGAGTTCCTGGATCCCATGTGCGTGTTTGGAGTTAGGATGAAATGTTTCACCGCTGAATAGTCTCATGAGTATTTTGAATGTGGGCTGCATCAGCAATTGATTTTCCATCGCATAATCAGGTTGGGAAGCGAGACTGATGATATTATTCAATGCATCCATTTGGAAAGGTCGGCGAGTTCTTTGAGATGCCCTCTCCTTCAATTCGGTTTTTCTCCCAATGGCTTGCATTCGTAATTTTCTTTTTCTAAAATAAACCGTTGCGCGCTGCTGGATCCTTTGTTTCAAGAATGGGGGAACGGGAAGCGTGGCCCATGCTTGAGGGTGGCTCTCAATATGTCGAACGGTCCGGTAAAGCTCTTGGACTGTTGACGTGGGGATATTTTTGGCGATTCTTCGCGCTTCTCGCAGTACTACTGATTCCCCCTCTAGATAGTAGGGGTCGAATACGCTGGCGAACAGGATTTTGACCTGCTCTTTGGTTAATCCTTCTAGGGGGGACATGGATGAGGGTATTTCCCCCTAGAATAAAACCATTGCCTTGCTCTACGGTAAGAAGTCTTCGTCCTTGATCTTTCGGGGCAAGTATTCTTCCGTGATGAAGCGGATTCCCTTCTTGGATAATGCTTCGAGTTCCATCTTGATGTTTTTGCTTTTCATCAAGTCGAACTCCTGCTGCCACTTCTTGTGTTTAAACCACTCGTAGGATTGCAGTTCGTTCAATCGTTTCAAGTCCAATTGGTTCAGCTTAATCGTAACTTCCTTTGGAATCTTGAACTTGTCCACGTCTCCAACCGTGAGTCCAATGTATTTGGTCTCAGGAGTAGCAAGTTTCTCTTCCGAATACGAGAGAGAAATCGATCCCTGCTTGATGACCGAGTAAATGTACATTCCCCAGGGATCGGCATCCATGAGTGAATAAACGGGGAGCTTATGCTCCTTGTTCAGTCGCTGAACCAAACGTCGCTCTCCGCGCGCCGCTTGTCCGCGTCCGGTGATGATGATACAGTCGTTCTTTTGCCAGAACTTATCCTCATTGAATCGGCGCCAAACAGCATCCTTTTCGATGAACAACACGTAGGAGGCGTCAATCTTCTTGATCTCCACGCGATCCTCTTCCACGTTGGAGGGAACACTCCATCCTCCAGATCCCATTTTAGACAAGTCAATCGTGTCTTTTCCGTCTTGAACAACCATGTTTCCGGAGATGATTCCCTTTGCGGAAGCGGCTAAGTGGAGTTCTTCTCGCAGGAGGTTGAGCGAGGCTTCCAAGTCTTCAATCAAAGGATCTGATTCGCTTTGGTCTTCAAAGGTGTTCTCTTGCGTACCCTCAATCGTATGTTTGAGTGCGTAGTAGAGATCACGAATGGATACCGTGGCGTTTTCGTGGATAACTTTCTTGATTTCATTCGCCACAAGTGCGGTTTGCATGAATTTTCGCGTGTGGGCGATGTTCAAGAATTGTCGTTCGGACATCTTGTCCCCTAATTTAATCGTGCGGGACTTTTGGTCGTAGAAAATGTTTCCAAGCGAACGCACCGGAAGTTCAATCGTGGGGTTTTCTCCCTTGTTGATCTGGCTGACGAGCTGATTCCCAAGGGTTTCCAGCTTCTTGATGACTTCCTTGTCCTTCGTCTTCGTGTCAACCATTATTCATCCCCTCCGTCTTCCGCGTCTTCTTTCTTGCCTTTCTTTCCGCCCTTGGTTTCCTTTTCTTTCTTGTTTAATCGAGCCAATTCCTTCTCTAATTCTTCATCCGACTCGGCCTCAAGGGCTTTTTCTTGTTGGTCATCTAATTTGAGTCGCTTGGCGACGGTGTCCAACAATTTGTGTTCAATGGGCTTGGGACTCTGTTCGGTCAATTCTCCCAATGCAATGGCAACTTCCACGGCGTACTTCATGTAAATCCGCTTCTTCTCCATCTTCAATCGTTCGCGTTCCTTGCCGATGATGTATCGCGCGGTTCGTCGTCCGGCGTCCATCAAAGCTAAGCGGATTTCTTCGACAATCTCTTCGTCATTGGAGACGGCTTGTTTTCCCGCTCCCGTGTAAGGAATATGGACCGAGATCAAGTTGACAAAAACCGTCACAGGGGCGGTTTCCGCGTCCTTGATTCCGTATCGTTTCCAGTCTACGCTCTTGATGGCTTCGGTAATTCCACAACCACCCGTGTCAAAAAGCAAGGGTACGCGGTTGGCGAATCGCATGGCTTCCATGCGCATTTCTTCTCCCACTCGTCGCCCGGCTTTTCCACCATAGGCCACGGCGGCTTCGACTTGGAAGGGATATCCTCCTTCTCGCACGGCGGGTTTTCGCGTGACAACGGATAGGAATTCCGGTTCGACAATCGATCGCAAGGATTTGTCGACCTGTTCTTCTCCAATGGGTCGGAGCATGTCCGTTCGCGGGGCGATGAAGGTGACCGTTTTGAAGGCCTTGATGAGCTCTTCGATTTCGGCCCACGTCAGCTGGTGGGGATCTTTGTTCAAGTCAAATGAAGTCTGCTTCTCAATCTCTTTGATCGCATTGTCTCCCATTCGGTCCAATTCGGTCTTGAGGAACGAGTTGGTTTTTCTCGAAGGAGTGGACTTGGCCATGTTGAGCAGTTCGTCCACGGTGACTCCTCGCGGGTGCGGTTGAACCTCCTCGGGCTTCTCAGGAATCTTTTTCGCAGTGCGTTCGAATACGACTGTTTGTCCGGCAGGGTCGGTGAAGGTAATCTTACAATGCGGGTTGGCAATTGCCGTGCGTCGGAGGTACTCCATGGGTCCCTGTTCGTTGTTGACGTATTTCATTTCCTTGAACTGGGCCTTCACGATGGCTCCGCGGAACTTTTTGGTGAGAACTTGAATATTGCTCACTTTAGGGTTGTTGTACTTCGTGTCAATGCTCACGTCGCACGAAAATACTTCGTGGGAGTTTCCGGTGACCACTTTGACTTCCTTTCCCGTGGTCATCTGGGACAGCATGGTACATCCAGCTGCACCAATTCCTTGTTGTCCGCGCATCTGCATCAAGCGGTGAAATTTGGTTCCGGCGAGCAATTGTCCAAAGGCCTTTCCCACGGTTTCCTTCGTGAGTCCGGGGCCGTTGTCCGTACTGGTAACTTCGTAGTGTTCGTCCCCTAACTCTTTGATCTGAACGTCAATATCGGGAAGAATGTTGGCGTTTTCACACGCATCTAATGAGTTGGTCACGTATTCGTGAATAATGGTAGTGAGGGCTTTCGTTTTTCCGCTCAATCCGAGCATTTGCTTGTTTTTCTTGAAGAATTCAGCAACGGAGTGTTCGCGAAATTCCTTGGCCATGTCATCCGCGGTCACGGATTCCTCTCGTGTTGAGGGTGTTTTGACGTGTTTTTCGTTGGATTCCGCGGGTTTGGCCATCGTTTTCACCTGAACTCGAACTCTTCTTCGTTGGTATGGGATTGCCGTAAGTAATTTAATACGCTGGCATGTTCGGCCCCTTTAATCAACATAAGCACGGCATGCTGGGCCTTCTCTACGTTTTCCGCCTTGCCGATGATTCCAATGGTTTTACCATAAACCGAGATGTGCGTCTGCGTGTCGGCTTCAATCTTTTCTCGGATCGCACCTTCCTTTCCGATGATGCGTCCCTTCTTGGATTGAATCTGCTTCCAGTTCTTCCCCAATTCTTCGGTGAGGTTGATGAGTTCGAAATAATACTCATCATCCGTGAGTTTCATGGCGTGCTCGGGGGAGAATCCTCGTCCGATGGCGCGTACGATGTTGGCGGCCTTGAGGACCAATGCGGCATCCTCGGCTTCGATTACCACGTCTCCGTTCTTGGAGTCTACCGTAATTTTGGTTTTGGTGCCCTTTTCGATGGTCTTTTTGGTCCCCCCATTGGGTCCGATGACCACAGCTACTCGGTCTTTGGGGATAGCAAATTCGTCAGAAGGCATAGGAGGAGATCCACCTCATGGGTGTTATAGACACGTCTTCGTAAAGAGGGGTTAAAAGGATTGGGGCGGGTTTGCGTCTATTTTTGGGCTTCTTTGGCCTTTTTGACGTCGTCGTAGAACTGATCATAGGTCAGCTCTTTCATTCCCAACCGGTGGAAGACCTTCAACATGTTCTTGATGTCTCGTTCGTAGAACTTCTTCGCATTGGGGTGGATGGTGGGGACCGTTTGTCCAACATCGATGATGATAGGCTGGTCTCCTTTCACTAAGATGTTGTATTCCGACAAATCCCCGTGGATGAGTTTGGCATTCAGCATGGCGGCGATGGCCTTCACTACATTCGTATAGAATTTGTCCAAGTTTTTGATATGCGCATCCTTGAGTCGCGGGGAGGCTTCTCCTTTCTCTCCTATGAATTCCATCACCAACACATTTTCTTTCGCCGCAAGAGGCATGGGGGCGGGGACGCCGGCTTCTTTCAATTTGCGCAGGGAGGCAAATTCTTTTTGGGTCCATGCAAAAACGATTTGTCGTTTATCGTTTTTTATTTTTTGAAATCGCGTTTCAAAATGAAGATAATCTTCCATTCTCCTAAAGTCGGAGGTTTCTATTTTGTAAATTTTAACTGCACGATAATGTCCATTGTTATCCGATGCGCGAAAAACGTGGGCTTCTTTCCCCGTTGAGATTGTAAATTCGAGGTGATCAAAGTGTCCAAGGGAAGCAAAGTTGTGGATGACACGGATCACATTTTTGTCAAACACTTTCTCGAAAGTCTTTCGCAGGTCTTCTTCGGGAAAGAGCTTGGAGAGGTTGTACTGGTCTTCCATACGTGCCAAAACCCTTCCGAGGATTTAATCAGATGGGCATCTTCTCCAACGCGCCCATGCGTCGGAGCTTCTCAGTCTGCATGGGCAAATAGCGCCATACGACGTCGGCCTTGATGGGTTGGAAGTCCCATAATCGAACAATGATGACGTCCCCTTCTCGCATCCAGACTTTCTTCTTGAGTTTTCCAGGAATGCGGCAATGTCTTTCTTTCCCGTCCTCGCACATGGCCAATATTTGGTCGGTTCCGTGGAGCTTAACGACCACCGCGAACATTTCTCCGTGGTCTCGGTAGGGTAATCGGAGGCGATATCCGCCCTCAGGGTTATCTGTAGTAGTGGGTTCAACCATTCAATAACCACCTGTGGAATTCAGTTTATAGACCTGCGCGTGGGGTTCTCCTTGAATTCGGATGATGTTTTTTTCTCCCACCACTCCTTTTCGCAGGGCCACCCTTACACAATGCGTGCCGAACATGTTGATGTTTCCTGCCTCCAGTAAGAGGGTTTCGAGTTCTTCTTCGGAAATACTTTCTCCTTGGTAGAAGGTCGTGCTCACGGTGAAGGTTATTTTTCCTTCCTTGAATGTCTTTCCAATCAATTCCTTGTCGGCCACGGCCAACACTTCGCCTAAATCATTGGCATGGTGCTTGTACACAATCGTCTTCGTGTTCAACGTTTCTCATCCTCGGATGGGAGAAATAGCTCCGCAGGCTTCGCACTTCAATTGTCGCACGCCGTTGTGCTCCACATAGTGCGTGTCGGGCTTTCCGCACTCTTTGCATAAGACATATTCTTCCAGGAATCGCTTGAACCAATCATTAATTTGCTTCTCGTTGAATTTTCCACCCATCATCAACCGGTCCCCTTCGGGCTTGGCAGGAGAGGCGCTTTCTTTGGTGAGGAATTTCAACAAATCTTTGGGATCTTCACGTCGCATAATCTTGGTAAGCTGGGTGAAGTTCTTGATGAATGTCTTAGGTCCCTGCGTAAAGCTCTCCACTCGAGGGAATTCGAATCGTTCCTTGTCGAGGCTACGCTTGGGTATCTTGGCGTAGAGTCGATCCAGCATGGCTTCGTAGGAAGGGATAGTCATACACTCGTTGGACGTGAAAGTGTTTATAAAAGCCGGGTCGAGAAGGCAGGGAAAATACCCTCAGAGGTATTCCCTTTCAACCTTGAATTGGGCCGCGGAGACAAAGTCGGGATCGTCGGATGGGCTTGTTTTAGGCTTGGAAACCGAAGGACTAGGAGGCGTGGTGAGTATTTTGGTGGGGGCCGGGATGTAGGGTTGGAGGGCGTCGATGCGCGGGTGTTCCTTTCTCATGGCCTCCCACCCCTGCGTAGTTTGAGTGGTACAGTGCGTGTATTCCTCCTTCTCAATCCGCTTGGCCCACTTCGCGGCCAAGGAAACGTTTCCATCCGGCTGGGGGACGATTAATCCATAGGCTCGGACGTGCTGTCCCACTTCGAATCGTTCGGCATACTGTTCCACGTATGCGGACCATTCTCCTTTCTCATCCTTTCCCTTGAGTATGACTTCGCTGGGCTTGATTTTGACATCCGTCAGGGTTCCATGCACAAATACGGTGCGGTTAATGAGCGGCGTATTTGGATAGAGGGCGGGGGCGAACACGAAGAGGGTAGGTGGATAGGCCATGCACTCACTAACAGAATGCGTTCTTTTATGGGAATAGGCCAGAGACGGAAATCAATCCGTAGGTGACGACCATCATGGCGACTTGCAAGGGTAATGCCGGGAGGGCTTTTCCGACGTTCTTGCTTCCATAGTCCAACGTGAAGGCCAAACCAAGGAAGGCGGCAATCAGGATGAGAATGGACGGAAGGGTGGCGTACGGCCAAATAAGTCCGCGCGTGAGGGAATCATTCAGCACGGATACACTAAACACCAATGGCATGACAAGGTCTCCCGTTCCCAATTCGAATTGGTGCTTTTCAGTGGGAAGTGCGAATGTGAAGGAGAGATTCTTTTTCGCCACGGCCTTGGCCATGGTGACCATGTGTTTGGTCTTGAACACGGCGATGTAATCGTAGGCGGCCAATAGAATCAAGAACACAATCACGGGGAGCACGCCAATGCTGACTCCCAACAATGCGCCCACTCCCACGGTGGCCACAATGGAGGAAATGTTTCTCCAAATCAAGTATTGCGGCATGAAGATGCGGATTATGATCAACGCGACCGCAAGGATGATGGCGAGGGCTTGGGCGATGTCACTCTCAACGGATGGAACGTATCCAATGAGTCCCCAGAATGTGATGAATGCCGTAGTTACGAGTGCGAGGGCTTCAATTCCCTTCAGCACCCAATACAATAGTTTGTCGGGGAAGAATTTGATGGCAATGAGGATGAAGGCCGTTCCCACGAGCATGTAGGCAATTAATCCCAACGAATTGATGGGATCTTCCGGGTTGTCGTTGATGATGGTGGTTTGTAAGTCTTCTTGGATGAGGTGGTATCCGACCAGCAATCCCAACCCATTCACAATGAGGAAGAACATCCCCAGCTGCAGCATCAACTCTCTATCCATGCGTGAAATAGGGGCCCAATCCTTTTAATGAAAGGGGGTTTTGCCCCCGGGCTGCTTAGGCGCCCTTGAGGAATCCGTGCGAGGGTTCGTAAATATCCCCGGCTTTCTTGAGTTTGGTAATGAGATCGCGCACTTTCTCTTCTTCGATTCCTCGCGAGAGAGCTTCTGCCACCACATCCTGGATGGGGACGTTGCCCATTTCCTTGGACTTAGATTTGATGATTTCTGTAATCGTTCGCATGTGATCTCTTGAGGATTGGGTTTGTCCACTCGTGATGATGTCGATATCAATGCGTCCGGTTTCGGGGTCCTTCACCACATCTTCTAGGGAGCTCTTCACCAATCGTACCGCGCGCTCCGCATCCTCGACAGTGACGTCGTCGCTTAATCGTACGCGTGCAGAGGCTTCGGCTAATCGCACGAGTCCTTCTAATTGTCTCGCGGTCGCCGAGTAGCTTCCGGTTTGTCGTCCCTGGTCGCGCAACCCCACATAGAATTCCTGGAGCTTCTCCACGGCCTCGTGGGAGAGGATGGGGAATACTCGCTGTCGCGCGTAGGAGATGTATTTGCGCAATAATTCCGTGTCGATGATCGGGGAGACTTTTTCTTGAATCATTTGTATTTCCTGCGTGTTAATCTGTTTGTTCCCGCGATTCATTTGCAATAATTGTTCTCCCGCCCGATGCGTGGCGAGGATGTGGGCGGCGATGGTTTCGTCCTTTTTCTTGTCCAGCGTGTCGCGGATCATGAAGAATAAATCAAATCGAGAAATAAGCGAGGCCGGTAGATCAATCTGTTCGAAAAAGGGTTTGTACGTGTCGAAGCGGGAGAGCTTAGGATTAGCAGCGGCCAATACACTCGTGTCGGTCTTGAATCGAGTAACCATTCCGGCCTTGGCCACGCTCACTTGTCCCTGTTCCATCGCTTCGTGCATGGCGGATCGGTCTTCGGGTTCCATCTTATCAAATTCATCCACCATGACCATTCCGCCTGAGGCTAATACGAGTGCACCGGCCTTGAGGGTCCACCCTCCTTCTCCAAAGTCATCCTTCACCGCGGAGGCCGTGAGTCCGGCCGAGCTGGATCCTTTACCACTCACATACACGGACTTGGGTGCAATTCGATCGGTGGCGTGCAAGAGCATCGATTTTCCGGTTCCCGGGTCGCCCACGAGCAACACGTGGATGTTTCCCCTAATTTTGGTGTCGCCGGGAAGATTTTTGCGTACGCCTCCGAATAATTGCAAGGAGATGGATTCTTTGGCAATCTCGTGCCCGTGAATGGAAGGGGCAATGGATTGCACGAGCAAGTCGTAGATGCGGGGATTCTTGGACAATTCCTTGATCTTCGTCTCATCGTCTTCGTTGATTGAAACGTCTTCGAATTCTTTTTCAGTCTCTTCTAAGTGATGGGCTTCCAAATACCGTCCATAGACGTTCTTCTTGTCCTTGTTGGGGGGATACAGGCGCAGGATGCCCGTAATCATGGTTCGGTTTCCCGGATACACGCGGTTCACGAAGTCATCCTCGATGTATACGTCCAAGTTGACGGCCTGTTCGCTTCCCTTGAGGCTTTCCAAGGGTTCTTGGATTTGAATTTTCTGGTAATCCGTGAAGGCGCTTCCTTCGGGTAAGAGTTCGAAGTCCTTGTGCTTGCACGAACAAATGATGGGTTTTCTCTGCTGGTGTCCCTCTTGGAGTATTTGATAGGTGTTTCCACATCGCTTGCATCGCCAATTGGCATTCTTGAGTTTAGGCATGACTTCGGTGACTTGACGGATGACGCCTTCCACGGAAATTAATCGTCCGAGTTGCGCGGCCGAAATATCCCGCACGAGGGGGGTGCGATCCTTGGGTAGGCTTCGAAAGCGAACGTTGGGTTCGAATTTATCCAATTGCAATACCGAGACTTCAATTTTTTGTACGGCGAGCTTGGCGGCTTCCATCAACAAGTCCGGGTGTTCTAATAGTTCGTTGGCCAATTCGTAATCAAATGAGTCCAAATCGTTGAAATCCACCACCAATGAGCGCTGTTGCGGATATTCGTGGGCGAGTTTTTCGATTTGCTTCTTGTATTCTAACGTAGAAAAGAATTCCTCGAATTTGGGGATGAAGGGATTGGCTTCTCCTTTCAACGTCACCGAGGCAATCTGCATCTCTTCGGGTTTCTCGAAACGAGCTTCGTTGAACTGGTTATCCCCATCCATAGTATGGCTCACGCTTTCCTCTACTATAAAGCGCTTATGGCGGCTTTTCGCCAACGGATTGGGAGACGTATATTATTGGTAATTTTGGGAGATAGATGGGAACGTCTCCCTCCTACTTAATGCGCGTGGGTTGGGTTTCCAAACACGTTCAACTTATCCGTATTCGGGTCCTGAACCAAGTCTTATATTTTGAGCCCGCGGATGGGTCTCATTTGTCGAGCAGTATCGTATGGGGGGTTTTGGAAAAATCGGCGTCGAGCGTGAGAAGTTCCGCGTTTTCGGCGCGAGCGGAGCTGTAGATGAGGCTATCAATGGCTGGAAGCTTATACTTTTCGTGGAAGTCGACCGCCTGAAGGGCTATTTTGGAGTCAATCGGGATGATTTGGCTTCGTTCTTGGATGAACTCCACTATTTTTACTGATTCTTTGGTTGAAACGGCCAATTGATGGAGGCGGTTCTTGATTTCATAGAGGGAAAGCACGGACGTTTGGAGGATGCCATCGACCTGATCCACGATTGGAACAATGCGGGAATCCTTTTCGATGAGATATTGAATCCATGCGCTGGAGTCGAGGAACAGCCTAGTAGCGGTCATGCTTGTCCCTTAGTCCCCTCAGGGCTTCTTCGAGAGTGATTTTGTTCTTGATTGATAAGTGTCCCGCGAGGGATTTTCCCTTGCTTCGGATGAGTGATTTGATGACCTCATTATAGGTCTTTGAATGGTACGTCTGTTTGAGCCGATCCAGCTCCTGCTTGACCTCGGTCTCTACTTGAATGGTTGTTGCATCGGAGTCCATGATAATTATAGCGCTATAATTTCTTAATAATCCTTCCGGGGGTGATTCGCCAAGGTTAAAAGGCCTCTTTTTCACTTCTATGTCATGTCCAAGGGTTTCTTCATTTCGTGTGCCATCGACTATCCTAATGCCAAGCTGCACATGGGTCACTTGTATGAGAAGACCATCGCGGATGCCATTGCGAGAGTCCACCGATTGAACGGAGAAAAAGTCCTCTTCACGGTGGGAAGCGACGAGCATGGAGAAAAAGTAGAAAAGGCCGCCAAGGCGGCCGGGTACTCCACCACGCAGTACATTGACAATATGGCCATGCAGTTTGGGGGATTATTTGATCAAGCCCTCATCTCCTATGATCGTTTCATCCGCACGAATGAGCCGGATCACATCAAAGCGGCCCAAGCATTCTTCCAGGCGATGTTTGACGCGGACGATATTTACCCTGACATGTATGAGGGATGGTACTGCGTCTCGGATGAAACCTTTTGGACGGAAAAGGATACTATTCTCAAGGACGATGGGAAACGGTATTGTCCCAACACTCATTGTGGGAAGCTCGTTGAGCGTGTGAAGGAAGAATCCTACTTCTTCAAGTGGAGTAATTTCCAAAAGCCCTTGGAAGAATGGTATGCGAAAAACCCCTCGAATGTTTTTCCTGATTTTAGGAAGAATGAGATGGAGAATTTCATGAAGAATGGTCTCCATGACATTTCGTTTTCGAGAAAATCCATCCAGTGGGGAATTCAAGTCCCGTTCAACCCGGAGCATACCATCTATGTCTGGGGCGACGCGCTGGTGAACTATTTGACGGTGTGTGGTTATCCGGGAAAATATTCAGACTTTTGGCCCGCCGACATTCACGTGGTGGGTCACGACATCAATCGCTTCCACTCCTTGTTATGGCCGGCCATGCTCCTGAGTGCAAAGGTTCCCTTGCCCAAGCAAATCCTCGTGCATGGGTTTGTGAATGATGAGAAGGGGGAGAAGATGTCCAAGTCCAAGGGAAATGTAGTCGATCCTGCGAGTATTCTTCAGAAGTTTGGCATTGAGCCCATTCGCTATTACCTCTTGCGGGAAGTTCCTCTCGGGAATGATTTAGCCTTTTCGGAAAAGAACCTTATCGAGCGTAATAATTCCGAATTAGCCGATGGGTTAGGGAATTTAGTGTATCGTGTCCTCTCCATGCTGGAAAAGTACTGCAATGGGGTTGTTCCGAAGGTAAAATTGGATGCACAAATTCTTGGACAGTCCTCTGTCGCCGCACAAGAAGCATATAGGTTATACCTCTCCCACGACCTTCAGAATGCATTGATTCAGACGTGGAAAGTGGTGAATGTAGGTAACAAGGCCATCGCAGATTCCGAGCCCTGGAAGAAGATGAAGGAAGGGAAACGAGACGAAGTGGAAGTGTTGCTAGCCACGGAAGTGGAGTTGCTTCGCCAGCTTTCTATTTTGATTCAGCCTGTTTTACCTTTAGCGAGCCAGTCAATTTGTGATCAGTTCCATTTTCCTGCGCCGCAGTTTTCCCAACTCTCAACGAGTCACGTGCCGAGTTCGCATGCGGTGAAGAAAGGAAGCGTGTTGTTTGTGAAGCGTGACCTTCCAACAATTGAAGAGAAGTAATTATCCCTTTATTCTTGGTCTTCTTTTCGGCTGCTCACAAACAACCATCCCAACACAATGAGGGCCATGAACACGCTCATCCAGGGAGGGGCATCGGGCACGTTGAGGGTAGTCTGGGGTTCGAGTACGGTGAATGTTTTGAATGCGGAGTTGTTCCCAGTCACGGTTTCATCATCCTCGTTGATGGGTGGGGTAGTGTCGTCGAACGGGGTGATGGTGGCGTAGAGTGTATAGGTCTGTCCCGGGGCGAATGCTCCGATGCTGTCGGAGTCAAATTCAATGGTGACCGGTTGTGTAATCTCTGCGTTGGTTCCGCTTGCGGGGAGGGGGAAAGACACGGGGGTCGTGGCCGGGTTGAATCCGGGTATTTCTTTTCCGTCTCCGTCTCGGATGATTACGTTGAGTGTCCCGTTCGTGGTCAGGTCGGTTCGCTTATTCTGAATTGTGATGAGTGCATCAAATTGTTTTCCTTCAATGGGGGGGTTGGGTGCGTAGTCGATGTTTTTGAGAATGAACACGTCTCCTCCGCTTCCATTGGTGGGTCCGGGTCCTGTTCCTCCTGTCACGGTGAAGTCGAAATAGTCGAAATTATTGACGTAGTTGGCGCTGGCTCCCCCGGGTTCTTCGAATTGATTATTTCCAAGGACCGGGTGGTTAAATTCTCCGGGGAGCGCAACCATGTGTATGCGATAGGTGTTTCCTGGAATCAAATTAAGTCCCGCTGGGGATGGGTCGATGGTGTAGGTGGTGCTGGCCATGTTGGGGGTCGTTTGTCCTTCTAGGTTTCCCGCATTGAGATTGAGGATGTCTGCGGTCGCAATGGGGACAGGGAATAGTGTATAGGGGTCTGAAAGTAATCCGTAATGGTGTCCTTGACGATTGAGGAAGATGGATGGGCTGGCCGGGGAGTCTGCATATAGTTCGTTGAGATAGGTCGTTTGATTATAGGATTGGGCGCACTTCGAAAGGGGGTCGGTTGCGTCACAAATCGTGTAGATGAGTAATGTTCTCGTATTGGTGGCCGTGGGGTCTGATAATGTCTTGTTCACGGTTCCCGTTGCGACGATGGGGGTGGTGGAATCGATGGATGAAACTTCTCCTCCTGTGAATCCGGCAGATATTACGTCTCCGATGGATACGGCGGTTGCGGTGTATGCCGCACAGAGGGTGTACTCGTAGTCAGCCGTGAGTGGTCCGCTCGTTTCCGAGAAGGGTGACTCGAGGTGGGCGTTGGTGAGTGAGGATAATCGGACCACTTCAACGTAGTCAATGGATGGGAGGTTGTCGTAT
>CAZKYB010000028.1:0-12296 GCA_964557045.1 uncultured archaeon
CGATTGAGGCTTCCTTTAGACCCTGCGAGGAGCCAATACATGGTCTGCTCGATGGAATCCATTCATGTCCCCTACGTATCCTAGATCGATACATGGGGTTAACCGCCTAAAAACCCCTGTCCTAATTTGGGCCTGAATTGGGTTTTGGATTCAATCCAGGATGAAAAAATACAACCGTCCGAATTGAACGCTCTTTTTGTCGGAATGAATTGTTAATGATACATCCATTCATGGAAGTTAACTATATTTTTCAGAGAAAAAATCGTAATTTTTCCTTCGAAAAGCTTTCGTAAAGTATGCATAAAAGTCAGGTCGGATTCACACCCACTGATTTTCCATTGAACAAAAAAATGGAGGGATGAATCAAAATGAACGCAAAAAATATTGGTTTTGGATTGGTAATATTCGCGTTAATTGGAATGGGGGCGTCCGCGTATGCGGTGGATCCCTCCGAACAGACTACTTTGTTCGTGGATGTACAATTAGACGGGGAACATGATAGTGCAGGGGACGTATTTTTGGCCCGCGCCGTGGTCACCAACATCGGAGATAAGGATGCGAAGAATGTGGAAGTGGAATTAATGGGAAATTATCCCCCTGAGTGGACCATTAACCCCGCCGAAGTGGAAATTCCACTTATTCTCCCCGGCGAGAGCGCCCGAGCGACCTTCACGATTACGAGAAATGAGAAGGATGCCGTGATTATTGCACTGGCGCAAGGATCTAACACCCTGGAGGCCTCCTCCAATCGAGTAAAGGTGCCTCTCCACCCCTTAGTCGGGTTGGGGCTGGCCGGAACCATGGGAGGATTGTTCATCCTTCACCGGAAAAAACGAGAATCACCCACGAAATAAAACATAGCGACGAATCGCCCCAAACATAACACGAGGAAGGGAGGCCGTATGGGATTATTTGAAAGCTTGGTGGGCCTGTACGGCACCCTTGCCCTCACTCACCTATTCTTACAAATCAGCCTCGCGCACGTGGAATACTTGAATGCGCGAAAACTGACCTATAATCCCTCCTTCCACCCGCGCGTGGCCATCATTATTCCCACCTACAATGAGGACATTCCCTCCCTCCTCAAGTGTGTGGACTCATGCGCGAGACAAGAATACGGGGGTTCCTTCACCATCCTCGTGGTGAATGATGGAAGCAAAAACCGGAGCGGGTTTGAAGTCACCCGTGAACGACTCCGAAATCTACCTCATGTTCAATTTTTGGACGTCACCCAAAACAAAGGGAAACGACACGCCCAAAAGCACGGATTTGACCGGATGGTCGAGCAGGCAGAAATCGTCGTGACGATTGACTCGGATACCATTCTCCAACCCAACACTCTCTCCTACTTGGTCCAGCGTTTCCAGGATCCCACCATCGGAGCCGTGACTGGGGATGTGAAGGTCATCAAAACAAAGAGTTTGTTATCCCAATTAATAGCGGGGAGATACTGGAGTGCATTCAATCAAGAAAGGGCCGCGCAGAGTCTGTTTGGAACCGTATTGTGTTGCTCCGGTCCCCTGGCCGCGTATCGGAATTCAGTCATTCAAGTGGTGAAGGAAAAATACATTTCGCAGCAATTCCTGGGAGAATATTGCACGTATGGGGATGATCGCCACCTCACTAACTTAGTACTGGAACAAGGATACAAGGTTCATTTTGATCCACGCGCCAAGGCATGGACCCATGTTCCCCAGGGAATTACTGAATATTTGCGCCAGCAAACGCGTTGGAACAAGAGCTTCTACCGTGAATTATTCTGGACCGTGCGCATGATTGTTCGCGATCCCACGCGATTACACCCCTACATGGTCTATGATCTCATCGTCCAGACCTTTCTTCCATTCCTCTTCATCGCTTCATTAGGATTAGCCATTTATCAAACCCTCACGTTTGGCGTACACCACCTCGCCGGCTACTTGAGTGTGATGATTGGAGTGGCATTGATTCGCGCACTATATGGATTTCTCCGCACGTGGGATTGGAACCTATTGAAGTTTCCCATCTATTCCTTCATCTACATCTTCCTCCTCATTCCCGTGCGCGTGTATGCTATACTCACGCTCAAAACCACCCACTGGGGGACCCGCGGATGAAATTTCCCTTTCACAAATGGATCGAACGACTCGATCGAGAGTGGGCGGTCAAGATGATCGTCATCGGACTCATTCTCGTATATCTCGTCTCCCAATTTCCCTACTTCTATCCCTTCCCTGAATGGACGAGCATTCTTTCTGCGGCGTTATTGAAGGGAATGGGGACCCCGGCAATACCCTACCATCATTTCCTCATCGTTCCTAATCTTCCCGTGCTCGAAATTTCCGCGGAGTGCAGCGGGGTCATACTGATGATGATTTTTCCCTTCATCATCTTCCTCATTCCGGGAATCAACATTCGTCATCGCTTAGGTTCGTTATTGTTTTTGCCCATTCTGTATTTCGGAAACCTCCTGCGCATTGTATTGGATGTGCAATTAGGACTCGCGTATGGTACAAGTGCGTTGGAATTCTTCCACGACACTCTAGGACAGGTGTTTATTTTTCTCTGGGCGATTATCGTGTATATCGTCTGGTTGCATTTGTTTGGAAACTTTCCCCACGAGACGCGAGCGATTCACCCGGATGGGTATGATTGAATCGTGCATGCGGGCGCGAAGACGAATACCCATTTAAAGCCCGGGCGTTTTTCCGATTCTATGGCTGGTATTGAATCGTTGGCGATTAATGGTGTTGTAGGACTCATTGTTTTTGTCGCCATTCTATGGTTTGCATTCAAGCACAAATTCAAGCCTTCCGATTCATCTTCTTCATTATCCAATCCTTCTCCCATGAGGATGGCGAGTGGGGTCGGAACGCAACCCTCCAATCCTACGGGAGCCCCACGCACCGCCACCACTCTTTCCCCGGCCCCCGTGCAGAAAGTCGTGGAGCGAAATGATCAAGCGTGGTCGCAGAAAGCTACGCAGCCGGATCCTTTCTCATCAACCCCACAAAGTGAGGTGCAGGCGAAGGCCCAGATGGTTTTGTCCCTACTTCCCTATGTTCGCCAATATCGCTCGCAAGGGTTTTCGGACCCACAAATTATGGAATTGTTGCAGCGCAATGGGTGGCCAACGAATTTGATTCACATCGCATTGGAGCAGGCGTGATAGGGTGAATCAAATCATACGATTGGGTGGAGAGATTCTTGGAGCGTTGACTCTCTTGGGGGGTTTTCTCGGAATAGTGGGCGGAATCAATACGGTGTCTTCTTTCCAGTGGATGTTCCTCCTAATGGGTTTTTCGAATGTGTTGGCCGGCCTCATCCTTTCCCCGACGGGGTATTCGTTCATTTCAAAACGAACGGGAATCCATCTCTCGGTCACGCTGCGTATCCTCTTCTACCTCCTGCTGACACTTGGAATATTTCTAGGCGTAATTGTGTATGCCCCCCTCCCGACAATTGGATAGGGCGTAATTGTTCGCGAGCATAGGGGCTTCTTATTAACTCGTCCAATTCTACTTTTTCCGAGTCGCCGGTGGTCCGCTGACGGTTAGGGGGTGCGATTCCCCCGGCTGAGGAAAGTCGGTCCACTCAGTCCAAACCTGAAAGACGTGGGAACGCGTTGCCGGGGCACAGACACGGTCTGCATTCGCGTGCAGGATGATACGGTGAGTTGACATTGCGCGAAATGCATTGAAACGGGTCCCGGCCGGGGAGTGCAAGCCAGGAATGGCGCTTAGGCGAATGCGGACAGAACAGAAGACCGCTTACGGCCGGCGACTCACCTTTTATTTCAGAGAAACCATCCTTCGCGCATGAAATGGCTGCGCCGCGCAAAAGTGACTTGGAAGCGTGCCGTGCGCCCACGACGACCGGCTTCTGTTTCTTCTGGGAACGGGATTTCTAGAAGAATATTCCTTCAGCGCACTGCCGCATTGACGGCGCTTGCCGCGGCCGAAATAACACTTCAATCTTGCGCCGTGGTGATGCCTCGGGAACACGGATATGGAAAAGAATTCAACACACGCAGGCCGGATTCGAGCGTGAGGAAGGTCGTGGAGTCATTTCCGCATGCGGGGGAAATGGAAGTGGGATTCATCAAAGAACGAAAGGCCGGAGAATTGGTTGGGGCAAGCGTAACGAGGGAAAAGGATCGGACGGTCATCGCGTATAATTCATTCACGCGCGATCCGCGATCCCTTCTCCATACGCACCCCGTAAATCCCAATCAGGATGTCCGCGCACAGACCTATCCTTCCCCGAGTGATTTCCATTGGATTATCGATCGTATCGAGGGGAAGAGTGAACATCCCACTACCATGCGAACCATCCACATCATGCCAATGATGCAAGACGGCCGGGCCTTGGGATTCTCGACGATATACTTGGGAAAGAAATGGCTTCAGGTTGAGAAAGAAAACCCCAAATTGATTCGGGCGGCGTGGCAATATTATTTTCGCATCGGCCAAGCCCGCTCAGTGGGAGCCATTCCTATTGAGGAGTATATCAAACGAATGAATGATTTTTTCAAAGAAATGAAGGATGCTGGACTTAAGGTGCGCGTGACCCCCTATCCAGGATTCAAAGTTGAGAATGGCTTTTTGGTCCCGAAGGGTGAATAATAATCATCCCGCGCAGGCGAATATCGGCAGGAGAGCGAATATAATCTCCACGAAAATCAAACCAGTTTCGGTAGAACGTTTTCCAGTCTAACTTTCGAATCTTTCCCAATTCAGGGTCGGCTAGCCAGATGGTTTTTTGGGTGAGATGTATGCACACGGAATAGTGCCCATCGTCTGCACTCCACCAATCCACGATCACGGGGATTTCTTGCTTGACGACCAATCGGTGAAGGGAGTCATACGTTCCCTCTTCATAATGGGCCATAAACCCATGTTTTCGAGCCGCTTGAACGAGCGAGGTGGGGAGGGTTCCCTGCGCAAGAGAGGTTCGGGCATCGCGGGCCAAGATGGATGGGCGGATCTTCTTTCCATAATGATGAAGGACCATCTCCAGACAGGCAGGACCGCACCCCGAAGGTTTCTGTCGGGTGGGTTTTATTGAGATCATTTCATGAGTTCGAACCGCTTGTTTAAAAGCCCTTTTCGGGCGTTTTTGAGTATCAACTGCCCGCTTGCGGGTTTTTTGATCAACCATTTTGGTCAAGCTTTTGCTTGCAAAAGGTTGCGGGAGTGCCGCAGCGGTCAACCGGGCTGGATTGAGGTTCCAGTGGCTTAGTGCCTTCGCAGGTTCAAATCCTGTCTCCCGCATCAAATAGTAGAACAGTCGAGAGTTCATCCAATACCATTCGGAGTATTTTCCCCATGTGGAACGTGAAAAAAGAAAATCCATTATACCGTGACGGTTTCGACGCCGAAAAATTCTATGCCCCTATTCTCAAGCACATTGAGGATGCGCGATTGAGAAAATTATATTTTGATATTTGGAACGACCCCTACTCCGCACTGCGGGAAGGGGATCGATTGTTGTTAGTCACGGTCGATAAATACTCCATCCTCTCCCCCATGTGGGAAGCGGCCCAAAACATCATTTTAGATTTAGAAGAAAATCCCGATCATGCGATGGGGAAATACGCTGGACATGGCGTGCAGTTCTTCATCGACGCGCGCAATCGAATTGAACATGAGATGGAAATCCTCAAGAATAATGGATTCAAGAACACCGTATTTGAAAAATACGATAAGGTATTCAATGCCGAATTGAAGAAACTAATCACCAAGCACGATAAAGAAGTCGAGTAAAGGAAAAAAAGAAATTGAAGGAGGGAATGATTCCCTCCTCCGAAAATTTACATCATCACTAATACAAGGGCCATCGCGATGAGGGCGAACAAATAGTGTCCGACAGTCATAATGAACCAATCCATGCTCTTCTTCTCGTAGAGAACACCCATGTAGGTGGTCGTGACGATGAATCCGAGCCACACCCATACCGCTCCCTGCACGGCATCCGCGAGCGTGGAGGCCTGGGAGAATGCGAGGATGTGGGCTAGCACGTAGGCCATTATACCACTCAAAACAAGAGATGTAGCCATGACGCCCATCATCTTGTCCTTGTTCTTGGCCATGTCCTTCTCGGACATTCCCATAATTTTCATCCATTTCTTCCCGAACAACGCGGGGGAATACCAGATCATTCCCACGATGAACGCGGCAATCGCGGCCACGACGACCGTGATTAAGTCAACATTTACAATCGGTACCATAAACAAAATCACTCCTCTAAATAGACCCCAAACGCCCCCCTTTTATAGGGCTTTCTCTCCTTCCCTCGTTGATGGTCGACAAAGCCCAGCTGAAGGAACGCTTCACGCGAGAGTGGGAGATGCACTACCAAATTGACGCCCTTACCTCAAAGGGATACCAGCGGAAGCAGTGTGAAAAGTGTAAGCAATTCTTCTGGACCCTCAACACGGAACGACAAGTGTGTGCCGACTCTGAGTGTGTGGGATACCAATTTATCGGCCAGCGGGGGAAAAACCTTACATACGTGGAAACGTGGAAAAAAGTCGCCGCGCATTTCACGCAAAATGGGCACACTGAAATTAAACGATTCCCCGTAGTTTCACGCTGGAGAGATGATTTGTATTTCACGAATGCCAGCATCATTGACTTTCAACCTTACGTGGTCACGGGACAGGTGGAACCTCCGGCCAACCCCCTCATTGTTCCACAGCACTGCTTGCGATTCAATGATGTGGGAAACGTAGGAGTGACGGGCCGACACTACACGGGATTTGTCATGTTTGGGCAGCATGCCTTCAACACGCCCAAAACGGGGGACTTCTATTGGAAGAATGAGGCCCTAGAGAATGATTATCAGTACCTCACCAAGGTCATCGGCGTCAATCCCGAAGAACTGGTGTTTCGTGAGGATGTATGGGCGGGCGGCGGGACATTTGGTCCTTCCATCGAATATTTCGCCCATGGAATCGAACTAGGAAACTGTGTCTTCATGCAGTATGAAGAACTCGATGATGGATCCTACCGCGAACTCAAAACCAAAGTCATTGATATGGGGGCGGGATTGGAACGCTTAGCCTGGTACACGACCGGAGCCCCCACGAGCTACGAGACCACCTTTGGAAATGTCATTCGAAACATGAAGAGAAATACCGGGGTTCATCTAGATGAGGATTTGTTTGCCCGATATGCCAAATTCTCCGGACTCCTCAACATGGAAGAGGGAGGCGTGAAGGAAAAACGCTTGGAAATTGCCACCCAATTAGGAATGGATGAGAAAGACCTATTCACGCGAATTGCCTCCCTGCAAGCCTTGTATGCCATGGCGGATCACTTGAAAACCATCCTCTACACGTGCACGGATGGACAACTTCCCTCGAATGGAGGAGGAGGATACAATTTACGCTTGTTAATGCGCCGCGTCTTCGGATTCAACGCCGAATTTGCGTTCAACTTGGATTATTCCAAAATCCTCGAGGATCACGTGAAGGAATTGAAAGGGTTTGATGACTCCCTGCAGGATGGACTTTCCACTGCCATTGAAGTCGTGAAAGAGGAACAGAAAAAGTTCAACTTATTGCAAGAAAGCGGACAGAAGAAGATGCAAGTGATGATTGAGAAATTGAAGAAAGACAGCAAGCCCCTACAGAAGAAAGACATGCTTACCTTGTATGAGTCGCACGGTATTCCCTATGAAATGGCCACCGATATCGCCAAGAAGAATGGAATTATTTCAGAAGAAGTGTTTGATTTCTATGATCAAGTCAGCGTGAAGAATGAAAAGAAGAAAGAAAAGAAAGCCGGACTCGCACTTTCGGCCGAAAAATATCCCGAGACGAAAACATTGTACTACGACAAACTTTACGAGGACGATTTCGAAGCGAAAGTATTGGGTGTCGAGGGAAACAACGTCATTCTTGATCAGACATTATTCTATCCCGAAGGAGGAGGACAATCCTTCGACACGGGAACGTTGAATGGTATTGGCGTGAAGAATGTACAGAAAGTGCAGAACAGAATCTTCCACGAAGTCGAAGATGTTTCTTCATTTCAAATTAATTTAACCGTGAAAGGATTTATTTCGCGTGAACGCCGAGCCAACCTCATGCACAACCACACCGCCACCCATTTGTTGAATGCGATGTGTCGAAGAGTATTGGGTCCGCATATTTGGCAAGCGGGAGCGCAGAAATCTCCTGACAAAGCACACTTGGATGTTACACACTATAAAAAAATCACCGATGAGGAGATTCGAAAAATCGAAGAGCTGGTGGAAGAACACGTGCAGAAGAAAATCCCCGTCAATAAATTTGTCGTTCCTCGCACGGAAGCGGAGCAAAAGTATGGCTTCCGCATCTACCAGGGGGGATTTGTCCCCGGGAAGGAATTGCGATTGGTTCAGATTGAAGGAATTGACATCCAGGCCTGCGGGGGCACGCACATTAATAATACGGAAGAGATAGGATTCTTCAAAATCCAGCGAGTTGAGAGCGTGCAAGACGGAATCGAACGAATCACCTATGCCACCGGGCAGCCTGCGTTGAAGTGGGTCCAGGAGCGCGAAGAGAAGCTGAAGCGCGTCACGGAGATACTAAACACCACTGAGCAGGACCTTGAAACCGCCGCCAAGAACCTGATGGAGGACTACAAGGTCTCCCGGAAGAAGATTGACCAGTTGGAAGAATACTACCTTGCGGGAATTGCCAATGATTTGAAAGCCCGTGCGAAGGGAAGCAAGATTGTGGAAGTGATTGAGGATATCGAACCCAATCCCCTGATGAAACTCGGGCAGATGCTCGTGAATCAGAATCCCACATTTGCCGTTGTATTAGTTTCAAAGTCCGCTAAGATGCTGGTCGTGATGCGTGGAAGTGCGAGCATGTTCAATGCCAAAACTACCATCCAGAACATCCTTTCCTTCGTGAAAGGAAGCGGTGGCGGAAGCGAGAGTGTGGGACAAGCCAAACTCATGAGCTTAGATGGATTAGATGTTGCGTTGATGAAAATCTAATTCAAAAAATTAATCATCCGCCCTTCGGAAATTCCTTGATCGTGTTGAGTGTAATGTCCACGACCGTCTCCACGTGATTCGTGTGCGGAAATAAATCGAATGCAGTGGCATTCTCAATCGTGAATTCGGCATATTCTTCTAGCCATTCCAAATCTCTCTTGAGTGCGGTGAGGTTGCATGAAACGTAAATCAATTTCTTAGGATTCAATCGCAAGATGCGTCGCCAAATCTTTTTACTCAATCCTGAACGGGGAGGATCAAGAATAATCGTGTCGAATTTTTCATTCGTTTTTTCAAACTCTTGCAATTTTTTAGGAACATCCCCCACTTCAAACGAAAATTGATCGTCATCCAGTCTCAACGCGTGCGCATTCTTTCGTGCCCAGGTGATAGATTCATTTCCCAACTCAATTCCCTTCACCAAGTGTCCCTTCGTGATGAGGGGAATGGAAAACAATCCCACACCACAATACAGATCCAACACGGAATGAGCAGGGGTGACTAATTCCACTACGTGCTTCTGTAATTTCTCCGCCATTTTTGGATTGGTTTGAAAGAAGCAACGCACGTCATACGTGAATGGAATCCCATTCAGGGTTTCTCGTAGGAGAGGATCCCCCCACGTTTGATGGATGGTTCCTTCGACCGAATCATTGAGTTGGGGCGCGTGGACCCATACTACTCCTTCGGCGTGTTTTCCTTCCAACAGAGTATGGGCTAAGGATTGAATGAGATCGGCGTGGTCGGTGGAGAACGTGTAAAAGGTCACCACTAAGTGTCCATCCGTCTTCGACTCCCTAAAAACAACATAACGAAGGTAGCCCTTCTGTTCCAACACCGAATAAGGAAGGAGTCCCTTGGCCTTCAGCCAAGGCTCAAGCACCCCATAGGCCTTTTGGGCCTTAGTCGACATCAGCTGGCAGGAGGAGGCTGGGAAAGCTTTATACGGGTCTATTTTGGTCCTAAACCCCATTTGGGAGGAGAGGTCGTACCAATAGTCCGAGCGATTTCGGTAGAACTGAAGTGACAAGGCCGGAACAAATCCCACTTCTTCCACATAATATTGGAGGGTGTCCTTCACAGCCTGGTGCTTATTCTCACATTGTTGGACATAGGGAGTTTCCATCCCCGGGCACCCATTACAAAGGGCCAAATGGGGACAGGTGGTCGATAGTGAGGGGGAAATGGGCTCCATTCCCTAAAGTCCCCCAATTAGGCTTATAAGAGGGGTTTTCATGCCCCTTAGATGGCTGACTGGATTGCACCCCTGCTCATTTTTGGGGCCTCCTCATTGATTTTAATCAAGGCCTCCTCGCTGGCCGTCAAGTACATTTTGGAGGTCGCCAAGACCATCCGGGTGACCGAATTCTTGGCCTCTTTTGTCCTTGCCGGGCTGGTCTCCATTCTCCCCGAATTTTTCGTGGGGATTAACTCGGCCTTGGAAGGAGTTCCAGAGGTGGGAATTGGAACCCTCATCGGAAACAACATTGTGGACCTCACCCTAGTCATTGGAATTATTGTCATTCTGGGAAAAGAAATTCCCGTTTCGGGGACTCATCGCCTGGCCACATTTCCCTTCCTTGCGGCCATCGGCCTCCCCCTCGCATTGATGATTGATGGATCCCTCTCCACGATTGATGGGTTTATCCTGGTGAGCGCATGCGTGGGGTATTTCGCCTGGATGATTAGCCAAAACCGACTCCGGGAGAATGGACACCCCATTGAGTGGGAGAAAATTACCCTGCCCCTCGCCAAGTTCGCCGCGATGATGCTCATTGTGTATTTTGCCTCCAAATTTGTCGTGGAATCCTCCGTGGATATCTCACATATTGTGGGGGTCCCCACCATCTTTGCAGGATTATTCCTGATATCCATCGGAGCTGCGTTACCCGAGTTGACCTTTTCGGTTCAGGCTATTCTTGCGCGCCACAAATCCGTGGGCCTTGCGGATATTCTTGGAAACGTGGCCATCGACGCTACCCTTTCCATTGGAGTCATGGCAATCATACGTCCTTTTGACGTGAACCTGAGCATCATAGGAATATCCACACTCATCATGGGATTCGCCGCGCTCATGCTCACCACCTTCATCGATGATGGAAGGAAACTCACGCGCAGAGATGGGATTGCACTGATTGGATTGTATGTCGTGTTTGTAATTGTCCAACTCACACTAAATGCAGAAGCGATATGGTCATCACATTAGTTTGAAAAAAAAAAGAGTGATGGGTTTTTCCCCATCAAAAGAAGAAAATTATTTTCCATCATTGAACATTTTGATGGAAGACAAAATGAGTTTCTTCGCAGACGCTGCATTTTCCCATCCATTCACTTCGACTTTTTTCTTCTGCAGGATTTTGTACGTGGAAAGGAAGTTGGCAATTTCATCCAGCAAGTGCGGCGCGACATCCTTCAAATCGTGGATGTGAGAAAATCGCGGGTCGTCTTTGGGGACGCACAATAACTTATCATCCTGTTCTCCCCCATCAACCATTTTTACGTATCCAATAGGTCGGACTTCCACCAACACGCCCGGGTGGAGGGGATTGGTGGTCATGACAAACGCGTCCAAGGGATCCCCGTCCTCGCACAATGTTTGCGGGACAAACCCATAATCGGCCGGGAAGAATACGGCCGAATAGAGCACGCGGTCCAGCTTGATGACCCCGGCATCCTTGTCGAATTCGTACTTGTTGTTGCTCCCTCGAGGGTTTTCGATGATGACGTTCAATACCTCAGGGGCTTTCTTTCCGGGACCAATCTTCTCTAGGTTCATAGGGGGAATCAACTCCATCAATGAATCTTCCATGCGTTGTTGGGTTTAAAAGAGAATTTTGTGGAGCGGGTTCACTCTTTTATAGTTCAGTCTCCTTGGCGTGTTTTTAATGGAATTAAATCACGTCCTTTCAACGAAGCAATTTTCAGACCCCCTTATTCTTCGGCGTTTATTCGATTTGGCCCTGGACATGGAGAAGAATGTCCGGAATGAAAAACTCTACCGCTCCCTCTCCAATAAGGTCATGGCTGCGCTTTTTTACGAACCCTCCACGCGAACCCGATTCTCATTTGAAACAGCCATGCATCGATTGGGAGGAAGGGTTATTTCTACCGAAGCCGCGAGCCAGTTCTCCTCGGTGACGAAAGGAGAAACCTTGGAAGATACGATTCGCGTCACCTCGAGCTACGCCGATGTGATTGTGTTGCGTCACTCTGAAGCAGGAGCAGCCGCACGTGCCGCAAGCGTGTCGCAGTGTCCGATCATCAATGCAGGGGATGGAGTGGGTGAGCACCCCACTCAGGCCTTGCTGGACATGTACACC
>CAZKYB010000028.1:12306-13227 GCA_964557045.1 uncultured archaeon
ACGATTTGGAGGGAGAAAAAACGATTGAATAATTTGAATGTGGTTATGATGGGGGACTTGTTGAATGGAAGGACCATCCATTCTCTCGTGCACCTACTGGCCCAGCAGGAAGGAATCTCCTTGCAGTTTGTTTCTCCTCCCTCCCTGAAAATCCCGCGCGCATTCACACAGGAATTAGAGGAAAGGGGAATTCCATTTGAAGAAAGAGAAACCCTCGAACATGATCTTTCCGCCGTGGATGTAATTTACATGACGCGCGTCCAAAAGGAGCGATTCTCTACCCCTCAAGAGTATGAGCGCGTGCGCGAGTGCTGCGTGCTGAACCGTGATGTGTTGAATCGCCTCTCCCAAAACGCCATCATCATGCACCCCCTTCCGAGGATCAATGAAATCACCCCTGAGGTGGATGCCGATCCCCGCGCGGCCTACTTTAGGCAGGCCACGAATGGATTGTTCGTACGCATGGCCTTGCTTGAGTTATTGTTTGAGAAGAAAAGCCTCGAGCAGGAAACCCTCTCCTCTTCTTCACCATAACACGTTTAGGAGCGATTCTCTCGCTACCCATTTATTCCCATTCGTCGTGAGTGAAAGAATGAAGTATGTTCCCTCTCCTGAATGGACGAAGATGACGCATAACCTGATTGATGAGCTACAGTTTCAACACATCCCCAAGGAGCGCATCACCGTATTCAAGTCCCAGGGCTCTTCCTCACGCCGTGTCATTGCGCGCATCCACACGATGCCAAAAATCATCCAGATGGGGACGCAGCAACCCCCATTCTATGCCATTGAACTCATCTCAGAAAGGTTTGATCGGCAGAGCGAAGACGAGCAGATCAAGACCCTCATCCATGAGCTTCTTCACGTCCCCCACAACTTTAATGGGGGATTCCGGGGACACAAGCACTATGTGAACCACAA
>CAZKYB010000029.1:0-13109 GCA_964557045.1 uncultured archaeon
ATAATTCCTGCCACCGGACCAAATGTTTCCTCGGAAAACACCGGCATCTCCGTACGAATGCGCGAAAGAAGAGTAGGCGCGTAAAAGAACCCCTTCTTGGGCGTGTGCGGGTGCTTGAACAGCACATGCGCCCCCATCCGTACCGAACGAGACACTTGCCCGCGGAGGTGCTCGACCAAATCTTTTCGAGCGAGAGGCCCTACTTGCGTGGAAGGGTCCATGGGATCCCCCACCTTCAACGCGGACATTGCTTTCTTCATCTCCCGCGCGAACTCAGGAGAGATATTCTTGGGCACAATAAAGCGTTTCGCAGCAATACACGACTGCCCCCCATTTACCATCCGACCCTGCACCGCGGAGAGGGCACAATCTTGGACACTCTCCACGGGATTCAACACCACGAAAGGGTCGCTGCCTCCCAGCTCCAAAACGCACTTCTTGACGTTTAATCCCGCCCGCGAGGCAATCTGCATCCCGGCCTGCGTGCTGCCCGTGACGGAGACCCCGGCGATGCGGGGATCATCGATTAATGCGAGGGCGGTCTTAGAGTCAATCAGGAGAGACGCAAACAACCCCGTGGGGACCCCCGCTTCATGGAAGACTTCCTGGATGGCCAAGGAGGAACCGGGCACATTCGACGCGTGCTTCAACACAATTCCATTCCCGGCCATAAGGGTGGGCGCGGCAAAGCGGTATACTTGCCAGAAGGGAAAATTCCAGGGCATGATTCCCAGGATTACTCCCAGGGGTTCAAACGAAACATATGATTTCTTTGCCTCGGTGCGCACATTCATGGACTGCAAGTATTTTTCCGCGTGATCGGCATAGTGTTCACAGGCCCACGCGCACTTTTCAATCTCCGCTTCACTCTGCGTGATGGGCTTTCCCATCTCCTCACTGATTAACGTGGAGTATTTTTTCTTCTTCCGGCGCAAAATGGATGCCACTTTCTTCATGACGCGTTTTCGCTCGGAGAATGACCATTCTTTCCACTGCTTCTGCGCACGCACAACGTGAACAAGCTTTTCTTCCACTTCCGCGGGAGTGTGCCCTGGATACGTGAGGAGTGTTTTTCCATCGAATGGATAAATAACAGGAAAGTTCATTGGACCTTCACCTTCAACTTCATCCCCCGGCGCTTCAACTCATGAATGAAGGGCTTGATTGGAACACACTGCTCGGGGGGAAACACGCCACGCGATTCGATTTTTCCGTGCGCGAGCATCTGTGCGACAATCGATGGAGGGACTCCCGTGTCCACATCTCCCGCCCCTGCGCCCCAGCGTGAATTCGACTTGAATAAACCATCCACGTACACCGTTTTCTTCATCCCACCCTTGGAACCCACCGCGTAGGATCGAAGCACCTCAATGTCATGCGGCTTCACATTCGGCTTGGGCAGCTGGGCCAGGATTTTGGATGTGTAGTCAATATTCTCAGGCTTCGCCAGGCCAATTTCAACGAGGAACGAAACCTTCTGCTCGAAATCCTCAGGGAATGATATCTGGAACGTGCATTCTCGAATCCCCGGCTTGTATTTTGGAAGCGTGGCCACCTCGGAATGAAGGGTGGCCATGACGACTTGCCTCCCTATTTTTCCCCCAAAATCCTCATTGGTTTTGAGTGAGCGCGCGGGAATTTGCTTCCAGTTTCCCTTGGTGAAAATCATCGGGGGAATTGAGTGTTCCTCGAGCACGGTCTTAGGAGAATAGGGGAAATAGATTACGGGAGGATCCTTGATAACGGTGAAATCTTTTCCGCCGACGCGACAATGAACCTCCATTACTTTGTCCAGTTTATCCATGGCCATTTTGGCGAAAATATTGGTGACCCCCGGAGCCGCACCCATTCCTAACACCGCCAGCAGCCCGGCGCGCTTGAACTTTCCGTGCCACTTCAACTGCTTCCGCGTCGTGTGAAACAGCCCCCCTAAGTCCAGGTAGTGACACTTAGACATCAAGGACGCGCGCATGATTTTTTCATTCAACTCATACTGAACGGCATTAACGCAAACATGCGCGCCCTTCAATGCATGCGCGGTTTGACGAATATCATTCACGTCGCACGGAACGAATTCGATGGATGGATTTCCCACCTCTCGAATGAATGCGCGCGCCTTCCTCTCATCCCTTCCTGCGATTACAATTTGAGTGTGTTTAGCGTACTGGGATAAATCACGCACGATAACTTTTCCCATCGAACCATACCCGCCCAGCACCACAATTCGTTTGGGCATATTCTTGGACACTTTTTTCTCATCCATGAAAAAACCCCTTATTTTTTCCCCACGACCGTATAGTGCCAGGGCTTCTTGGATTTTCGCGTCAAGTCAAAATAGATGTGCTTGAGCTCGGTGAATTCCTCTAACGCATGAATGCTCAGATCGTGACCGGAACCGGTTTGCTTGTATCCACCGTGGGATATTTCGGAAGCGAGTGGACCGTGCTCATTAATCCACACTTCTCCAAAACGCAATTGTTGAGCAACAACCATGGCTTTGCGTCCATCCTTCGTCCAGATGGAAGAGGCCAATCCATATTTCACGTCGTTCGCCTCCCGAATCAGCTCCTTTTCGGTGCGGAACTTGAGAATGGAGTACACGGGGCCGAATACTTCCTTCTGGCACAAATCAGAATGCTGCTTGACATGCGTGAAAATCGTAATAGGGACAAACCACCCTTCCGGGACGGGAGACGAATACACTTTCTTGGCTCCCTGCGAGGGGGCGCGGTGGATGAATCCCATGACGCGGTCGTAGTGCTCCTGGCTCACCACCGGACCTAAGTCGGTTTCCTTACTGAGGGGGTTTCCCATCCTCACATGCTTAGCCTTCTCGATGAGACTTTTTACAAATGCATCGTGTATTTTTTCGTGCACGTATATGCGCGTTGCGGCGGTGCAGTCTTGCCCCGTGTTGATGAGTCCTCCAATGAGGGCCCCTTGAGCAGCCTCCTCAACGTCGGCATCCTCCATTACGAGGAAGGGGGCCTTTCCTCCCAATTCCAAGTGGGTCTTTTTCACATTCACCGAGGCTAATTCTTGGATGCGCTTCCCTGTTTCCGTATTCCCCGTGAGGGTGATCATGTCCACGTCCATGCTGGATGCGAGGGTTTCCCCAACTTCCTTCCCGGAACCTGTAACAATATTCAACACCCCCTTAGGGAATCCTATCTTTTCCGCCGCGGACGCAATCACTAATGTGGAGAGTGGGGTCGCGCTGGCCGGTTTGAGTACGAGCGTGTTTCCTCCCGCTAGGGAAGGTCCTATCTTCCAGCAGGCCATCATGAAGGGATAATTCCAGGGCGTAATCGCCGCCACCACTCCCACAGGTTCGCGTTTCAAGGCGGAAAATCCTGCAGGCTTGTGTTCGCCCTTCTCATCAAATGAAACATAGTTTCCCGCGGTCTGATTCTGCAGGGTTCGTCCCGCTCCGGCAAAGAAGCGCAGGTTGTCAATCCCAAAGGGAATGTCTCCATCGTGGGCCATCTTCCAACTCTTTCCCTGGTTGGAGGATTCGACTGTTGAGAGGGATTCGGTTCTCTTCTCCAACTCATCGGCGAGCTTGAACAACCAGGTGGCCCTTTCTCCTGGAGTCATGCGGGGCCAAGGACCGGAGTCAAAGGCCTCGCGTGCCGCATCAATGGCTTTTTGAGTATCCTTGCTGGTGGAGCGCGCCACCTTCGCGATTGTTTTCTGCGTGAAAGGATTCACCACATCCATCGTGTGGGTGGTCTTGACCCATTTTCCATGGATGAAGTTCCCATAGGTTTTCATCCTTGGAACGGGCGACTTGGGCTTAATAAAATCACTATTTTATCCAACCGCCCTCTGAAACCTGACAATTGGATAAATATCAGCAAAAGAGGCCTATTTGTGTCAAGCAATCGGTTTTCTTCCATCAATTTATCGGTCCGTTTTTTCGGCGGAAAATTCTACATAGGTATTTAAGCGTTCGAGACTTGTGCTAGGGCAAGGTTGGGAGGGAGCGATATGAATTTGGAACTGTAAATAGCAATGAAATCGTAAAAGATATTTTGAATTATCAAACTGATGCTAATGCGTCAAACTCCTTTTTTACTTATGTTTTCAACATATTATTTGGGGATAATAGTGCCAGTCTCACAGACACCTCCCTTGTTCCAGGCCAATCACCAGAAACATCAAACGCGAGTGGTGCCAATACTGCAAAAATGTTTGATATGCAGGGAAATATTTTGCATGATGTCAATTTAACCATCCCAAACATTAGTGTTTTTGATGGATCATTGGGGGAATTTGATGCTAATGGGAATCAAGTTGCGATTCCAGATTTCAACCTAATTGAAGAAAATGGGGATGTTAATTTGGCGCTAAGGTTGCCATATGACTCAGGTGGCGCGTTTGTTAAGATTTTTGACTCAAATAATAATGTATTATTAACAATACCCCTTCTACAAGTAAAGTTCAACATAGGGTATGAGGGCGATACTTTAATGAGTTCAAATTATACTGCCTCATACTCTATTAGTAGTCAGCCAGTCGGGGTTCTTGATAGTAACAATTATATTTGTTAAACTGGGGTGGTTTGGAAATGGAAGCTAACAAAATAATACTAGCAGGGGTAATTGTAGTTTTGGCAATAGTGGGTCTAAATTTTCTTGTACAGAATGGCAATATACCAAAGGGTGTGGCAGGGTATTTATGTACCGAATTATCCAATGAAGTTCTTGTAAGTAAAATGGGAGATGGATACGCTGTAAGTAGTTTGTCGGGCGAACCTTGTTCATTTGACTCAAGTAATGTCTCAACATCTGCTCCTTTTTGGATTGAGAATGAACAATTATATCCAAAGGTTCAAGTGAAAAATTTTACTGGTGCTTGCCAAAACTTGTCAACCAATTATTCAGCTAATTATTCTATGTTAGTTATTTCTGATGATCTCATGATGTATTATTGTCAGGCTGTAGCTGGTGCATAAATTGCATAATCGTATTTCCGGCACCTTAAAATACCCCGAAAAGGTGAATGGAGACATGAAGCCGACCCCGGATACGTTCTCGATCAAGAAGTCACTGGATTTGTTCGTGAAAAGCTCCAAGGTCATCCCCGCGGGAGTGGGGAGCAATGCTCGACTGATGGACATTGAGATCTGCCACCCCTACCAGGCCTGCACATTGTTTGCCAAGAAGGCGCACGGGGCGTACTTGACGGACGTGGATGATAATACGTACATTGATTATCGATTGGGATTCGGCCCCTCCATTTTAGGACATTCCCACCCCGCCACGGTAAAAGCGGTAAAGGATGCGTTAGAGGGGGGATTCGTGTATGCCTTAGACACTGAAAAGGAAGTCAAGGTCGCCGAAACCATCAAAAAAATGGTCCCCTGTGCGGAGATGACACGCTTTACGAATTCTGGGACCGAAAGCACCATGGCCGCCATCAAGGTGGCGCGAGGATTCACGGGAAAGAAAAAAATACTCAAATTTGAAGGACACTACCACGGTTGGCACGACTCGGTGATGGTGACCCCGAATCATTCTCCCTTTGATTTGCCCCCTGGACGAATGTTTTGGAAATCAAGAGAAATTCCTCAAGAAGTGCGTTCCCTCACCATGACAGCCAGCTTCAATGACTTCAAGGGGTTGGAGGAGAAGGTCAAGCGAAACCACAAACAACTTTCTTGCATCATCATGGAACCCATCATGGGAAACGCCTCGGGGATTATGCCCGAGGATGGATTCCTCAAGCACGTGCGAGAGGTCTGCGATAAATATGGAGTCGTGTTAATCTTTGATGAAGTCAAAACCGGCTTTCGTGTGCACCCAGGAGGGGCGCAATCCCTCTACAAGGTCACGCCGGACATCGCAACATTCTCCAAATGTATGGGCAATGGACACCCGATTGGATGCTTATCAGGAAAGGAAGAAATCATGTCCGTTATTGGACCCAAGAAAGTGGCGCATGGCGGAACCTACTCGGCGAACCCCGTCTCCTTGAGCGTGTGTGAGGCCACGCTGAAGGAAATACGCAAAGAGAGCAACCAGGAACGATTCACCTCCTTCACGCGAGGATTGTATCGAGGAATGGACAAAATCCTCTCGCAGGAAAAGATCCCCCACCTCATGAGTGGGCACCCTCGAATGTTCCAGTATCTTCCCACACACAAGAAGAAGATTAACCACTACCACGATCTGGAACACGTGGACACGGACCTGTATTCCCGCATCCAGTTTGAATCCCTACGAAGAGGGGTCATGTTTGATGTGGACTATCAAGAAGTTATCTTTTCCTCCTTCGCGCACGGAAAGAAAGAACTCCACGAGACCTTGAACGTATTCAACACCGCCATCCAGACCGCCAAGCGGGCTAAGCGATCACTGATCACGGTTCGACACTAGAACTTTGGCCCCGCTTTCCTTGGTATTCTTGCACGCGGCGATGAACTCATCGAAGAAGGGACTGGGCCTGTCCAATTTGCTCGTCAATTCGGGATGAGCCTGCGTGGCCATGAAGAATCGATGCTGCGGAAGCTCGAGGATTTGCATGATGGGCTGATTGGGCGCACGACCTGAGAAAACCAATCCGCTCTTCTCCAATCGCTCCACATACTCCGGATTCACTTCATACCGGTGACGAAAACGAAGACGTGCTTTCGCACCAAACATTTCACTGGCTTTCGTGTTGGGTAAAATGAGAACGTCCTGTCCCCCCAAGCGCAATGTTCCGCCCATGTCCTCAACCTGTTTTTTTTCGGGAAGAATATCAATGACGGGGTGGGGGGTTTCAGGATTATTCTCCGTGGTATTGGCATCCACTAACCCGCAGGCGTTTCGTGCGTATTCAATCGTGGCCAATTGGAGTCCGTAGCATAATCCCAAGTATGGAAGGTCGTGTGTGCGCACGTGCTCAATGATTTTTATTTTTCCCTCTGCGCCCCGTGAGCCAAATCCCCCTGGAACAATCACTCCATCCATTCCCTGGAGTGCGTCCTCTGCGCTCATGATCCCATTCTCAATGTGCGTGGTCTCAATCCAATGCACCACTGGTTTTACATGGTGGTGCGCTCCCGCGTGATGAAGGGCTTCGATGACAGAGGCATAGCTGTCTTCTAATTTGGTATATTTCCCGCAAATTGCAATGTGCGCCTCGCTCGGTGCATTTTTCATTCGTCCCACTAGTTCCCCCCATTCTTGGAGGTTTGGCTTCGCGTCGAGCCCTAGCTTTTGATTCAACTGAGAGAGGATTCCTTCCTCATGATACACGATTGGGATTTTGTACACGTTGTCCACATCCAACCCTGTGATGACTGCATCCTTAGATACATCGCAAAAGGTGGAGATTCGCTCCTTAATGGAATCCGTGAGCATCTGTTCACATCGCCCGATGATAATGTCGGGTTGGATCCCCCGTTGACGCAGGAGGTTGACGCTCTGTTGCGTGGGTTTTGATTTCTCCTCCTTCGTGGAATGGAGCACGGGCACATAGGTCAGGTGGACATACGCTAGGTGGTTTTCCCCCACGTCCTTCTTCAATTGACGCATGGATTCGACATACATCTCATTTTCCATGTCGCCAACCGTGCCTCCCACTTCAATGATCATCACGTCCGGATGCTCCTCGTTCACCACGCGAAAAATCAATTCCTTAATGGCATTTGTGACGTGGGGAACGAACTGTACGGTCTTTCCCAAATAATCACCCTTGCGTTCTTTCTGTCGCACGTGATCAAAGACTTTCCCCATGGTGAGATTCCAGGTGATTTTAGGATGCACGTTCAAAAATCGCTCATAGTGGCCGAAGTCCATATCGACTTCGCCCCCATCATCCAAGACGAATACCTCGCCATGCTCATAGGGGTTCATGGTTCCCGGGTCTACGTTCAAGTACCCGTCCAACTTCATCGGGATAACTTTCAATCCTGCCGAGGAGTAGATTTTTCCAATAGACGCTGCAGCGATTCCCTTCCCAAGGCCGGAAACCACTCCTCCTGTGACGACGATGAATTTTGTAGAAACAGCATCCGGATTAGTCATACTCATCCGGGAATACGTGAGGGATTCTGGAGTATTAAAGAATGACCCCGCCCTCAGGGGAAGTCTCCATACTGATTGAGGAGGGGGGTGTCTACCGCGTAGAGGTATTTTCCCTTCGAAACCTCCTCTAGGTATTTCTGAGAAATATACGCGTTGATCGTGATGTCTGCGTTCTTCCAACCACTCACCTGATACTCCCCCGCTAGTTGCCAATCAAAGTTGATGTAATAGAAAGCAAGGATGTTGGGGTGGGCCTCCGTGAACATGAAAAAGGGACTAAAATAACTCGACCAATCATTCATTCCGTCCGTCGGATCGGAAGTGAGGTCCTCCTTGGATACCGATGTCTCGGCCAGCATGACCGGCTTCCCGGCAGCCGAGGCTGCATCGAGGAATGCGATGGAACGCGAATAATTCACTCCCCCTGGTTTGAAATCCAACGGACCAAACACGTCGAGGCCATACCAATCAATGTATTCATTTCCAGGAAACCACTTGTAATTGCCCCCCGCGTCTTTTTCCATGAAATCATTAGGCGCCGCGGGCTCGTAGCACCAGATGAAGGCCACGTTTTCTACCCCCTTGGCCTTGAACATGTCTACAATCTTCTGGTAGGCCAGCGGATAATCATAGGGATGGTATCCGTTCCAACTTCCATTGAATTCTCCCCCGATCCGCAGAAAGGCTGGCTTTCCATACGCCTTGTACGCATCAGCCAACTCGTTGATACGGGCATCCCAGGTCGTCGAGTGGGCAATCTCATCGTCCACCCCATAGAGGGGATCCAACGGGTCTGGATTCAATGGTTTGTTTCCCCGCAGTGCGATATCAAGATGAGGAATCATCCCCTGATTATACTGTTGATTCAACACACTCGTCAGCTTGGCGATGAAGGGGTCCCACCGCGAGGCATCGTCTGCAATTCCAGTGAACATCAACTTTGAGGCAGGGTACATGTCCGGGGATGCGAGGGGATTCTCGCTCGTGTTGGTCAGCAAATTCACATACACCGGATTGCCCGTGCCTGGATGATCCCACTGACCCATTCCGTGGAGAATCCTCCCAACCGGAGGTTCAAATTTAGCACCAAATACATACGAAGGAGGAATGTCTTCCTCCAAACACGCAGAGGAACACCCGTCCCCTGAAAGGGTGTTGTTATCGTCACACTCTTCTCCCGATTCCACCACCCCATTCCCACAGACGGGGATGGGTTGAAGGAGACAACCCTCGGTGCAATCCAACGTACCGTCGCACTCCTCGGGGCCATTCACTATTCCATCCCCACAATATCCCCCGGTGAGAGAAATGAGGTTGCAGGAGGAACTACAGTACGTACACGAGGAACCGTATGGAGGAACACATGCCCCTTGGGGGGGATCGCACGACTCTCCCTCATCAAGAATTTCATCACCACAAGTCGAAGAAGGTGGAGTGACTGGATTCCCGCTCCCATCCAAGGAGACGTGCATGGTGTACGTGTCGATGTTCTGATTCAACACCTGACCGGGCAGGGATATTGATGAGAATAAAAGTGAGAGGATGGCGAGCGTGACCAGCACTGCGCCGCCTAACAACAAAACGGTCTCCAGGGAGCCCTGTCCTCGCCTCACGGGATGGAATCGCATGCACGACGCCGGGGAGTCCGTGCATTTAATGGTGTCGAATGGGAAAGAAGGAAAAAGAAGGATAGCCCCAGGGCGATTCGAACGCCCGTCCTGGGAGTCAGAGTCCCATATCCTTGACCACTAGACGATGGGGCTATTCCACGTACTCTAGTGTACCATGTGGGAGACCGAATCTTTTTATGCCCACACACTCACAACGAGCAAAAAGGCCTCAATTCGTCCATTCCCGACCATCCGCGAGGATTGTCCCTAAACCTTTAAAACGATTATTGGGGAGGCTTAGTGTAGTAGGTGAACTCCCATTATGCCTGACTTCAAGATTCAGCACGACCGACCCAACTGTATCGGGTGCGGAGCCTGTGCCGCCGTGGCACCGGACTATTGGGAAATGTCCCCCGTGGATGGAAAATCGGACCTCAAGGACTCCAAACACACGAAGGAAGGGGACAATACAGTGTTGGAAGAACGAGAAATCGACCAACCCAAATACGCTAACAACAAAGAAGCCGCGGACTCATGCCCGGTGAATGTCATTCATTTGTTCGATAAAGATGGGAAGAAAATCATCTGATTTTCTCCCACACCCTATTTTTTTTCATCCATACTTCTTGAAGTCTTTCAGCAAATATCGCTCATCCGAGTGAATATAGGCGGGTTTCTCTAATTCTTGAATGTATTTTTCTTCCACGATTGCATTGTTTGTGATGTCCGAGTTCTTCCACCCGGTGGACGCATAATAGCTGGCCTTCGTCCAATCATAGTTGATGTAGTGGAACCACTTGATGATGGGATAGTCCTGCATCAACTGGAAATAGGGCTTGAACCACGTCGACCAAATCACTTCCCCATTCGCGGAAGGAACAATATCCACCTGCGAAGGAGCGGACTCGGCGATAATCACCGGCTTGTTGGCCGACTTGGCCATGTCCAGGAATCGAACTACTCGACCAAATGCGGTCAAGGAACCATTTCCCGTCTTCTGGGGACCTGAAACATCCCCGTTTCCAAACACATCAACGGAATACCAGTCAATCACATCGTTGCCAGGGAACCACTTGAATTCCCCCTGCGCATTCTTCTCATCAAAATCATTGGGTGCGGCGGGCTCGTAGCACCAAATAAATGCCGCATTGTCCACCCCTGCGTCGCGGAACATCTGGACAATCTTTCGATAGGCTTTGGGGTATTCGTAGGGTTCGTAGCCATTCCACCACCCATTGAATTCTCCCCCAATGCGCACCATGAAGGGCTTCTTGTAGTCCTTGACGATGGTAATCAAATCCTGAATGCGCGAATCATACTTCGTGCTATTCGCCACTTCATCATCAATCCCATAGTAGGGATCCCCCAGCGCATCGATTTCTGCTTGCGTCAACTGGTTCCCCTGCAAGGAGATGTTGAGATTGGGAATCTCCCCCGCGGCGTCAATCTCCATTACCTTCGCCTTGATCTGAGCAGGGTTCCACGGTCGTTTAGAATCGCCAATTTGAACAAACATGAGCTCGGATGCAGGAGAGAGGGAGTCGCCGAGCGCGTCGACGTACTTCACATTATAATCATCCCACTGCCCCATTCCGTGAACAATCCGTCCTATTGGAGGTTCAAACTTGGCACCAAACTCATAGGTTACGTCGCTCGGAACGGGAGGAAAATCATCTATGGGAGGAACTACTGGAGGAGTGGTGGGTGGAGTCGTTGGAGGAGTGACGGGGGGAATGACGGGAGGTGCCACTGTGGGTGAGGGATTCCACATCCACAACCCGGCGATGATAATTAATCCGATTCCGATGATGAAATATGTTTTCGTATCCATAACTTAGTGAAGGACGAGTGCTTTTTATGAGGGCGGGTAGTGTCCAAGGGAGATTATGGAGTTGTAAACGACACCGGCGCCCGAATCAAATCCACATCCGTGGTGGTGGCAGAGTTCCAAAGCGAATGATAGATGAACACGTCCTTCCCCGAGTACTCAAAATTTTCTCCCGCGGAACCGTGATCCACGAGCGTGGGGTAGGGGGTCAATCCCAAAATTCCGGTGCACGGTCCGTAGCCCACCTTTCCTGGTTTGAGAAAATAAGGCGTGGACCACGTAATCAGGTCGTGGGACAAGGAATAATACGCCCCACACTGACTCCCCACCACTCCCTCCCCCACGATGATGTATTGTCCCAAATACGTGTTGTAGGTGAGCCCGCGCGGATAGAATTGATTCGTGAATGAGATGAATGCGCATGGTGCCTTCCCCGTTGGAGCCGGCGTGCTCCCGCTGTAGGGAGCAAACATCGTGGTGGCATATTCCTTCCCGTCCCATGCACGCCAGGAGGTGGTATCGCTCAAATTGTTGGTGCGCATGATACAATATCCAGCGTCGGCCGAAGTGGCCCCGTTCGGGTTTAGTTCGCGATAAAAAATGGAATAGTAGTATCCATCGCCCCGCTTGATGATGTTAGTCCCCCCCTGGTAACCATAAAACTCGTACGATGCGAGTGGAAAAGACGCCGTGATGGCCGTGTAATCCCACGGATTGGGACCTGCGGCAATGAGTTTGGCAGTTGGTGAACTTGCCTGCGTGAATGTGGTGCCATCATTGGTGGACGTGGCATGCGTGAGCGTGTTGTACCAGCATTTATTGGAAGGAGTGGGGTCCCCGGCCTTACAGGGCGGACTCGCATACGCGTGGGTGTCATGAAACTCATTATGCACGATGGCATGGACCGTACTTCCCTCTTTGTAGGTGCTCCAAATCCACTCATAATTGTCAAACGTGTAGGCCTCAAGATTATTGGTGGAAGCCAATGAAACGGGCGCTGCGGGAGGACACACGTGTCCATTTAGTAGGTTGGCGGCAGAGAAGTCGGCTGACTTGGAGATGTATACATTGGGCGCATTACCCGCGATCATCGTGAGACCGCTTGAGGTGCGAAAGAATCGCGCAGGGTTGTCCGGAATGTCCAAATTTGTGCATTTTTTTGTGCTCCAATCAAACACGATCTCGTCCGCCCCCACGGTGGTTGAAACCGTTTTGTGTGAGGGAGTGGCCGACATTGAAGGGAACGTGGCCGCGCAGTTTCCCCCACTATCACAGGCGCGCACGCGAAAATAAGTAGGGACTCCATTCGGGATTCCTCCCAGGGAGAGTTTTCCATCAAAGGGAGAATAGACATTGGCCCCTGGAATGACAAGAGGGGGCGACACCACGTATACTCCAATTGGTGGGGAATCGAAACTGTTCGTGGGGCCACTCAGTAATACTCCATCTATTTTTGTTTGGTTGGTGGAATAGAGCAGGGTGTATGTGAGGGCGGGGTCCCCTTCTGGGTCCACGGCCGAAAAACTAGCCACTACCAGTTTGTCTCCGTCGGCTAATGAAAGAGAAGGAACGGGGGGATTGGTGTCCGTGCAATCCGTGCAGGTGAACGGAGATTCAGTTCCGTTACAAAGACCATCCCCGCAATAGAGGGGGGAA
>CAZKYB010000030.1:0-12849 GCA_964557045.1 uncultured archaeon
AAGGCACTAAGCCACCAGATCTTGAGTCTGGCCCCTTTGACCGCTTGGTTACCCGTGCGTACTATTAAGGAAAAGCCTAGGGAGGGCATAAAAAGGATTGGTGCAGGAAACCCCAATCCCAGAGGGGGGCTAGTGCATCAGCACAGGAATATGGGAGGGCGCCACCATGTTGTATCCGACCATTCCGCCCGAGAAATTGCACGCGTTCACGTATCCCATCTCCAATAACGCATGAACCACTCGACTGCTCCGCCCGCCCGTCCGGCACACGATCATGAGTTTTTGGTCCTTGGAAAATGAAGCAAAGGATTCAGGGGTAAGCGTGGACATTGGGAGGTGTTTGATTCCGGGAATGTGACCATATTCAAACTCATCTTCCTCCCGAACATCAATCCAAACCCAGGAGGGGTCATTCAACAAGGGAAGGGCATCCTTGGGAAGCATCTGAGGCAGAGGCATACTAAACCTCCGCCATATGAGATTGTTTAAAGGTAACGATTATAGGGGCGAAAAATGCCCATGAGATATGAATGCAAACGAACGATGGAAGAAAATACGGCCCATCCTCACTAAACTCTATCCTGCCCCTAAGATTGGGCTGGAAGGATGGAAAAATCCCGTAGAGTTGGCCATCTCCACCATCCTCTCCGCCCAATGCACGGATGTCCGCGTAAATATGGTGACGAAAACATTGTTCAAGAAATACAAGAAGCCCGAGGATTATTTGAAAGTGAAAGAAACGGAATTGCAGCAAGATATTCGGAGCACGGGATTCTACAAAAACAAAACCAAAAACATTCGAGGATTTTGCGAACACATCTTGAAACACCACAAGGGGAAAGTTCCCAACACCATGGAAGAGTTAGTCAAGCTCCCAGGAATAGGAAGGAAGACCGCCAATATTGTATTGTCGAACGCCTTCGGAAAAAACGAAGGAATCGCCGTGGACACGCATGTGTTTCGCGTGTCGCGAAGATTAGGATTGGCCAAGGGAAATAATCCCGTGAAAGTCGAACACGAATTGATGAAAATAGTGAACACGAAAGACTGGTCCACGTTCACAGACTACTTGATATGGCACGGGAGAAAAGTATGCGACGCACGCACACCCAAATGTTCCACGTGCCCATTGCTTAAGCACTGTCCGCAGATCGGAGTCGTGAAAAAAGCATGAAGAACACCGAGATTGCCGCTCTTTTCTATGAGATGGCCGACATTCTAGACATATTGGGAGTGGAATGGAAACCTATCGCTTTTCGAAAAGCGGCCCGCACCCTTGAAACATACCCGGAACCCATTGAGGACGTGGTAAAGAAGAAAGGAATCAAGGGAGTCACGGAACTCCCTGGAATAGGAGAAGGAATCGGGAAAAAAATAGTTGAGTATGTCGAAACCGGAAAAATGAAAGAATATACCGACCTCAAGAAAGAAATCCCGCGAGGAGTCGAAGAAATGCTCCGCGTTCCAGGTTTGGGACCCAAGAAAGTCGCGCGATTGTATAAGGAAATGAAAATCGACTCGCTTGAAAAACTAGAAAAGAACGCCCAAGCGGGAAAACTTAGAACCATGAGTGGATTCGGAGAAAAATCTGAAGAGGATATCCTCATGGGACTCTCACTCGTGAAAAAAGGAACCGAAAGGAGACTCATGGGAGTGGTGTTGCCCTATGCGCGAGGTATTGTGGAGGAAATCAAACGCCTCCCCGGGGTGAGCGATGCCGAATTGGCCGGAAGTTTGAGACGAAGGAGGGAAACCGTCAAGGACATGGACATGGTGGTGTTCACGAAAACACCGGAAAAGGTCGCCAAGCTCCTCACCAAACTAACAGAAGTAGAATCCGTCATCAAAATGGGCGAAAAGATGACCTCGGTGCGGTTCAAGAATGGTTTACAATCCGACATGCGACTCTTAACCCCTGAACTATACGGAAGCGGACTCGTGCACTTCACGGGGAGCAAGGAACACGGCATCGCCATTCGAAATCGAGCCATCTCAATGGGGATGAAATTCTCCGAGTATGGATTGGTGAAAGGAACCAAAGTAATGGCCTCCAAGAACGAAGAAGACGTGTACAAGGCACTCAAACTAGCCTATGTCCCCCCTGAACTGAGAGAGAATAATGGAGAAATAGAAGCCGCGGAGAAGGGAAAACTCCCTGAGCTCATCCCATATGGATCCACGAAGGGAGACTTGCATGTCCACACCAACTGGGACCATGGGGCCAACACCACCGAACAAATGGTCCAAAAGGCCATTGAGCTGGGATACGAATACGTGGCGCTATCCGACCACACGAAAAGTGATATTGTAGCCAATGGGTTGGATGAGAAGCGCATGCGAGCGCATTGGAAGGAGATCGATACGATCCAAAAGAAGTATCCCCAGATTCACATCCTCAAGGCCGCCGAGGTCGCCATCCTATCCGATGGAAAATTAGACTTGCCGGACAAGGTGTTGAAAGAATTGAACGTGGTGGGAGTGTCCATCCACTCCGGATTCAAGAGCGATGAGAAAAAAATGACCGCTCGAATTGTGAAAGCGCTCGAGAATGAGTACGTGCACTTCATGGGACATCCGACGGGAAGGCTCATTAACCAGCGCAACCCCTACGCATTCAACCTCGACACAATATTAGAGGCCGCGAAGACGAATGGAAAGGCCATGGAGATCAATTCATTCCCCTCCCGCATGGACTTTGATCCCCCACACATACGGGAATGCTTGAAAAGAGGAATTTCATTGGTCATCAACACCGATTCCCACTCAACCAGTAACATGGACTTCATGGAATTAGGAATTGGACAGGCACGACGAGGATGGGTGGAGGAGAAAAATGTCCTCAACACCCTTCCGTGGAAAAAATTCCAGAAAATTATCCGATACTAAAACGAGTTTTATCCAACAAACCATAACGAATCGGAAAAATAATTTCTCCACCCTTCTTTCGTGCATGGAAAATATCCAACTATTCAATATGTAGCACGCGTTAAACTCAACCTTTATAATTGAAACGAATGGGTCTCATGCCACACGAAAAAACTCCCAGTTTTTCCCAATACGAGGCCAGAAAAATGATTTCCCATCCCGCAATCCAGACATTCCATGAGAATCTCGAGACACTCTCAACGGAATTACAAGAGTTGCTCCAGAAGAGCGGACACCCCGCAGTAGAAAAGCAAGTGGAATTGGCCACGCACGCGCTAGAACACCTCATATTCACCCATCGATTTTCCCCCGTGCAGGAGAAAACACTCCTGAAGATGGACCACATCGCAAACACGGCCTACTTGACGAGACAAGCCTATGCATACTATGAGAAAGACGTGGAAAAGACCCACGTTCAGTCCCTTTTATCCCAAGACAAACCCGAATGGAGCATGAACCACTCCCTCCTGAGGAGGAAATACAACCTCTCCCTGCGCGAGGGACATTTGGCCCACATCAAACCCATGGAACGAATGGTCATGATTGGCAGCGGACACTACCCCGTGAGCGCCCTCGTATTTGCCAAGAAGTTTGGCGCTCGCGTATTCATGCACGAGAATGAGGAAGAGGCACGCGTGAATGTACAAATGGCCCTCGAGAAGACCCGCATGGATACGCGCATCTCCTTCATCGAAACCAAGAAGGTCACCGAGAGCATTCGCAATGCCGACGTGATCTGGCTGGCTGGACACGTGGAGAATAAACGTAAATGGATGGAAGAGCTAAGCGAACACGCCCAACCGGGAACTCGAGTATTGTGCCGTACGGCCCATGGACTTCGTGCATTGCTGCATGAACATGTCACGCTCAACCGCTTGCCCGCATTCACTAAGATTGGAATGATTCATCCGCGAAAGATGGAAATTGAAAGCAGCGTCTTAATGATTCGCTGAAAGACTTTTCTTCTCACGAAAAATCAAACAAACGCTTCTGCTTGGGTGCCGAAGAGAAACCACTCACACGAATGCCCACCCGACGCAGGGGAAGATCGGCTGAATCAAAGAGCTGGGGAAACAACTCTTCCAGCTCCTTCCCAAACTGCTCCCGCGACGCGCAGGGAAGCACGAGAGTCTTGGATTTGGAGGATTGGTTCAAGCGCGAAGACACGCCCAACACCCCTATTTGAGTAAAATACTGCCCCTTTGCAGCGGTTTCTTCCCACAACTCATCCGCGTTGGGAGAAACCTCCATCGTGTTTGCGTCAAATGACTGGGCATCCTGCTTGAGCGTCCATATTTTGGAATGCTGCTTCCTTTCCCGATCCGACTCAAGCAAGGACTCGTCCATTCCGCGTGAGGAGAAAAACAAATACTGCCCCTTCGCAGCGCCCAACCAGGAAACCAACTCACTCAAACCCGTAATGCGCAGGTCGGATACGGTGCGGATGGAATGAGACGAGAGAATATCCTCCGTCTTGGGACCCACCCCCAATAATTTATTCACGGGAAGAGGATCCAGGAACGCAGACACTCCCTCAGGACGAACAATCGTGAACCCGTTTGGTTTTTGAAAATCAGATGCAATCTTTGCTACCAATTTGTTGGGACCTATTCCCACCGAACACGAAAGGGAGAATTCTCGCTTAATCATGGATTGGAAATCCCGCATGGACTGCTCGGCCTTCTCCCAAGAACCATTCACCCGCGAAGAAAGATCCACGTAGGCCTCATCGATGGAAGCCACCTCCACAATCGAACCCACGCTCCAGAGCTTAGAGAAGATGGACTCGGAAACGGCCGAGTACCGGGCATGATTCACTGGAACAAAATGACCCGAGGGACACTTCTGCTTTGCGGTAACAATCGGCATCCCCGCCTTCACCCCTAATTGACGCGCATCATACGACGCCGAAGATACCACCCCACTCTCTTCAGTGCGACCTGAGAAGACACACACCACGATGGGTTGGCCCGCCCATTCGGGATGATCCAATGCTTCCATGGAGGCGAAAAAGGCATCCATATCGATATGGGCAATGAGACGGGGAGGGGAAGGCATGGAGGAATCCTTCATCCTTTTAAGCCAAAAACCTATCATTGATAGTGGATTGAAAGGAGTGGAATCGTATGGTCATGGAATTGTCCTCCGGAACGTTTGATAGCGAAGTATTGAAGCATAAGACCCCTGTCATTGTCGACTTTTGGGCCGCGTGGTGCGCCCCCTGTAAGATGCTCGCCCCGCGATTCGCCGAGCTCGAACCTGAATACAAAGGAAAGTTGAAGTTTGCCAAAATTAATGTCGACGAGAACCCGGACATCGCCCAAGCCAACGACATCACCGGAATCCCCTGCCTCATTGTCTTTTCCCACGGAAAAGAAATTGGACGGATTACCGGACTCATGCCGAAAGCGGAGCTCAAGCGATTGATTGATGAAGAACTCAAGAAGTGAAAGGGAAAATTAGTTCCCTATCCGCTTTGACTTTTTCTTAGCTTTTTTCTTTGATGAAACGTGCATCTTAGACGTCGGATAGGGCGAAGGCTTCGGGTGAGACGAGTTCAAACGATGATTAATGCGACCCGGAACCGACTTCACGCGATGCGTGATGATCTCAGGGAATGTGCGCAGGGAAACGAGCATCGTCCTGCCCACAAGAGTGAGAGAGGGAACCGTGTGGAAGCGATTGAACCAATACAGCACCACCGATAAGAATAGCAAAACGAAGAAGAGAAATAGGAATAGCAAAAACGTGGAGAGAAAATCCCCAGACGCAAGAGAGTAAGCACCTAGCATACGCAATACCCACCCCTCACGCCACCGGCACGCTCAAGAGCGAGCCAATCACATATCCAATTAATGCCGCCCCAATACCGATGATGGCCAATTCCAACCCCGAGCGCCACCACTCCACCTTGGTGAAGCGCCCCTTGAATGCGCCAGCGATGAAGAGAATCACTAAGGAAAAAGGAACCGTCACCCATATAGCATCCGCCACCGACATGAAGAAGAATGGAAGAATGGGAAACAAGGCCCCAATCAACGCGGCAATCGTCACAATGATGGCGGATTGGAGAGGAGTTTCCTTGGGATTCTGGAGCTTCAACTCTTCCTCCATCATGACATTCAACCACTGACTTCGGTTGGCCGTGAGCTTCTGCACGACCATCTCCAATTGCTTCCCGCGAAAACCCTTATCGTAGTAGATGCGACGCACCTCTTCGCGTTCCTCTTCGGGAACCTCCTCAATCTCTTTGAGCTCGCGAGTCTTTTCCTTTTGATAAAATTCAAGCGTGGCTTTGGTCGATGTGTATGCGACCGCCCCCATGGAGATTCCCTCCGCAAACATCGCCGCTAACCCCGCCACAATCACAATACGAGTATCGCTCGTGGCGGTGGCCACCCCTAAGACTAATCCCAGGACATTCACTAATCCATCCTGCCCACCCAAAATCAAATCCCTCAACCATTCTCCATCCATGGAGTTGTGATGGTACCCTTTCACCTGGTGATGCGGCAACTGACCATGTGCAGCGGGAACCTTACGGGAATGGGAACGCTTGGCCATGCGCAAGGAAACCCAAACCGGGTATTTAATTGAACTGGTGAAGATAAAAACGACCCAAGCAAATAATCCTCAATGCCCCGCCGACGAATCGTGGTAATCTCTGGACTCCCAGGGAGTGGAAAGACTACCCTCGCCCACGCGTTGGCCACTGAAATGAATGGCGTTCGTGCAGGATTCACCAAGACAGTAGCCAAACGCCACGGACGAACCACCTCTATACTCGGCGCCATCCGAGGAGTCATGAAGCACGGGAGAAGGGAAGCCGTGCGGATGGCCATGGAGAAATCCTACCACCAGTTTCAGCGCACCGGACGAAAAACATTTATCGTGGATGGAGCGGTTCACCCCCAGGACGTTGAAGTATTACGCGAACTCGCACCCGGAGTCGACATTCACCAAATTCACATCATCACCCCACGAAACCGACGCATCAGCCTCATCCAGCTCCGAAAGTCCAACAAGGGAGGAGGAATCCGAGCGTACGCACGCCTCTGGCTCAAAATTATGACCCTGTTTCACCTCCCCAAACTCGGATTCGCCGACCTCACCGCACTCGCCAAGGAAAGCAGCCTCCAGATCAACAATAATGGATCCATCCAACAGATGGTCAAAAAAGCCAAACATCACATTTTGGAACGCAGATGAGACGAAAAACCGTCGGATGCGAACCCATCCCTTTTATTTCGAACAACACGTGAAAGAACCATGTGGCAACCAACTCGGAAAGAAACCCTCGCCCTCGCGGTGGTGGGAATTGTCCTCCTCACAAGTGTGTTCGTCCGACTCGACGGGATGACCACAACATTTCCGGTGGATGATGAAATAATTGTCATGGTAGCCGCCACCAAACTCAACACCCCCCACCCTGGATACGACCCGAGAGAATACAACTATGAACACCCCCCGCTTGGTAAACTACTCCTGGGATGGGCCTTAGATAAGACGAAAAAATATCCCAACACCGCCGGCATCCAAATCAACCTCTACGCATACTCGTATCTCGCCTCCCCTGAACTGCGCGACCAACTCTTTTCTTTTCGCGCGTGGACCGCCATCATCGGGATATTGTTCCTCGTGGCCCTTTTCTTTCTGGGAAAAGAACTCTTTGATACACGCACAGGAATACTCGCGGTATTGTTTGCAGGAATCTCAATCGGATTCATCAATGTCTCCCGGATCGTATTCCAGGACGTATTCCTCCCGTTATTCATCACCCTCGCGCTCCTATTCGCTATTCGCTATGCAAAAGGAGACCTCAAACACACGTGGAATGGAATTCCCACCCCCTATTTCGATTTGCTCCTCGCCCTATTCTTCATGGGGGCAAGCCTCCTGACTCGAATCGGACAGCCACCCTTTGTTCTCGCAGGAATTATCCTTGGACTCTGGGGCGTGAAAAAGAAATGGCTCCCCTTCGTGATAGGAACGGCCCTCATGGGAGCGGTGATTCTGTACATTTACCCCCTCCAACTTATCCTCACGCTGGCCAGCCAAACATATGCGGGAACATTCCTGCAGCGCGTGAACCTCTCCATTGTCACCGACACCCTGAACATGACCTCCTACTCCTTCGTGGGAGGAATCCTTCTCACCCTCGCAGGGGGTGCATGGTATCATCGGAAAAAAATTCCGGATGTTAAGAAACACATCCATGCACTCCAACCTATCCATCGAATTACACTCGCGGTGATGGGCATCACGATTCTCGCCGCAGTGTTCACGCAGCTCGGACTATTGTCTCGCTATTACATTGTCTTCCTCATCCTCCCCCTCATCTATTTCTCCCATGCCATACGAAAATACGTCCCTCGTCAAGGAAAAATCCTCCTCGTCGTGTTGCTCCTCCTCGACTGTATACTCTTGGTGAGTGCCTCCCCTAATTTGCGAGAATACTCCCTCGTCCCGGGAATGAGTCCATTCATCCAGGATAAAGGAGAAGAATTCCACGCCTTCATTTCATTGCTCGCCCAGCAGGGAGTGAGTGAGTACTTCTCCAATGATGCCCGAATTGTCCTCATGGACCCCCGCGCGAGACCCGTTCCGCCTTACCACCAAAAATTCATCCTTGAGGCCAGGTGTAATCAAAAATTTTTCACCGAACAAAAAGGAAAACTCCTCATCTACAATCCATCTTATCAGCCCATTGGAAAAAACACCTTCCTGTGCCCCCTCCTCACCAACCAAACACTTGAACGAGTAGAAGGAATCCATGACCCATTCGGATTCGAGTGGTACCGAATAATGGGAAAAAACTAATTCGTATCCTTCACGGACCCTACAAAAATCTCACCGAACAATGTTTCCTGCCACGCATTCAATTTTCGTTCATTCACCAAAAACAACAAGGAGAGGAAGCACTCCACCACGTCATTCACATCTCTCCCTTCCATCATCCGGGAGAAACGAGAAAGACCCGTCTCGTCCGCGCAACGCGAGGCCAGCTCGAAGACTTCCTTCATCTTACTCTCTAGGTTCATCGAGGCAAATGGAAGATTGAAAACGGGACGATCGCGGCCATCCCGTTCGCGCTGCACTTTTGATTTGGTCTTTTCCAAAATGGACTCAATACTCTCAACCAGTTGATCCAACGTGACCTTCCCTTCACGTGAGAGACCGGGAGGAAGCAACTCCGGCATCATTCCGCCCAGCAATTGTTCCTCGGTCAGCAAGGCCTTCCATTCTACCTCATCCGCTTCCTCCAAGGAAGGAAGACGCAGCGCACGGGCTTTGAATTTTAACAAAATAGCACTTGCGAGTATTGCATTCGCAGGCAAGCGCAGGTCGGTGGATTGGAGGGAGCGAATCTTGTCCAAGTATTTGAGCGCCAGCTCCTTAATGTCGATGTTCCAGGGGTCCATTTTCTCACTTTTAACGAGGGAAATGAGAATCGTCTTCCAGGCCGGCTGCTCAATCAATCCTACCAGGTCATCCGAGGACTGGACGGTGATGTTGGTTTCCACGGTCTCCAAGTCCCCATACTCATCCTCTCCTCCGTCTTCGGAAAAAGATACCTTGTGCCGGCGTGCCATGAGAGAAAGAGACCCAATACAGTCCTAATAAGGCTTGCCACGGCAAACTATATTAATCCCAAAAATATTCCATTTTTCATGGGATTATTCGACGCCATTGATAAGATTTCTAAGACCGTCAACAAGGCCAACCAGGTCATGAATACGGCCGATAACACCGTTCGAACGGCCAACCGCGCCAAAGGATACGCCGACAAGGCAGGAAAATTATTAGAGAAAAAGTGCAAAATCTGCAAAGTGAACCCTCTGAAAAGCGACATCGAGAAACAGAAGGGCGTCTGCGTGACTTGCGCGATGGCACGAATGTGAATAATTGGTCATTTGCTCAAGGAGGAAAATAAGATGATGAAAATACTACTTAGCGGACTATTGATCGTGTCCTTGCTCGGATGCGTGGGATCGACAAACACGCAGGTAAACACAGTTATTTGTGCAAACATCGATAAAAATGCCTCATGCATCCCTGCCGATATAAATCGCGAAGCATGCGGGATCGACGCAAACATTCCCACCTGTACAAGCGGGAATGATTTTGGAGGCAGTGTGAACATTCCCTCCATACCCGGAGTGGACATTACCACTCCTACCATCCCAACCCTTCCACCTACAGAAGATAACACGACGGCCAGTGGTGAAGTCACCGACAGCGTGTGCTCCAAAGTACAATTTGGTGTTGGGTTCGCGGGCGTATTCGCCCAATCCTACGGCGTCCAATTTACTTACAAAGGAGTGGCGGGCTACAAGGAAAAACTCTGGTGCTCATACAGCGGATCCAACGGCGATGGAAGCATAACGGCATACCAAAATCCGTTTGTGGATGATGTGTGGTTCGTGTCCCAAGAAGATGGAAAAACAGGATCTACCCACATCCAGAATGGCAGCATGGTGGAAGTGTGCGATGAAGAAAAGTGCACCCCCATGCAGGGCTTCGGGTAGCAGTGAATCTGAAGCCGCCACTCATTTAAACCCCGAAAGGATGGAGTTGTCGGTGAAAAAGGAATGAAACGCGTCCCCACAGGCATCCCCGGATTTGACGAGCTAATCGAAGGAGGATTCCCGGAGGGCGCATCCATCCTATTGGGCGGAGGACCGGGAGCCGGAAAGACCATTTTTGCGATGCAATACATTTACGAAGGAGCGCGTTCCTTCAATGAACCCGGGTTATATGTCACCCTCGAAACAGGATTGAAGGACATCACATGGAACATGCAATCATTCTCTTGGGACATCAAATCCATGCAGGACAAGAACCTCATGAAGATTTACCGCCTCAATCTCACACGATCTCACTCTCAAGAAGAAATCGAACAACAGATTGAGAAAGAATTATCCATCATCACCAAGATGGTCGATTCCATCGACGCCAAACGACTCGTGATTGATTCTGTCACTTCCTTTGGAGTGTGGATTGCCGAGCACGGAGCCTTGCGTAATATTATCTTTGAATTCGTTAACCGCCTCAAGGAGACGGGATGCACCACTTTATTGACGAGTGAAATTCCAGGAGAAGACCGGAACACGATTGGATACAAATTCTCTGCATACGGCGTGGAAGAATTTGTCGTAGATGGAGTCGTGGGATTGTATTTCACCCCTCCTAACCGAAGCATCTTTGTTCGTAAACTCCGCGGAACTAACCATTCTAAATCCGTCCACTCATTTGATGTGGTGGATACGGGAATCGAAGTCCGTCCCAAGGATGAAATCCTCTGGGGCGCGCTGCGACAATAGAAAAAAAGGGAAATTAGTCCCGTTTACTCACTTCAACCACTGCTCAATCAAGGGCTTCACAGCCTTTGTTACATCAGCATGAACGACTTCGATGGGCTGGTTGGCGTTCATCACGAGGATTTTTTCATTGGGCAATAACTGGGGCAATTTGAGGTATTGCGCTTTCACTTTCTCGAGGAATTCCTTCTTCTCGAACCCATCCATCTTCTTCCCCATCTTCTGCATGCGTTCCACCGTGGTTTCCGGGTTCACGTTGAAGAATAGTGTGAGATCAGGAATGGGAAAACCCGCATTCTCTGAGATTGCATGGGAAGTAAGTATGCCTTGCGCGGATTGATAAGCGATCGTGGAATACTTGTACCGATCGCAAATCACAAACATTCCTTTTGCGAGAGAGGGAGCAATGATTTCATTCACGTGTTCTTCGCGATCTAACACATATAATTCTAACATTCTATCTTTGGGGGTTTGATTGGGATCCCTCGAATGCAAGCGTTCGTAAATCTCCTTCGTGTATTTTGTATTGGAAGGTTCATGCGTCAAAACAATCGTGTTGACTTTCTTATAGTGACCAAAAATCCACTGGGCCAATAGGGAGGCTTGTGTGGTCTTCCCACTCCCATCAATCCCTTCCGTGACAATGAATAATCCTTTCTGGGTCATCTCAAAACCATGCTCCCTTATCCCTTCAATAAAGGAAATAAGCGCACGAGACGTTTAAAGACCACCCCTGGTTTCCCGTGTCCGTCGATGTAAAACACGGGATATCGAGACGAGGCCCAATCAATCACGGGAACGGTCTCCTTCTCATATACTTGGAATCGCTCATGAATAACGCTTGGCTTGTCGTCCTCACGGATGACCAACTTTCCTTTACATCGGTCACAAATCCCTTTCTTTTTGGGCACGACTGGTTTCCCATAGACTTTTCCACAATTTGCACACTGGCGGCGCTTCTTCAAGCGATCGCGAATCTCCTTCTCGTGAACATCGATGTAAAAATACCCATCAATAGGGTGGATGGTTTTCAGCGCCTTCTCCATCCCCGCGGCCTGATCCAAGTTGCGCGGCAACCCATCAAAAATAATATTTTTCTTCCCGAAGCGACGCACAGCTTCCTGAAAAACAGGAAAGAACACGTGACCAGGAACTAGTCTTCCTTTGGACGTGTAGGATTCGATCTCCTTGGACATGGGCCCTTTGCGTTTCACGTGGTCGCGCAGCGCTTGACCCATGGAGAAATGTACCCACCCTTTTTTGGCGAGGGTTTGGGCATACGTCCCCTTTCCAGAACCTGGGGGACCAATCAACACAATGATCATGCTGAACTTTTTTTCTTGGACTTCTTAAATCCGCTCTTGAGTTTGGACAAAACCTGAACCCCCACACACCACTGCTGCTTCGAGGGAGAAAAATCACTCACTTTGCGAGAAAAAGCAATCTTCCATTTTACCCCCTCCGGCATGTGCGAGTTAAGAAGGGCTTTCAATTGCGCGGGAACATTTGAGGACGAGACGAACGTGTAGAAGTGAATCAGCCCCTTTACCTTGCACCACTTCACCGCCGCACCCAAATGAGAGGAAGCCGTTTCAGGAGCTGG
>CAZKYB010000031.1:0-11246 GCA_964557045.1 uncultured archaeon
CGTTCCTCCAGTTGGAGTTATTATGTCGGAGGAATGAACCGTGCTATATAAAGGCTTGCTACATCATCTTTCGCAATGAAAACACGAAAAATGCGCGCCACACAGAAAAATATCCACACATCAACGAAAAAAATACGCACAACCAAGAAAAAAGTCGTGCGTGTTCTGGCGCAGGGAACATTTGACGTATTGCACCCTGGTCACGTGCACTATCTCACGTACGCCAAGAAACAAGGAACCCACTTGACGGTGATCGTGGCGCGAGATGACAATGTAAAACGATTCAAAGGAAAGCTTCCTGTGTGTGATGAACGCACGCGCGTACAAATGGTAAGCGCATTGAAAGGAGTGGATCGCGCGGTGATTGGTGGAAAAGGAAACATCCTCGATAAAGTGGTGGAATTGAAACCGGATGTGATTGTACTCGGATACGATCAGCCCGCCGATGCCAAGAGCATTGAAACCAAGCTTAAGACGCGCGGTCTCACGTGCAAGATTATGCGGGCCCCGGCCTACAAGTCTAAGACCTACAAATCCACCCTCATCAAAAGGAAAATTGTTCAGGTCTTCCAGAAGACATCCACGTGATCCGTGCGGAAACGCTGATTCACCCGCGTATCAGATAGGGGTTGCGTTCTTCCCGCACGATGCTCGATTAATCCCTGCCACGCGATCATGGCCCCATTGTCCATGGCATAGGGAATAGGAACCACGTGTAATTTGGCTCCACGATCCACACAGAGCTTGTGGAGCATCTCCGATAATGCCTTCGAGGCCGCCACGCCCCCCGTGACCAACAATTCGTCCTTCTCCGTGTGAGCCAATGCCCGCTCCGCCACTTCGGAGACCATGGAGAAGGCCGTGTGCATGAGGGAGTAGCACAAATCATCCTCGTCTTCCTTTCCAATCTTCTGCGTCGCGGCAGTAAGCAGTCCGGCGAACACCAAGTCCATTCCCTTCACGGACTACGGAAGAGGAATGAGTTTTTTCCCCTTGAAGTATTTCTGATCAATCACCGGTCCGGCGGGAAAACCCAATCCCATGTCGCGACCAAACTGATCCAATACATTTCCAACCCCCATGTCAAGTGTTTCCCCCATCACGCGGTACTTTCCATTCTCATACGCGATGATTTGCGTGTTAGCCCCAGACGTGTATACGACCACAGGGTCCTTCGCGCGCGTTTTTACTTTCCCTATTTCCACGTGCGCCACGCAGTGATTGACTCCCAGCAAGGGTTTTTTGTATTTGGATGCAAGGTAGCGCGCGGTAATCGCCCCCACACGCAAACAGGGACCTAATCCGGGCCCTTGGGCGAATGATATGACATCGATATCCGACATTTTCAAGTTGGCTTTCTCTAATGCTTGCTGGAGAATACGACCCCCATTCGAGAGGTGATAATCCGCGGCTAAGCGGGGGTGAATTCCCGCATCCGGATTTGTATACGCGGCCTTCTCGTTGGCGATGACATTACACTTTTCATCCACGATTCCGATTCCGAATGTATGAGCGGTGGATTCAATTCCGAGTGCGTACATCTTAGATTCCCCACGCAAAAACAATCACGAGATTATAGAGGAGGTGCCCGCCGATCCCTGGATACACACTCCCATTCACTGCGCGTGCGCGCGCCAATACTAATCCGGCGAGAAAAGACCCGAGGATTTGGATGATGGAATGGTATCCCGCGTGAAAAAGTCCAAAAATAAATGAGCTGACGAAGGGACCGGCGATCGTTTGGAGGATTCCTCGAAAAAATAGTTCTTCTCCAATCGCACCCAATGAAAGAGAGGCTACCCCCAACACCGGATTTTGATTCAACCCCTCAATAGCAATTCCGACGTTCTGCGTGTCGTTGACGTTTAGCCAGGAAGAAACAAAATCGATTCCCACTCCGATGAGTAGGAGTTGAATGAAAATCGCGAGAATGGGAATGAGTGGAAAAGAAGTAGGAAGTTTCCCCAACCACTCCAAGGGTTTCTTCTTGGAGAGAATGATGACTCCAAGGGAGAAGAGGATGAATGCCAGTGGGAAGGTGAGCGCGGAGTAGGCGATCATACGCTACTATGCTTTCTTCTTCCACTCTAAAAAGCCGCAGTTTCCGCAGGATTCGCGGTTGTCGTGCTGGGCCAAGAACACTCCGGGTCCGCACTTGGGGCAGGCTTTCTTGCTTCGTTTAATGTCATTCCCTGAAATGGCGTACAAGGATGACTTGCTCGTCTTCTTGGGATTACTTCCTTTTTGTTTCTGGGCGGGTGCGGCTGCCATACGTTATGCCTCCTTAGCTGGTTGTGCGTTCTTCGGCTCGTCTTTTTCGCCGTGGCGCTTGCGCATAAACTTGGGTTCGGTCTTCTTCATGTCCTCAACCGTGTCGTATTTCTTAGCGAAACCATACACGCGGGTGCTTCCGAACTCGTGGTCGATCTCATCAATGACGACCAATTCCTCATTGGCACCCAATTGGGCCGCTAAGGCCTTTCGGACTTCCTCACGAGAGGGGGTCTTCTTGATGTTCAACAGCTCAAAATTGACTTCTTCGCGATGAAAGAAAGTGTTTTTGTGTCGTCCTTCGATTTCAATTTGCATATCCATTTCCCCCTTTACCGGCTCAACCGCAAAGCATATTTTCCAACGGTCGTGGCGCCCATCTTCTTGGCAATCTCACTCTTTTCCGTGTTCACAATCTCAACAAATCCCGACCAGAACGTGGTCAGGTCGGTTCCCTTGCAGACGGGACACTCTTTCAAGTCCTCGGAGAGCTTGTGGCACGATCGGCAGGCTTTTTCTTTGCTCATTCCGTGTCACCTCCCTTAGGGGGTGCTTTTCCTTTCTTTTCCACGCGGACCTGCTTCTTGATCTTCGCCCACTCTTTCTTTCCGAGCCCGGGCTGTCGCATGGTAAGTCCAATCTTAGAATCGGGAATCGTTCCCTTCATGGAAACGGATACAACTTTCGCGGTGATCAAATCGCCAATCTTGAGTGTGCGCTTACTATCTCGTCCGGTGAATCCGGGGACATTCGCATCGTACGTGATGAAGTCATCCGCAATCTGTGAAACGTGAACCAGTCCTTCGATGGGTCCGGTCTTCACGAAGGCACCAAACTCAGTGGCTTCGGACACCACACCCTCAACGACTTCGTTGACCTGAGGCTTGTACACTAAAAGAGTAAGTTCGGAATCGAAATACGCAGAAGGATCTCCGGGAACAATTTTTCCTTCGGCCTTCTTCTTGGCTTCCATCACCGCAATGATGACACCGAGTTCGGAATCCACGAGCCCTTCCATGTCCCCGCGCACAATACCCAAAATAGATTGGTTCAAGTCGCTTGAGAATTTAGCGGGAGGCACACGGATAGTGTCTCGGATTTTAGCCAGCGAATACATGCGGTGAGTCTCCTGTGGGGGTGTATGAAAAATGCTTAATTCCAAGCCAAATATTTGGATTGGCGTACCACAATAGCCCGCTGGGGATTGTTTTTAAGGCTTTGTCTGAGGGCCTTGTCGTTTGTGGCTATTATATAGCCTTTCTGGGCCAAATCGACCAACGCATCATCCCCCCTCTCCCCCGTGGCGGGAACAACCTTCACCCCGTGGTTAGGGAGGGATTCCAACGCAAACCGCGCGGCCATCCCATCCTTCCCTCGCTCAACGGCCAAGGTTTGAAGTTCCTGCTTCACTTGGATGGGCACCACTAGGAGGGCGTTTCCCACCAACCCGGACAATTGGTCAAACACATCGATTTTGAGCCGGGTCATATCCAGCAAAATATTCGTGTCGAGTGCAACCTTTACGAGAGTGGATTTGGGACTAATGGCATCGCCTCGCATGGAATGAGTCCCTGTTGTTTATATAGAATAGGGGGCTTTCCCTTCTCGAGAGGAGCCGAATGAATTTCGGAGGAGAATGAGTGTATGTCGGTTGTGGAATACTTCAATATTATCATCAAGCCGGAACCCACCATGCAGGGAGACTTGAAGTCGGTGGACCGAAGAGAGGCCATGAAATCATACGCCCTAGTCGGTGCCGTGTTCGGACTCATCCTGGGATTGGGCTTTGCTACGTTAGGAGGATTATTGAGTACGCTCGGCGGGAGTGCGGGAGCATTGTTCGGTGGTCTGGGGGTCCTTGCGATTATTGTTTTCCCCATTCTATTGGCTATTTTGACCGTGATTGGAAGTCTGATTGGCACGGGAATCATGTATCTCATCGCCAAAGCATTAGGAGGCAGTGGAACATTTGATCAGCAATTCTATGTTTCCTCCCGACTGGTTTGGCCGGCGTTCTTTGCAACGATTGGGATATTTTTCCTGACCCTCATTCCATTCGTTGGAGTCTTGATTAGCTTCGTGTGGAACCTTTATTCGCTCTACCTTCAAGTCGTGCTGATTTCGGTCGTGCACAAGGTGAGTAAGATGAAAGGATTGGTCATCATGCTCGTACCCCTCATCCTCGTATTCATCCTTGCCATGATTTTCGCGGCCTCGTTGATTGCAGGAGTAGTAGGAGCGGGAGCCGCACTGGCCAATTAGTGAATAACGCCATACCCAGAGAGTCGCCACGCCGCTTTATCGCGGCGAGAAATGGCGACCTTCTGTCCTTTTTCGATGGTCATCTTTCCTTTCAGCAAAATATCTAACGTGTTTTTCTTGATGGACATGACTTCCCCAACCAAGGTATTGGTTCCCAGCGTCAAGACCATTAATTCCCTCAAGTGGGGAGCGGGCAATCGTCCATCTAACAAGCGAGGAAGCTCGTGCCACTCCATGAAGAAGCGATCCGTGGGCTTGGGCAAGGAAGAAGGCTCGCACAATATCTGCCCCTTGAACTTATCCATGGACGTAATGCCAGGATCCATCTTCGTTCCCACCGCAATCAACCCGCCCGGGTGCGCCTTCGTGAGATTCCCTTCCGAGATGTTGAGATTTTGAACTTCAATCACGAAGGGTTTCCCATCAAAACCGGGGGTGACTTCGACTTTTTGTCCGGGAGAAAGAGACCCTTGAATGATACTTCCGCCCAACACGCCGCCCTTCAACTGCTCAATGGGCGTTCCCGGCTTATTCACGTCAAATGAGCGGGAAATGTACATCTTCAAGGGCTTCGTCAAGTCGTGCTTGGGCGTGGGGATGATTTCCTCAATTAACTGAATCAACAAATCTGTGTTGGCATTGAAGTTCGCCGATACCGGAACAATGGGAGATTTTTCATACCCGTATTCTTTCAGAAATTTTACAATCTCTGCATGAGATTCCATGGCGCGCTTCTTGTCAACCAAATCGACTTTGTTTTGCACCACAATCAAATTCTGAATCCCGGCGATCTGCAACGCCATTAAGTGTTCCGCCGTGCGCGGCTGAGGACAAGGCTCATTCGCCGCGATGACTAACAAGGCACCGTTCAACAACGTGGCACCCGACAACATCGTAGTCATGAGTGTCTCGTGTCCGGGGGCGTCGATGAATGAAACCTTTCGTAAGAGCTTTCCTTTCACTCCATCCTTCTCCGGAGTGGCGCCGAACTTTTCAGCCCCATCTTTTCCGGCGTATTCGTAAAACGTGGCATCCGCATACCCTAATCGAATAGAAATTCCTCGCTTGAGTTCCTCCGAATGAGTGTCCGTCCATTTTCCACTCAAGGCTTTCGTCAGTGATGTCTTGCCGTGATCCACGTGACCCGCCGTTCCGATGTTGACTTCGGCTTGGAGCACGTGACCGTGCGCCGCGTGGGCAGGAGCGTGTTTTTCCGTGTGAACAGGGGGTTTCTTTTCCTCATGGGAGGCGGCTAATGCTTCTCCGGCGGCGGAGAGCATGCTCTTCTTCGCCCGTGTTTTCGTTTCTTTCTTGACAGGTGCCACTGTTCCTTCGCCTTCCATGGGCGTTTCAACAGTCTTTTTGGCACGGGGCATACTAGGGGGTGTAGCGGGAAGCCTCTTTAAACCAACCTTCGGATCGACTCGAAAATGGATGCGGAAAAGGGAAAGGGAGGAGTGGAAATCCACCCCTCCGTCCACCATTCTCAATCCGAAGACCGGCCGTTTACTTCTTGTCGGCCGCCTTCTTCTCCTTCTTGACCTGAGGCCAGGTCTCTTCGATGGGCGTGATTCCGTTGTGCGTCAACTTGATATTCACCTGGTGAATATCCTGCGCGATCGTGTTGCCTCGCAAAGGGCGTTTACGTCGCTCTCCTTTCTCTCCCGTGCGGAATCCCACACCCGGGTAGATGAGCAGCTTCTTGCGTCCGGTTCCAGGGAAGTTACTTCGCATAGGAGTTCCCGTCTTGTCGGACCCCCCTGTGATGATTCCCTTGTATCCGGCCAAGCCGATGTCGGCCAGGTCGACTTCTTGTCCTATTTTCTTTCCCACGAAAGGAGTGGCTTCCAATTTCTTGGTGTACGCCTTACGTGTTTTGGGGTCTGAGACCACGATGTTCATGTTGTTCATTCCTCCTCATTGGATTGAGTGTCTGGTGTAGACTGTAAGGCGAGGATCTTTTCGAGCAGTGATTGCTCTTCCTCGCTGAGATTCACTTTCTTCAACAGGGTCTGCATCCCTGGAGTGATTTTAGTGTAAAGCGTGTCCCCCTCGAAGAGGCTTCGGCCGATGACAGCATCCGAAATAGACACGGCCACTTCTTGGTCGCGCTTCACTTCCGTGACGGTTTCTTTATCCTCTTGAATGTTGAGCACGCGACCGATGATTTCTCCCTTGTCATTCATCACTTCCGCGTTCGTCTTTAATCGCCCTTCAATGATTCGCACACCCACCACGGCGGGTTTTGAATTGCGAAAAACGAATCCAGGCAATACTTTGAACTCGCACGGAAGGATGGCCTTCTCCAAGAATTCCTTCTGGCGCTGCGCCTTCTCGGATTCGACCCACTTAGCATAGTCTTCGGTGAGCGAGTATACAATGTTGCTCTCAAACACTTTCACGCCAGAGACTTCCGCATCCTTGCGCAGGGCATCCGGAAAATGAGTGGAGAATGCAAACAACACACCCATGTAGGGGTCCTTTCCCTTCACGGCAGCGGCTTCCATAATATCTCGTTTGGTGATTTCCCCCACATTCGCGGACTTGATGGGAATTTTATGTGAGTGGAAGAGCTTCACCAGGGCTTCGAGACTGCCTAAGGTGTCCGTCTTGAGGATGATTCCAATCTGTTGAGAGTCAATCTTCAGCTGATTCACTTCTTTCTCAATCGTGGCGGCCTCTAATCCGGTCTTGGCCACCAAAAATGGACTTCCCGCAAGAGCTTGCTCCAAGTTAGGAGCCGAGACTTTAATCCCGGCCGCGGCGTGAATTTCCTTTACTTGCACCCACTTGTCATTCATGCGGATATCCGTAATGGTGTTGGGTCGCAGCAAGGCGCGAACCTTCGTGGATATCACCCCATTCTTTCCGGCAATTACGAAGGGATCCCCGACACGCAACACTCCCTCATACAGAATCACATCGATGGTGGTTCCCAATCCCTTCTCCTCACGAACCTCTAACAAGGTTCCTTTTCCAGGAGAATTTTCCTGCACCTTGAGATTGGATTCTAAGAATCGCTGCGCGAGTCCAGCGAGAAAAACTAATGTCTCCGGAAGCCCTTCCCCCGTGATGGAAGAAACCGGAATCATGGCCAATTCTTTCGTCGTGTCGCGCACGCGATCGAATCGTTCGGCGTTGAATCCGTGTTCGAACAAGTGTCCGACAATCGTGTACAACTTCTCATCCATCCGCTTGAGGGTGTTTGCATCTTGGTTGGCTTGATTAGCAAGGAAACTCCCCGGAGCAGATTCATATCCCTCTACCATGTCAATTTTTGTCAGGCACACTACGAAGGGAACCTTGTAGTTGCGCAAAATCGTAATGGCTTCTTTGGTCTGAGGCTGCAATCCCTTGTTGATATCAATGATCAACACCGCTAAATCGGCGATGCTCGACCCGCGCTCGCGCAAATTAGTGAACGCCTCGTGACCGGGTGTGTCGATGAAAAGCAACCCCGGAATGGAAAGTTTGAATCCGAATTTTTGAACCAGGTTCCCTGCAATCTGCTCCACGAGAGGGAGGGGAATTTCAGTAGCCCCAATATGTTGAGTAATGAGTCCAGGTTCTTTGGCAGCTAAGTTGGTGGAGCGAATCTTATCGAGAAAAGACGTCTTCCCCGCGTCCACGTGTCCGAGGACTGCAATAATGGGCGTACGCAGCTTCGTAGACGAATTTTCGGACATGGTTTATCTCCCGGAATACAGCATGCAGCCAGAATCAGGGGTCTATTCCTGACGTGGGCCCGGCGGCACAATATGAGAAAGTGGCTGGGAAGGGTTTATAATTCGCTTTCGTTCGAAGGGGGCAATTTGCGCTGTTCCTTGGATATACGAGAGGCCACTGGACCAAACTGCCCATGGTATTTGGAATCTTGCTTCTTGTGGTAAGGGGTTTCGGCCGGTTTTGACATGCGCATGAAGCACAGCTGGCAAATCCGCTGGTTGGGCCTCAATAATAGGGGTTGATTCCCAATGTTTTGCATTTCGAGGGTGATTTGCCCCTCAAAACCAGGGTCGATGAACCCGGCCGTGGCATGGATAACCAATCCAAGTCGCCCCAAGGAGCTTCGCCCCTCCAATCGACCCACCAAATCGTCCGGGATCTTTACCGCTTCAATGGTGGTGCCTAAAACAAACTCACCGGGGTGTAAAACAAACCCTTCCTTCTCATCCATTTGCACCCTTCTCATGCGAGGGGGTTGTTTTTCGCTCAAGTCAATCAGGCGCATGGCGTGATTGTCAAACAATAGAATCTCAGGACCCAATCGCAAGTCCAGGGAAGAAGGACCTAATTGTAGGGCGAGGTCGATGGGATTGTTGTCCGTGGGAACATATACATTTCCCTGCTCCAGCAACTCCTTGATCTCCCCATCGCTCAAAATCATAGGAATAGAGAATGGCCGTAGAGAATATAACCCGCTCACGCGGCCCTTTTTATTTCCGAGAAAAAACGGGTCATCCTTTTATGGGTCCGGAGCCGTATTGAGAAATGAATGGGAAACGAGCATTTTGTGGAAGGGAACTTGAGCGAGTCCTCAACGGTTATCTGTACCTTTTGGACCCTCGCCCAGCCCGTCGCTCAAAAGCTTAATTCCCAAAAATTTGCTATTTGTGCCAACCAGTATTCCTACGATGCCCTCAACACCATTGTGAGAGCCATCTGGACCAACCCCCATTGGAGGCACCTCATCCTCATGGGCGCCGACCTCACCCACGCGGGGGACATCTGGACTGCTTTCTTCAAGGAGGGAATCGAAGAGAATGGTAAAGTCAAAGGAACCAATTTCACCTTCCAATCTGAAATCCCCCGCGACGCACTCCAAAAAATACGCGAAAATGTAACCGTACACGATTTTAGAGGAAAGCCCCTCGAGGAAATAGCGACCAAAATCGATTCACTTGAAATTCTTCCCCCATTTGCATCCCCTCAATCATTCCCCGAACCCAAACCCCCGGCGTTCCAAACATTCCCTTCCGAAAAACAAGGGTTTCTCATCCGCGCACCCACCATATCCCAGGGTTGGCTGAAGGTATTGGACTTAATCATGAAATTTGGAGAAGAAAAGCCCACGGAATATGGTGCAAAGCAAAAAGAATTACTCAACCTTTTTTGCATCATTGAAGGAGACGACTCCGGAGTTCCTGAATTTCTTCCATTTACTCAAAAGGACGTAGATAATTATAGAGACAAAACCCTCACGGGAAAGAAAACGGAAGGAGTGGTTTACACCTATGGTTCGCGCCTCCATGCGTGGCCGGGAAGCACGGAGTTCAACCAGGTAGAGAATGCCATTGAGCACCTAAAAAAAACCCCCTACACGCGCCGTGCTATTGGATTGACGTGGCATGTGGAAAAAGACATGCGCGACAAAAATCCCCCGTGCCTGGTTTCCGTGGTGTGGTCCGTTTCTCATGGAAAACTCGAACAAACCTGCTATGTACGCTCGCATGATATGTTTGAGGGGTGGCCCCTCAACCTATTCTCTTGGAGAGAGCTTCAGCAGAAGGTCGCACGCGAAGTGGGTATTCCGATTGGTTCCCTCATGGTGCTCTCAACCAGCGCCCATATCTATGAAGGGAAATGGAAGGAGGCGACGAAAATTCTCACCGACCATTACACTTCCTCAGACTATCGCTTTGATGTGGACCCGCGAGGAAACTTCGTGATCCTGTTAGATCACCCTTCACGAAAAATCACCCTTCAACACTTCACCCCCATTGGAGAAAAGACCCAATTCACGGTGGAGAACGTGGAAAAAGACGAGAAGCGCGCATTGGAGGAATTATTCACCAAACTCGTTCACTCCAACCTGGTATCGCGCCCCGATCACGCATTCTATTTGGGAGCCGAACTTCAGAAAGCGTTTGAAGCGATGAAAAATAATAAGGAATACAAACAGGACAAGCCGTTAATCTGAATCAATGCAGACCCGTGCTACCGAATCCACCAGCCCCACGATTGGTTTCATCTAATGAATCCACTTCCCGTGTTTCGGGCTGTACAACCGGTTGAATCAATAACTGGGCAAACTTTTTACCCTTCTCAATCGTGTAGGATTGCTCTCCGAAGTTTCCAATGACTACACGGATTTCACCGCGATAATTCTCATCAATGACCCCGGCGAGCGTGTGTAAATGGTGTTTACTCGCAATCCCGGATTTATCCCATACTAACCCCACGTGCCCCTTAGGAATCGCCATCGCAATGCCAGTCGGGATAATGGTCTTCTGGTTAGGCGCAAGAGTGATGGTTTCCAACGCATACAAATCCATCCCCGCATCCCCGGGAAGGGCGTACTTGGGAACAGAGGCATCGGGGTGGAGTTTCTTGATGAGTAGGTGCATAGATTGAATAATCCTAGCAGGTATAAAAGTTGGTCATATGTCAGCCGAAAGTAGAGATACCAATTTTGGCATTCTTTCAACATTTATTCTAATTATGCTATGGAGCGGGTTTGTTCTACCGTATATTTTTACCCTTAAGGAACGACTTTTTTTAGCAGTTGGCGCCACAATCATTGTTATATTTTTTGCAGCACTTTTTTGGTTTTTTAAAAAGCATTACTTATCGCAGGAGAAACATTCAGATCACCCAGTTTACAAGCTAATTCAGCTAATTGGAATAGGAGTGGTTATCCTTTACGCTTTTGACAAATCGCTTTTTGATTTAGTAATAATCTCAACGATTATGAGCATGGTGCTCTCGATTTT
>CAZKYB010000032.1:0-10633 GCA_964557045.1 uncultured archaeon
CACTGAATGTGGATGTACTAAAAAGTAAAGCAGAATGGTTTTGTGAAACCACTCTTTAAAAATTTGAAAACGAACCCTACATGGTATTCAACGCCGTCGACATGACCATTACCTCCGTGGACTTGAATGGAAGAAAGGTCAAGCACGAATACGACCAAATGGTGTTGAAAGTTCCCACGCCCAAAGGAAAAACCGCCAAATTGAGAGTGCACTATTCGGTATCCAATCCCACCCTTGGGATATTCTTCATCCACCCCACCAAGGATCAGCCGAACAAACCCTATCAGGCGTGGACTCATTCTGAGTCCTGCGACACGCGGTATTGGTATCCCTGTCAGGATTGGCCTGAAAACAAATGCACCATGGAGATGCACATCACCGCGCAGGACCCATTCGTGGTCGTGTCAAATGGAGATCTCGTGAAGAAGACCCCGGCCAAAGGAATGAAGGGATGGACCACTCATTCCTGGGCGTTCAACCACCCGAATGCACCGTACTTGAACTCATTCGCCATCGGAGACTTTACGGTGGTCAAGGACAAATGGAAGCACGTGAGTGTGGAATACTATGGAGAAAAAGGACAAGAGGAAAACCTCAAACGCGCATTTGGAAAAACACCCCAGATGATGGAGTTCATGTCCAACTATTTGCAATACCCGTACCCTTACAAAAAATACGCCCAAGTGGCCGCGGCGGACTTCATCTATGGAGGAATGGAACACACGACATGTACTACCCAAACCGACTGGACCTTGCAAGATGCCATTTCCCACGCCGAAACACCCAACCGGCCCACCGTCTTGTCGATTCACGAGCTCGCCCACCAGTGGTTCGGGGATTTGGTCACCATCAAGGATTGGTCCCACATCTGGGTCCATGAAGGATTTGCCACCTACTTTGAATTTGCGTGGGAAGAACACGCAGAGAGTAGGGACGCGTATGATTACTACAAACACATCAGCTGCCTCGAATACTTAGACGACGACAAAAACCACTACCGCCGTCCCATCGTGAGCAATTTGTACACACGACCCGATGAGCTCACGGACCCCCACACATATGAGAAAGGGGCCCAGGTCATCGCACTCCTGCGAGATGTCTTAGGAGAAGAAGGATTCCGTGCATCCTTACACCACTTCCTCACCAAATACGCCCACCAATCCGTGCAAACGGACCATTTTGTCAATGCCATCCGCGAGGCTACAGGAAAAAACATGGAGAAGTTCTTCGACCAATGGATATACGGCGCCGGATACCCCGAATTAAAAGTCAGTGTACACTACGATACCAAAAAGAAAGTCACGAATGTGCGCGTGGTGCAAACGGCAAAAATGGATGACAAATCACTGTGGGAATTCCCCGTGACCATCCAACTTACGCATGCAAGTGGGAAAACCACGAACGAAAGAGTGACAATCAACAAGCGAGAACACCGATTCTCATTCCCCACGAATGGAAGCCCATTGAATGTAGTGTTTGATCACCCGAATGTGGTGTTGAAAGCATTAGTGATGCAGAAACCCCGCAGCATGTGGATCCACCAACTCCGACACGACACGAAAGCGATTCAACGCATGCTTGCCGCCCAAGAAATATGCAAGATGCCCAACAGCGAGGAAATATGGGCGATTTTGGAACGCGTGGAAAAGGATCCCTTTTGGGGAACCCGAATCGAATGTGCCATTACTCTGCGTACCACCGGATTGACCGAAGTCGCCGAACACTTGATTAAACTCTACGCCAAGGAAAAAGACCACCGCGTACAACGAGCAATTGTGGATGCGGTGTCCTATCATCGCTTCCCCTTCGTGTATGAATTCCTCAAGAAGGTGACTCAACGTACGGACAGCTACGTGGTTCCCGCGGAAGCCTACCGAGGGATTGGACGATGGAAGGACAACCAAGACATCGCATTCCTCAAGAAAGGACTCTCACGAGAATCGTGGATGGATCTCATCCCCACAGGAATCATGGGGGGATTAGTGAATATCCAATCCGAAAGTGCACTCAAGACCCTCATCGAATTGACGCAACCCAAATACAATGAGCGCGTGCGACGCATGGCGGCTTCGGCCATCCCACTTGTGGGGGGGAAACGAGAAGAGGCCGTGAACACACTCATTGCTCTGACGAAGGACCCCTTCATCATCATCCAAACCACGGCGGCCGCAGGGTTGGGATTGGTGGGAGATGAGCGCGTGATTCCGGAATTAGAGAAACTTCTCGAAGGACATCGCGACGGACGCGTTAAGCGCAATGCATTGGATAGTATTCGAATGATCAACGGCGGGCAGGATTTGCCCCCGTATAAGGAACCCGTGAAGGAAAAGCCGGGGAATTAATTCCCCACCTTTTTCTGGATGAATAATTCTCCCGCCTTGTAGGAACTCCTCACCAGTGGGCCGGCCGCTACAAACTCAAATCCTAGTTCTAATGCTCTTGATTTGAGATATTGAAATCGCTCTATGCTTGCATATTCTTTCACCGGCAAATGCCATTCGGAGGGTTGCAAGTATTGCCCGATGGTGAGCATGTTCACCCCCACACGTCTCAAATCCTTCAGGGTTTGAACCAGTTCTTCATCGGTTTCCCCATGTCCCAATTGGAGGGAGGATTTAGTATATCTCATCCCTTTTTCGCGTGCATACTTCAACACATTCAATGTTTGATCATAGGATGCACGCGCATCCCGCACTTTTCCCTGCAAGGATTTTACCGTTTCGATGTTGTGGGCGAACACCGTGGGATTAGAATGAACTACCACATCGAGCAGTTCTTGGTTTCCACGAAAATCACCCACCAATGCCTCCACTAAAAAACCATTCTCTCTCAACTCCGAAATACACTTGGCCACGTGATGAGATCCTTGGTCGGGCAACTCATCCCGGTTTACCATGGTAATCACCACATAGTTGAGTTTCATCTGCTTGGCGGCCTGCACCAACTTCAAAGGTTCATCCGCATCTACCGCGTCCCCCTTCGCTGCGGCGTTCACCTGGCAGAATTTACACCCGCGCGTGCAGGTTTTTCCGAGCACCATAAACGTGGCCGTTCCTTCACTCCAACATTCACTCTGATTGGGACAATGGGCCTCTTGGCAAACCGTTGGAAGGGATAAATTGGACGTGAGGACCTTCAATTGGTGAAACTGCTCACTGCTAGGCGGACGAATGCGGGGCTTATTGGCGAGCGGAAGCATGACGCGACTATTTCTCTTGAACTTTAAATCCCAGCCCTTCCAATGCGAGAATGGCCTTGCCCAAGTCCGCGTCACGGATTAGCAAGTGATCCGTGGAGAATGCGGAATAGATGTCGACTCCCACCCCGGCATCCGCTAATGCTTTGGTGATGGGGGCGAAGAAACCAACCGTGTCAAGGGGAATATCCATGTCAAACGTGAGCCAGCGCCAACCCGAGTGGGTTTCCAGTGCAACAGAAGGTATAACAGCCTCTTCGGGGGCCACTACAGTTAGCTCTCTCCCGTCTTGAATGGTGACAACGGCCCCCTCAATGGGACGCTTCGTTTTGGCGATAACAAAGCGTTTAGGATGAATGAGTATTTTTCCATCCTTGAAAAAGGACGTATCGATAATACGCATGACTAGCCCCACTTTCCAAGGGTACTTTGCTTGTTGTCCTCGGGCTTCTTCTCAATCTTATTCAATGCATTCGTTACACGTGTCGGGTCGAACCCGTGGCGATCACAAAAATACGCCAGTGCATTTTCGCGATTCAAGGAGGCCTTGGGAATTTCCTTAATATCATTCACCACAGGATGCATGAACAAATCTTCCACTTCTTCAGGGTTGTAATCCACGGTGGTTTTCAACTCATCCAGGACTTCCTGGAAGGATTTCTTCTTCGCCACGGCCTTCAAGGCTTTTTTGGGACCTACCATGGGAATCTTATCATTGAAATCCGTCCCGATTAACATGCCAATCCATATCAATTGCTGACGCGAAACATGAAGTTCGTTGAGAACACTATCCAAGGTCACTTTTTCGGGCTCCACATTCACGTACGCATTACGATAGGGGAGTTTTCTCTTCCCGGTGATGGCCATGTTGCGTATCACGAAGGGCGCGCCAAACAATAATGCATCATAGTCTTGCGTGCACACCGCATAGGCGAGCTTTTTCTCCACCAACTGCGCCGCTTGCGCCTCTCCTTCCTGCTTGGCCTGAATGACGGGAAAGCCCAGATGGTGCAAGGCTTCCTGCGCCTCCACAATCATCTCCTTGTTCAACGACACGGAACGTGCGCCCATCATGCGGGCCTTTTCCAAATCCCCTGCCTCAATCGCATCCTCCATTTCTTTCTTGGCGGCCGTGCGGATTTCGTGGCGTTTGTCGAGTGTTTTTCGTTTCAACTCAGAAGGAGGACCGTCGAAAACAAACACGGGTTTGATTCCGGCTTCAACCAAATTAGAGGTGCGATACAATAGCCCCGCGATGTGACTCGTGACCTGCCCCTCACTATTCATTAAGGGACGACCATCCGGACCGCGAATGGAGGAAAGGAATTGGTAGAGGATGTTGTGCGCATCAATGGCAATCGTCTTGTTGGCGAGAGACGGCAGGTCGATTGTTTCTGTGGTAATTAGATCCCCGATTGCGGTACCCATGTGCTCACCGTATGGAAAAACAAGGGCAAAACCGGATTAAAAGGTGCCCATTCTAGCCTCAAAATGGGCAATGGAGGCATTCCAAGGAGGGATTCCAAATCCTTATATATGACCTGATTCATTCGTATCCTTCACGTCTTAACATTGCATAAATCGGCGGGTGAGCCTATCCGAAATTTATCGCCGGTCTTTGCAATCCGGGGCGGGAAACGGGTTATTCCGTTTTTCCCCCAATTATTTTTTCAAACCCCAAACGTATTTAGGCGAACATCTTCCCATGCGCTGGAGAACTTTCTCCCTCATGGGAGGTGCGGGACTTAGTAAAATTTTCTACGGCTTTCACAAAATGCTTGTACTTCACACTGCGCGCATCCTCTCTCAATGCGTACATTCCGGCCTCAATACAAATCGACTTGATGTCCGCGCCCGTGAATCCTTCGGTTTCCTCCACAATCTTGACCATATCCACATCTTTCGCCAGATTCATTGGAGATGCGTGGATGCGAAGAATCTTTTCTCGCGCCTCCTTGTTAGGTAAGGGAATTTCCACAATTCGGTCGAATCGACCCGGTCGCAACAACGCAGGGTCCATCACGTCAATCCGATTCGTGGCGGCAATAATCTTGATGTTCTTTCGTTCCTTGAATCCATCAATCTCCGCGAGCAACTGAATGAGGGTTCGCTGAACTTCTCGATCCCCTCCGCTGGTATCATCCGTTCGGATGGTTCCAATGGCGTCAATCTCATCAATGAAAATAATCGCGTGTTCTTTCTCTTTAGCAAGGGCAAACACGTCTCGCACCAACTTGGCTCCTTCTCCAATGTACTTGTGAACTAATTCACTCCCAACTAGGCCAATGAACGTAGCTTTGCTTTCGCGCGCAATGGCTTTGGCCAGTAAGGTTTTACCGGTTCCGGGGGGGCCGTGCAACAATACCCCCGAAGGAGGATTGATTCCCAATCGCTCAAACTTCTCCGGGTTTGTTAAAGGTAAAATAACAGCTTCGGTGAGCTTGCGGATTTCCTCATCCAATCCCCCCACCATTGAGAAGTCTTCGCGGGGACGATCAACGAGCTCCATAGCCTTGGCGCGCGCATCCTTCACGTCCGGAAGCACATCTAATACGGCGAGGTTCTTCTGGGACATCGCCACTCGCTTGCCGACTTCCTTCTCACTGAGAGGAGTGGACACTTCACTGGTAACCAGGAACTCAATCCCATTCGAGTTTCGAACAATGACTTTTCCATCCGGCAACAAATCCTGGATGCTCCCCACCATTAATGGGGGGAGTTTGAATCGATCCAATTCGCTCTTCAATCGTTTGACTTCCCCTTCCAGGTGCTGAGTCTTCTCTTCCATGGTAGAATTGTGAGACTGGAGGGTACGAACCTGCTCCTCTAATGTATACACGTAATCGTAAAAGTTAGTGACCCCTTTCCGGGACACGGGGGCATTTTCCGTCTTCTGCTCGTTCGCTATGCTTGCATCAGATTCTGCCATATGGGAGCCTAGACACTCCTTGTCCACGAGACTTTATATAGCTTGTTCCCATGATTGGATGCGAACAAACCAAATGCATTCCACTAAAAATGGAAACACGCTCAACGAGTAGGAACCCTCATGCTTGATTTTCTTTTTTGGACCGCGATACTAATCGGACTCCTATTTCTGTCGACTTTCTTGATCAAAAAATACATCCAAGGAAGTCAATCGTGGTTGATTGTGAGCATGGTGAAGTTCACCAAGCCACTGAAACTATTTGACTTATTGAAAAACCACCCCCGCATCGTCAATACCCTCACGGACATTGGATTAGTCGTAGGGTTTGGTGCGGTGGCCGTTGATTTTCTTTGGATGCAAAAAAGACCCGTCTGGCAACGAATCGGCGCCTTTCTCGTTAGTGTGATTGTGTTAGGATCTCTCACGAATTTTGTTTTCCCCACCGAAAACCCCATTATTCCGATTCCCCAACTCGCCTCGCAAATATTCTTCGGGGTGTTCGGTCTTGCGGGGATTATTCTCCTATCTCTTTTCTACTCGGGATTAGACATCTGGACTAAACTCTCCACCGGAAAGAATGCATGCGCAGGGGTTGCTCCGGTAATTCCTGGAATAGACCTGCCCAATTCTCCCATTTCAGTTCCCTTACATGCATGGATATCTTTTGTGATTATTTTGGTCTTGCACGAAGCCTCCCATGGGTTTGTGGCACGCAAATTAGGGATGACGATTCGCAGTTATGGATTATTGTTCCTAGGATTCCTCCCCATTGGAGCATTTGTGGAGCCCGATGAGAAGCAGCTCAAGCAATTAGAAAAGAAACAACCCAAGGATGCATTACGATTATACGCCGCAGGACCCGCGTCTAACCTTTACTTCTTCCTTGTAGGAGGACTCATCCTCTCCTTGATTGGAGGATTGGTTGTAGGGCCCGTGCTCAACCCTACCTTGAATGGGATTCACTCTCAAAGCGTGAAGGGTGTCATGGTTGACAAGGTTGAAGAGCTGATTACTATTTGTGGAACCGAATTCGAGGCCCCCGCGCACGGAAAATTACTCTCTGGAGATCAAATCCTCAGTGTGGATGGTGTGGCGATTGGCACGCTGGGGGAATACGTGAAGGCCATTGCAGGGAAGGATTCCTACACCCTCTCCATCCTTCGCGGAACCGAAACCATGGAGTTTACGTTCGAACCCAATGACGTAGGAAGAATCGGAATCATGGTGAAAGAAATCCCCAACACGGACTACACCGCGCCTGATTGGTACGAGCCCTTGCGACAAGTCGTAGGGTTTGTTTCCGGCTTCCTGGGATGGTTGTTGCTCTTGAACTTCCTCGTGGCCACCGCCAATTACATTCCCATTTCCCCCTTCGATGGTGGAAAGATGGCCAACATTCTCGTCGCCCCCTACCTCGGATTCCTCCAGATGAGCGAAGAGGACACGAAGAAGCTGGTCGGGCGGATGTTTGGAATCATCATCCTGATTCTCATCCTCGTGAACGCGGCGCCGCTATTGATTACGAATGCCTAGAAAAAATAAGTGTTGAAAAAAAAGAAAAGAAGAGGGGAACGAATTCCCCTCCCTCAAAACCAAATTGGGTACCGCGAGCGGTACCCTCTGTTCGATCAACCCGAATGAAGGGTTGATTTACAGATAGTTAATTCCCCACTCGTTCCCGGAGGAGCGAGAGGAGCTGGCTTTGGCGTGTCGGTCTTCCGTCTTAATGAAGGGAGACTTGACACCCGTGAAGATCGTGATGACTTCGATCTTGTTCTCGTACGTAGGGTCGACACGTGCACCCCAGATGACCACGGCCTTCTGGTCCAATTGCTCCGTGAGCATGGTCCCAATACCGTTGGCTTCACCCAAAGTGAGTTCGGCTCCTCCCGTGATGTGAATTAAGGCACCCTTGGCGCCGGAGATGTCAACATCCAACAAGGAGTTCTTCAACGTGTCTTCCACGACTTCGTTGACCTTGTCAACACCCTTACTTTCTCCCACGGCAATCATGGAGAGACCGGTTCCGACCATGACGGATCGAACATCGGCGTAGTCCAGGTTGATCAAGGAAGGCTGGGTAATGGTTTCCGTGATTCCGCGAACGGTACGAGCGACCAATTCATCGGCCACTTTGAAGGCGTCTTGAATCGGCAGGTTAGGGACCAATTCCACCAAGCGGTTGTTATCGATCACAACGACGGTGTCGGCGATACGGCGCAAGGTTTCAATTCCTTCTTCGGCCTTCAAGGTACGGGCCTTTTCCAACGCAAACGGGTACGTGACCATCGCAATGACGATAGCGCCCTGTTCCTTGGCGATCTGCGCCACAATCGGCGCTGATCCGGTTCCGGTTCCTCCACCCATTCCGGCGGAGATGAACAACATGTCGACTCCGGACATGACTTCTTCCAACGCTTGGCGGGAAACTTCCGCGGCCTTGGCTCCAATCTCAGGGTATCCGCCGGCACCGAGTCCGCGCGTGACACTTTTTCCGATCAAAATCTTGGTGATGTTGTCGTCGATGATGGACAAATGTTGTTTGTCCGTGTTCACGGCCACCAATTGCGCTCCGGCGATTCCCATGTGAGCGAGTCGGTTGACGGCGTTACATCCGGCACCCCCGGCTCCAATAACCATAATCTTAGGCTGTCCGAACTCCTCGAACTTTTCCTCTACTTTCGGCGCATTGTGCGTCGCGTTGCTAATAATCGATTGCATGCATTGAGTCCCCCTGTTTTTAGTTTTTTTTCGACTGTGAAAAAACAGTTGCTATCCTTTCCAATCCAGACTTAAAATACCTTTTCTTTTCCAAACAAACCCGTATTAACGCCCCGTTGATTTTTGAAAAGCGTAATCTAAGAAAAGAAGGGCGAAATGGGATTGAATTGGAATGAATAAGGAAAAAGTTGTGTTGAAAAAATTAAAATGCGTTAATTCACCCACAAATTTGCATGTAGAAGAAGAGGGGCGTTAATTTTGGGTCAAAATGACCTCCCAAACGAGCACCTTTAATGGATTTGCCCCTTCTCATTATCGGGCTAGATGGGTGGGGTAGCCGTCCACCTCCGCACGAAACCGGCTTTACGCGCGCATCGAATCCCGGAAGATAAGGAGTGAATATGCATGCGTCGTTGGGCGCCATTCGTAGACCTTCTGTCCGGGAAGACGGCCCTAATTGTTGAACCCCGCCAGGTCCGGAAGGATGCAACGGTAGGCAAGTAGGATCGTGCTTCACGGGAAGCGGAAGCGAGAATACGCACAACACTCAACGTATACGTATCACTTACGGCGACCGGGGGCCCATCCTTTTTATTCAGGGGATTTTATTCCTTCAAAATGGGAACCAAAAGAGTATCGGCGAGAAGACGAACCCTGCTGAATGCTCGCGCAACCCTTCAACCAAAAAATCTCACTCCTGAAAAAGCACGAAGTGAGATGCGCCGACTCACGAGAAAATTTGAAGGGGTTCAATCCATCAAGGCCGAACGACCGGAGACACCCCTCTCCACTATTATTGCCGAACGGATGCGACGAGAAGCATCGTATCGAAAAAAAGTATTGATGAGAATGACCATCGAAACCAAACGTGCAGGAATGGAACCCTTTGGAGAAATGGATGTGGAGCGAATCATAGATCTTCAGGAAAGCATCCAAGCCATGATTGAGGACACCCCTGCCCTGAGAAGAAGCATGAAAGTGTATCCCATTGCCAATGCCATCCACGATTACGTAAAAGCCCGGAAGATTCTCGATAGGATGAACTTGCCTCCCACCTATCAACTGATTGTAAGCATGATGCTCGTTCCGCATTTCACTGGAAAAGAAGAAGCATTGAGAAAAGCCATCCAGGAAGAACCCGTCCAGATGGACCTCTTCAGCCCTATTGTCAAAAAAATGCACGCATTCGAACCTTTCGAATTTTTTAAGCAAATCCAAGGAGACGAGAAGCAAATGAGGAGAATACCCAACCAACAATTAGTCCTCGAAAATGAACTCGAATCGGCACTCCTGATGGCCAGCAAAACCCATGAACATATCCAACAGGCCGACCACGAAATCCACAGCCCCTCCCAAGAAACCATCGCTCAAATTCGTGCGCGCGTAAAAGGATTCGACCAGAGGCCCCGCGAAATCAAAGAGCGAATCATCCAAGAACACATCGCTGCAAGACTCGGACGAACACTCGCCCAGAACATTGAATCTCTCGCCCGGACCCGAATGAATATGAGCGGGAGCCGAAAGGAGATGTTCGAGTGGATTATCAGGTCCCTCAAGCACAAAGAAAACACCCAATTCCTCGCCCGAAAAGCCCTCGAGTGGTATCGTACCCGACTCACGTAAACGGGCCCAAAAGGACCCTCCTTGAATGGGGAAGCATGCGCGCCCGGAATCGGTTTATAACCGTTTCATTTCCCGTTTCTTGAAACAGAATGCCCTGGTAGCTCAGTGGTAGAGCGCCCGGCTGTTAACCGGTAGGTCGAAGGTTCAAATCCTTCCCAGGGCGT
>CAZKYB010000033.1:0-9694 GCA_964557045.1 uncultured archaeon
AAGAGAAAAATAAATTCGAAGCGTTCCATAAAGAGGGCAAATTCTGGGACGAGAAAAAAGCCATAGAAATCCATACCAAAGTAAAAAATGAAAAAACGGCCCTCGTGAAAAAAATCTCGACCAAAAAGCGAACCCTTGCACGACCCACTCCGTTTGATACCACTCAATTCCTCCGCTCCGCGACAGGATTGGGGTTGACAGCAGGTCAAGCGATGAGCATCGCGGAAAGCTTGTACATGTCGGGGTTCATTTCCTATCCGAGGACGGACAATACGGTGTATCCGGCCACGATGGAGCTGCATGAACACTTGAATGAGCTCAAGAATCACTCTCCGTACGTGAAATTCGTCGATTCGATCCTGGCCAAGCCGCTAAATCCATCCAAGGGAACGAAAAACACCACGGATCACCCTCCCATTCACCCGACCAAAGTCCCTCCTGCGTCCATTGGAGACAAGGAATGGAAAGTGTTTGACTTGGTTGCGCGTCGATTCCTTGCGACCTTCATGGAGGATGCGCAAACGGAAAATGTTTCGGTGGATTTGGAAATCAAACACGAACCCTTTGTCGCAAATGGACAAACCATTCTCATCCCAGGATGGAAAGCCGCATATCCATTCTCCACGCTCAAGGAAGTAATTCTCCCGCCCATGAAAGAAGGAGAACATATTCCGGTAAACAAGGTGGATTTGGTCAAAAAAGAAACCCAACCTCCGGCACGGTATTCCCAGTCTGCATTAATCAAGCTCATGGAGGAATTAAATTTAGGAACCAAGTCCACGCGCCATGAGATTATCCAAAAATTATATGCACGAAAATACATTGCGGGACTGAAGAACATTGAGCCTAATCAGATTGCCTTTGCCGTCATTGATGCCTTTGAAAAACACTGTAAGATTGTCACCGAACCCAAGATGACCGCCGAGTTGGAAGGAGAAATGGATGAAGTCGCGGCAGGAAAGAAAGGAAAACCCATCGTGGTGAATAATTCTCGCACCATGCTCAAGGGGGTATTATCTCAATTGCTCGAAAACAAGATGGCCATCTCTGGGGAGTTGCGCAAAGCATTAGTTTCACAAGATGTGTTGGCGATTTGCCCCAAGTGTAAAGGAAACCTCGTCATCCGTAAAGCCGGGGCAACCGGAAAGCGTTTCCTCGGGTGCGGGAATTATCCCCAATGCACGCAGACGTATTCCTTGCCCCAGAAGGGTTCCCTTTCTCGATTGGACCAGCTCTGTCAAACGTGCCAGTCTCCCATGGTCAAGCTCTCGGGGACGCGTTTCAAAATGAATATCTGCCTCAACTTCGACTGTCCCTCCAAGGATGAATGGAAGAAGCAGAATGCGGCCAAGGCTGCGGTGGCACCAGTTGCTCCGTCTCCAACCAAAACCGCGGTTCCTAAATCCAAACCTTCTAAAACACGCTCAACCCTGAAAGGGCTATGAAGCTCGTATTGGACCTCGCCCAATCCGCCCAACAGAATGCCCAACGTCTGTTTGAAGAGGCGAAGCGACTCAAGGAGAAAGCCAAAGGCACGGAAGCCGGGATTTTGTTGGTGGAAAAAAAACTCAAAGAGTTGGAAACCAAATCCACCCAATCAAAAATCAAAGCCCCTGAAAAAAGACGTGCGAAAGAATGGTTTGAGAAATTCCGCTGGTGCTACACCCGAAACGGTTTGTTGTGCGTGGGAGGAAAAGATGCGCATTCCAATGAAGCGGTAGTTAAGCATCATTTGGATGAGAAGGATTGGTACTTTCACGCGGATGTGTTCGGAGCCCCCCATTGTGTGTTGAAAGTCGAAGGGAAGAAACCCACGAAGGAAGACTTTGAAGACGCCGCCGCATTCGCGGGCGTATTTTCCTCCGTGTGGAAGAAGGGATTGTTCTCTGTGAAGGTGTACAAGGTTTCCCCTTCCCAAGTCAGCAAGAAAGCCCCTGCGGGAGAAAGTTTGGGGAAAGGGGCCTTCATGATCTATGGAACACGTGAATGGTTCGAGCCCGATTTGAAATTAGGTTGGGGCGTTCAAGCCGTGAAGGATGGCTATCGTATCCTCTGCGGCCCCTTACGCTGTGTAAAAGTCCATGCGAAGTTTGTAATGGAGATTATTCCAGGCACGCATTCCAAGAATGATGTGGGGAAATCCTACAAGCGAGGGTTGGAGAAAAAAGACCCTCCTATTGTGGTTGCACTAGAGGAACTCGTCTCCGCTTTACCCGCCGGGGAGTTCTCCCTCAGGCCCATTTAATGATTCGTGCATGTAGCCGTGGGTTTTTGGAGGGATTAAAAAGGGGTTTGGGCGAATAGTCTATATGTCCAATTTTCCGACTCCTAACCTGACGGCCTCAGCCCCGAATGCGAACAAGCAGGTAGCATTGAAAGTCCAGGAACCCTCGCCCACCCACGTGGGGAGAAACATCGTCACATTGGATCGAAAATCCAAGCAGTTATTGGGAATAACCTCTGGAGACATTGTCGAAATCGAAGGGACCAAGAAGACCGCGGCCATCGTGTGGCCGGCGCGTACCGAGGATGAAGGGAAAGACATCATTCGAATGGACAACCTCATTCGACATAATGCAGGAGTAAACTTAGGCGAGAAAGTCATTGTTCGCCCCTCCCAATTCAAGGAAGCCCAAAAGGTCGTATTGGCCCCCACGCAGGATGTGCACATCATTGCGTCCGGCTATGAACGTATCCTCAAGAAGACCTTCATTGGTCGCCCCCTCACGCGAGGAGACAATGTCTGGATTACCGTCTTCGGTTCTGGTTTTATTTATCGTGTGGTGGAAACCAACCCTCGGGGCATCGTCAAAGTGACGGACTTCACTCAATTCGTATTGAAAGATGAGCCCATCAAAGGGGAATTAGAGGGAGTTCCTCGCATCGCCTACGAAGACGTGGGAGGGTTAGGTAATCAGGTCCAGAAAGTCCGTGAGATGATCGAACTTCCCATGCGTCACCCGGAACTATTCCGTAAATTGGGAATCGAACCCCCGAAGGGAGTGTTGCTGCACGGCCCCCCCGGAACCGGTAAGACCTTGTTGGCCAAAGCCGTGGCGAATGAAACCCAAGCTCACTTCATCTCAGTCTCCGCCCCAAGCATCATGAGTAAATTCGTGGGAGAAGCCGAAGAGCGCGTGCGACAAATCTTCAAGGAAGCCGAAGAGAATGCCCCGAGTATTATTTTCATCGACGAAATTGACGCCATTGCCCCCAAACGAGAAGAAGTCGTGGGGGAAGTCGAACGTCGCGTCGTGGCCCAACTATTATCCTTGATGGATGGAATGGAGGCTCGCGGAAATGTAATTGTAATTGCCGCCACCAACCGAGTCAATTCAATAGATGAGGCGTTGCGTCGACCGGGTCGATTCGACCGGGAAATTGAAATTGGAGTCCCTGACAAAGCCGGTCGATTGGAAATTTTACAAATCCACACGCGCGGAATGCCCTTGTGTAAAGAGGGCGCTCAAACCGTGGACTTGGATCACTTTGCCAGCATCACCTATGGGTTTGTGGGAGCGGACTTGACCGCATTAGGGAAAGAATCGGCCATGAAAGCATTGCGCCGCTACCTCCCGGAGATTAACCTGCAAGAAGAACAAATCCCCGAAAGTGTATTAGAAAAAATGGAAGTCCAGAAGCGCGACTTCGAGGATGCATTGAGAGAAATCCAACCCTCTGCGCTGCGTGAAGTCATGGTGGAAATTCCCAACGTTAAATGGGATGACATTGGAGCGTTGGAAGAAGTCAAGGCCGAGCTCAAGCAAGCGGTGGAATGGCCATTGAAACACCCCTCCGCATTCACGGAAATGGGCATCCGTCCTCCTCGTGGTATCATGTTGTATGGCCCCCCTGGAACGGGTAAGACATTGCTAGCCAAGGCAATCGCAACCGAGTCTCAAGCCAACTTCATCTCCATCAAAGGACCCGAGCTTATTTCCAAGTGGGTGGGGGAATCCGAAAAAGGGATTCGTCAGGTCTTCAAGAAAGCTCGACAGGTGGCCCCCGTGGTAGTATTCTTCGACGAAATCGATGCCATTGCCTCCATGCGCGGATCCAACACAGGAGATTCGGGCGTGGGAGAACGTGTGGTGAATCAGTTGCTTACGGAGCTAGACGGCGCCGAGAGTTTGAAGGATGTTGTCTTCATCGCCGCGACGAATCGTCCGGACTTAATTGATCCCGGCTTGATGCGCCCGGGGAGAATTGACAAGGTGATTGAAGTGAAGGTTCCGGACGAGAAAGCCCGCGAGGCCATCCTCAAAGTTCACACGCGAGGCGTTCCATTGGTCAAGGGAATATCGTTGACCGACTTAGCCAAACGAACGGAAGGATTCTCGGGTGCCGACTTGAACAATCTCGTGCGAGAAGCCGCCCTGTTGGCCCTGCAGGAATCGGGAATGAAACCCACCCCTATTACCAAGAAGCACTTTGACTCGGTCTTAGCCAAGGTCACTGCGTCCATTCCCCGAGAGGCCGCCGAGGCCTATGCGGAATACAAGCAGTCGCGCACCCCCGAGGGAAGCAAGTCGCGCGATGGCCACACGAAAAACTCGTGGGTCACCTAAAATTAGTGTTTCTTCGTTTGAGTAAATATTTCGCCAGCTTTTTGGCTGCGGTAGGCATGGACATATTCGGTTTCCATCACCTCGAATGTTTTGAGCTCGCGAGCGAGATGGTAGTATTGGAGCGTGGCAATCGTTGAAAGGGCTGCACCTCCGAGGATGAATGCGATTTCCACCATGCGGATAACCGTGTCCTCCTGGTTGAGTAATTTGACGAGTGTGAATCCAGTCGCGAATAATCCCAATCCAATCCCAATGAGGTTCAATTGCAACCGTTGTTGAGACATGAGGGTGCGTTCCTTCGCAAGAATCGTACGCATGTCAACGGAATAATCCTCTTTTGTGATGGCAGGATGTTGAATCATGTGATCATCTCACTCAAATCATGAATAGGAAAAACACCAAGGGAAAGAATAGAATTCCCCACACGACCTTGTTCCATGCGAACACTTTCGCTCCGTCCAAGATGAAGAACGGAAGGAGGTTGAACATCGCCAAGTAGAGGTTAATGCTCCCCACGATGGCAGCCACGTGTCCAATTTGAGTCCCTGCGTAGACCCCTGCAAGCACCACTCCAATCGCCCCAATGAGAATATTCATGAGAGGCCCAGCCACGGAGATGATTCCATTCTCTCTCACCGTGACGTGCTTTCCATAAATGTACACGGCTCCGGGCGCAGCAAAGATGAATCGGAAAAAGGCCGCCACGAACAATGCGAACAATAATCCCATGTTCCACGCTCGAAATTCGGCTTTAGCCCCAAAGTGGATGGCCACGTACTTATGAGCTAGCTCATGGAGGAGAAACCCTGTGCCCACGGCCACGGCCGCAATCGCCAGAGCATCGGCAAACCCCACCACATCCAATCCTCCGTCGGCAAATACGAAGGCGAAGGCCGCCGAGAGGGTAATCCACGAAATGAGAAGGTCGGTGAGTTCCTTGTTTTCCATAACCACAAACACGACGAACAGGGTTAAAAGCCCGATTTCGCGGGGAAAAATTTTCCCTAGTTTTAAGGCTTTTTTGGGCAAGGGTTGCGACATGACCTCATTTAGGTTGGAACAAAGGGCCCAAATCTCCATCGAATTGATCATTGTCATGGCCGCCGTGGTGGCGGTGGTGTTGCTGCTAGTCACCCAGCTGCAATCCTCCTCAAAGACGGGAATTGATAAGCTGGAGAAGAAGACGAAGGATATCTTTGATGAGATTGAAAAGATTGACTAACGTGGAGCGTGGGCAGGTTTCATTTGAGTCCATCCTCTTGTGGGTGGGATTCCTGGCCGTATTGGGATTATTCCTCCCCGTCTTTGCCCATTCATTGGAAGCGCAGAAACTCCAATTGGACAAAGAACACTTCCTTTCATTTGCTCATTCACTCGAGCAAACCATTACTCGCGTGGCCCATTATTCGGAAGGCTCTTCCCTTTCAATTCGTGTTCCAAAATTGGAGAATTTGGAAATCGAAATTCAAGAGAAAGTACTCACCCTCACGTGGTCTCCCCCCGCGCTATCGGATTCTCTAATAATAGAAATTGAATCCCCTCTTCCATTCCTTGGAGAATGGTCCATTGATTCGGGTGAAATTATTGTTTCTCGCGAATCAGCATCTATTCTTATCGAATCCGGATGAAAATAGGTTTGAGAATCCCATTTTCTATTCTCTCTGCGTGGCATGTGACTCCTTCTCCCTTTTCGAATGGGGTGTTTTGCCCTGCAAGGTCCCACCCCGCATAGTATAGTTGCACAAATTCTTGGACACTTGCTCCATTCGTATAGAGAATGGCCAAATCCACACACATTGTGTCATCCATCCGGCTCGTGGAATGGGTAGTGTCTCCTCCCATGGTCCATGTGCTGGAAAGTAGGAGAAGTCCCATTGCCAGTTCGAGGGTCCACATGAATCCCTTATTCACACACGCTCACCTCTAGTGCGGAGGGGATGGTTCCGTCAAGGAGGAATGGACGCCGAATGATGACGCATTCTCCCTGCGTCTCGTTTCCGGCCAACAATTGGGATCCAGTGGGGGTGTGGAGTGTAAGTTGCGCGATTCCTTCAGGTAGCGGTTGAGCATTGAGTTTTTCGAGGCATTTCTTTTCCACTCGATAGGGTGTTTCTCTCTTTTTCTCTCCTGAAAACATGGCGCATCCCTCCCACGGATTGATGGAGTGGTGTTGGATCAGTATGTCTAGGGTTTCAAGTGCAAGTCGTTCTCGTTCGTGTATTTCTTGTTGTTCCGTAATCGTATTCATGGTGTGCCCGGCGTGCTGCCAGGTTAAAAATAACAAGATCATCCACGCGACAAAGACCCCCATGGCCTCGAGGGTGAAGATGTATCCCCTACGCATAGTGATTTGCATCCCACCCTGCGAGGGTTTCGGTTCCTTCGCAAGTATTTTTCCACACGATGGTTCGTACTTCCGCGAGGGTGTTGGAGGTTTCGCATTCCGCTGTGTGTGTTTCTTTTTCCCATTCCTCGTGTCGAGTGTTCCACTTGTTTTCGTGTTCCCAGATGGGTTGCATGAGAATAGTCGCACTACTCAAGAGGAGTGAAAACACGAGGATGAACTCATATGATTGCATTCAATTTCCTCCTTGTGGGGGGCAGGGCCATTCCTTTACAAGGGTAGTCGCGCACACTCGGTATCCAGGGGGGATGGCAAATAGGGTTTGGTGGTTTCCATTCGTGAGGATATTCACCAGCACGCCCGTTCCATTTACTCCTCCCGTGTAGGTGTATTCTCCATATTCCACGTTTTCAGTGATGGGGAGAACTAGAACATGAGAATGGGCATCCACCCATGTAGATTGGAGCGGAACGAGGGGAGTTAGGAGGAGGGAATGGTAGTTGGTGTAGGTGAGGGGTCCTATTCCCGATGAATAGTCGATGGGTTCTCCATGCCGTGCGGGAAAATCCTGCAAATAATTAGTGATGCGTTGGTTGATTTTGCTCTTGATGATGTTGGGCGGATGCTTGAGTAGTAATCCGGCATACAACTCCTCACGAATAAGCTCATCAATTCCATTTTCCATTTCGGTTCGGCGCAGAAAAAGCGAATCAAATGCGGGATGAATAGTGGAAGTGTAGGGGTGGGCTTGTTGGATGGTAAAAAGTAAAGTAGAGAGTGCGAGCAAAAATAGAAGTGAAGCAAATCCTCTCATGCGCTAGGTATTTTTGGAAAGGGAATTAAATGTAGGGAAAATTTTTGGGCGAGAGTAAAAGGAAGGGGTGAAGAAGGGAGCGCGAGCCGGGCGCTCCCCCTTCGAATGGAAGTGTTAGGCGAGCATGGGGATTCCCATTTCCATGGCAGCCGCCACGGGGGGTTGTCCACGCTTCTGAATCTCAATGCGGGTGAGCACATCGTAGAGATTGGCTCTCGCTAAGTGGAAGTTAGGGGCATACGGAAGGCGGGCGAATAGGTTTTCCCTCTTCTCATTCAGTAGGATCAATTTTCGGTTTTCCATCCAATTTGAAAGGCTCATGGTTTAATCCCTCCTTGGGAGATACATCTTCATGGGTTCGGGCGGTATATATACTCCCGGAGACTCCCCCCTCTCCGCCGTGAAAAAGGGCTTCCTTTTAACCAATGGCGGTGTTTTGGTTGCATGTCGCGGGAGAATGTATTTGCACGCTCAACGAGGGAGAATGCCATCTTCAAGGACGAGCGGGTTTTGTCTCCCGAGTTCCTTCCGGAGATCCTTCCTCATCGGGAGAGCCAAATCAATTCCCTCGTGTACGCCCTCAAGCCCTTGGCGGAGGGGGGGAAGGCCACGAATCTGTTCATTCACGGTCCTCCTGGCACGGGGAAAACGGTCACATCCAAGTATGTGATGGAGCAGTTGAAGGAATTCTCCGGTCGTGTGAAGCCCGTCTTCATGAATTGTTTTGGTTTCAACACTCGTCAATCGGTGCTGGCCGAGCTCACACGAATCGTTGAGCGTCCCGTTCCCGCGCGAGGAATGAGCACGAATGAGTTGTATGCGAAAGTGTTGGAGGGGTTGAAGTTCGCCAAGTTTGTTCCTGTTTTAGTGTTTGACGAGTTTGATCAGCTGTTGGATCATGATGGGAATGAACTGTTGTATGATTTGCTTCGCATTCCCGAGCACGGCCGGATGCAGGTTCCCATTATTTTGATCTCCAACGATCCCACTATTCCTTCTCGGTTGGATGCCCGTGTGAGGAGTTCATTCTCCCATGAGTCGATTGAGTTCGCGCCCTATTCTCCGATGCAGTTGAAGGATATCCTGAAGGAGCGTGCCTCTACCGCATTGCACTCCGATGTTATCTCTCTGGACGTGATGGGATTGATTGCCGCGCACGCCTCAAAGCGTAATGGGGATGCGCGTGTAGCGATTGAAACTCTTCGCAAGGCCGCTCGAAATGCGGAAAAGGAGAACGCAAAAGAGATTTCGCCCGATCACGCGCGAGCGGCATTCGAGGATACGGAAACAAGTGCGGTGTTGAAGGCCGTTCCGTTCCTTTCGGATTCCCACAAGCACGTGATTAAGACGCTGTTTGCCTTAGGCGGGAAGAATGTTCCTTCTGGAGAATTGTATTCGCGCCTCGCCGCGAGCGGAGTAGGGTTAAGTGATCGTCGCGTGCGTGAATTGTTGGTGGAGTTAGAGAAGAAGCGTGCAATTGCGACGTCCACCGACACTTCTGGTCGAGGGCGAACGAAAGTCATCACGGTGAATTTTCCCGAGAGTGAGTTGAAATGAGTGCGTCGGAGGGAAATGTTCCGGTTCCGAAGGTGGGGGTGGCGGTGTTCATTCGGAAGGATGGAAAAATCCTCATGGGTCATCGCATGGGTGCTCATGGTGGAAACACGTGGGCGCCTCCCGGTGGAAAGTTGGACTTTGGGGAAGATGTTGCGTCGTGTGCACGTCGGGAAGTGTTCGAGGAGACGAATCTCAAAATCAAAAATATCCGCGCAGGACCTTACACGAATGATGTGTTTGTGGAAAATAACCTCCACTATATCACCCTATTCATGGTCGCGGAGTATGATTCAGGGGAACTGAAAATAATGGAGCCCAATAAATGCAAGGAGTGGCGTTGGGTCGAGTGGAATAATCTCCCGCACCCCTTGTTTCTGCCATTGCAGAACCTATTGAAGACGAATTTCAATC
>CAZKYB010000033.1:9704-10474 GCA_964557045.1 uncultured archaeon
TGGCCGTGATTATTTCCTTCGCACGCGCCAATTCCTTCGTCGTCGTTCCCAGAATCGAGTCCACGCGCTGGGGCTTTTCTGTCCATTGACGCGGTTGTTGTGGTCCTCGACAGCATACTGGCGTGCGTCGTGTTCATGGAGGGGATAGAATCGTTTCCGGAATCGTCTCCATGCGGTCTTGGAATACCATTGTTTGGGCAGGTCGGCGATGCGGTGGCGCTGGTCCACGTCTACGCGGGGTGTTTCATGAATGGGTTCTGCTCGTCGAGGCGTTGAAGCAATGGGTTTTCCTCCAAGTCGTTCGAGAAATTCCCCTTCTTGTTGTCTTCCCTTCATTTCTTTTTCTCGCAGGAATTCTCTTTCTCCGAATGCCCATACGTTTTTGGTAGCTCTATTTTCAGCTGCTCGACGGGTCTCAATTTCTTTTCGCCAATTCTCATTCAGTTGTACTTTCTCGCGTGCGCGTTCCTCTCTCAATTGACTTCGAATTCCTTCGAGGATGGTAATTCGGTTCGTAATTCCTCGTAGGCGCTCATTCAATTCTGCGACGCGCTTGGTATGAATTTTGTTGGATCCGAGTGCGTTGAGGGCGTTTTGCAATCGTTCGATATTTGCATATGCGTCCTGGAGGCTTCCTTCGAGGAATTGTTCTCGTTTCTCGTGGCTCGCTTCGGTGCGATTCCAGCGTCGGACGTCAACACCCGGGTCATCCCGCTCGGTTTCGTGGACGCGCTGGTACTGATGGAGCGCCGCCTCCAGGACCGACAGTT
>CAZKYB010000034.1:0-10463 GCA_964557045.1 uncultured archaeon
CGTCGTTTTGCAGCCTTTCGATTCCGGACTCGTCTTCGTTGCTGTTCTTTGCGGCGCTCAACCCCCTGGTGTTGCTGATTCAGGCCTTTTTGCGAATTCTAGGGCTCTAGTCTCCCCCTTCACCATATAAAGGGGAATTCGTCTTCTTGGGTTCATGGCGCACAAGCGTGAATGGGCCATCCTTGTTCTCTTCACGTTCCTCTGCCTCTCTCTTTCGGTTCATGCCGCAACACTCAGTGAGACGGAGGTCTACATCAAGAATGAGGGATCGGGTTCTCTATCCAACGACCTGGTGACCATTCCCATTTCCTTCTCGGATGCGGAAGGGAAAACAACTTCGACGATTTCAAGCGTCAAACTTGGAGGACTCCTCACCCAGACGACTCCAACTTCATACCACGCCAGCGGGAATGTCCGCACGGCCCTCGCGCGGGTGTTGGTGAGTATGAATGGGGGGCAAGAAATCACGCTCCCTATTACCACTGGATCCAACGCTGGAAGCTTTTCATTCGGGACCGGTGTTCAGAATTTTTTGACGCAGGGGCAATTGAAAGTGTATGCGAAGGACATCAAGGGCGGTCTCTATGAGGCGACCTTTGATACGGATGATTCAACATTTGTCTCTTTAGCGGAAGATGGCCCCCTCGTGAAAGTATACAAGCTCGAAAAAAATCTTCGACCTGTTACTGGATGTAACTCTCTCACCACACATCCGAGCGGGAACTGCCTCCCGTATTTTTTCAGCACCACGGTGTACGTGACTGTGGTCACGGGCAAACCCCATGCTAAACTGGATGTGTTCATCACCAACTTCGGAAATCTCGCGGAGGACTCCGTGGTGGGGTCCCAGGGCGTCAGTCCCAAGTATGGAACCGGACAAAACGGCGGTGTATTTTTCGATTCCATCTGGTTTGAGGTGAACACGCCGGGACAGAACCATTCCCTCTACATCACCGATGCTGGGGCCATGAATCCTTCCGTGGAAGAGGTCGTTTCGGGAACCCAAACACGATACTGGGTCCTTCCCACGGACGCGCAGAATACGATCAGCGGGGCCTACAATGATGGTCCCTCCCTCTCGACGGTTCCACAGCAATCCAACTTTATGGGGGCGGGGCAGAGTTTGTTGACGCGAGGAGTGGTTTATTTTGGCACTCCTTTATCCTATGACTATTATGAAGAGAACCAATTCATCCACGCAGGGCAATCCTTGGAACGATGGAACAAGACGGGGGGCTACCTATTTTCGGACTTGGTGAATCCCAACAGCATCACGCCCAATTTTGACTTCAAGGCGGATGCGGTGAAGATTTACAATCAGTACCAAGCCCAGGCCTTGAATCCCGGATATGGGTATCGATGGGGGCTCTATAATTATCTCGGAAAGGACCTGGGAACCACTGGCTGGATGCCCAATTACCGACAGGAACCCACCCCCATCATCCATTATCTCCTCTCCTGCCAATCCGGGTGCCGCTCGGAATATTTAGCGGGGCTCCGAACCTATTTGTACGGCACCGCCCAGGTCGTGGGACAAGCAATTGGATTTCATCCCAAGGATCACCCGGGAACACTCCTTTCTGCGTATCGCGAACCGGACTTTGAGAATATCAGTTATTCCTCCTTTCAACTCGGGTGCCAAATACCCGTCTATAGTTCCTACGATGCACTGGGCTTCTGCTCCTGGAACGTAAATGCCGATGCCGAGTACAAGAAGGATGCGGAAGGGAATGGGTGGCAGTCCTACAACTACACTTATCGCCCCGTCTGGCATGGATGGAGCGCGCGGGATGGGGCTCACCTGTCGCTGGGAATTGAATATTACCGCTACCTCCTCCGCGGTGATTATGCCGCCCTCCATTTGCTCAAGAATCAAGCCAACAAAGTCTCAAGCGTGTACCATTACACCTTCCTCCACGCAAATGGTCCAGGCGGATACATTGCGCACCCCACGCGTGATAAGGGGAGAAGCCTCCTGAACATCGGAAGGTACTACCAGGTCTCCAAGGATTCGTTCTATCGCACGCTCGCGGAGAACATCATCACCATCATCGATGCGCAGCAGGATAAGTCTTCCCCCAGCGAGATCAATCCGGCCACGGGTGAATATCTTCCTGTGAAGTACTTCAGCAAATACACCCCTGCCTGCCCCGGGGACTTCTTCATGAATGGGCAAAATTTTTGCCGCATCCAACTTTTCGAGGAAGCCCAAATTCTCCACGGCCTCACCGCGGTGTATCGGGATGTGCTCACCAGCAGCACGGTCAAGGCGAAGGTCCGACAGATGATAGAGAACCACCTCTATTTTGTCTACGAGTTTGCCACCAAACGATATGATGAGGTGCAGAATGGGATCATGGGCGGACCCGGCAACAGTATTCAAATCCACGAAGGGACCGGGGGGATTGGGACGTACAACACAATCGTCATTGGTCCCGGAGTCTATCAGGGAACGAATACCCCGGTTCCTCTATCGGACATGAAGTCCTACACGCAATACAACTATTCGGTCGATCATCAAATCTACCAGGGATTGTGCAATGCCACCCAACTAGCCAAAGAAAACAATTGGGCCAATGCCGCACAATATGCGGGGGAATTCAAGGATATTTTTGACATCACCTGGGTCAAGAAACCCCGCATCACGGGAAACATTAATTCTCCCGGACAAAACGAATGGTCGGATTTTGGGGTCAATCTGCCCCAGATAACCGACAACGAATTATGCGGCCTACACAATTTCACCGGGCTGCCCAACGCGGATGAGCCCCCCACCACCTTTTCGGACAATGATGGGGATGGATACACCGCACTGGCCAATGATTGCGCCGACAACGACCCTGCTGTCAATGCGATGAAATCCGAAATGCTCGCCTGTTCGGACAACAAGGACAATGACTGCGACGGTCTGATCGACTGCAATGACCCGGACTGCGGAGATACTTCATTCATCAACGCGTGCAATGGAAAATCCTACTGCGGAAACCTATCGTTAAACGGAACCGAGGTGTGCGATACCAAAACCTATAACGGAAATTTAGGAATCAACACCTGTGCCCAGAACCTGTGCGTGTCCCCCTTTGTTTCGTATGTGAACGGGTGCCAGTGCGCGGCCGGCGTCACGACCATTCCGCATCTCAATGGGGTGGTTCCCAATAACATCCCCACGAACGCCGCGGCCCCCCTCTCTCTAAACGGGAGTAATTTCCAAAACGGGGCCGTACTCAATGTGGGCAGTCTGATTAACCTTCCAACCGTCTGGCAGGGCGCGACGACCCAGCTCACGGCCACGTTGTCCATCTCCCAACTCACAATCCTCGGAGCCGGTTCCCATGCCGTTTCGGTGAAAAATCCGGATGGACAGATCACCACGGAACCCGTGTTCTTGTTGGTGTACCTTCCTGCCCCCTCCGATCCTACGACCCTCACAGCCAGTGGATCCGGGACCACCATCAATCTATCCTGGACCGACAACGCGACGAACGAGAACAATTATCACGTGCAGCGCAGCACGGATAATTTTACCTTCTCGACGATTGGAAACCCCTTACCCCCCAACACCACCGCATATTCCGATGTGGAATTGGGAACCGGCACTTACTATTACCGGGTATTCGCCTCTAATAATGGAGGAAACTCTGGGTATTCCAACACGGCCAGCGCTACCCTGGGGGGAGGCGGCACCGCTCCACAACCGGATGTCCTTTCGGGTTCCGCCATGCCGGGGAGTGTGTTCACCACCCTCTCGACGAATGAGAGCAAGACCCTCCAAACGACGCTCGCTAAACTTCAAAGCACCGCCAGCGGGTACACCAACCTCAAATCCATTGTCTTCTCGACCGTGTGCCGAAAGGATGACCCCGACCCTTTGAAGAGTCAACTGTGCGTCGGGACATCCACGTATGGAGAGATCATCCAGGCTGCGTACTTGGATGCGCCCCTCACCAACACGACATTCGTGGCACGAAAAGCCATGAATTTTGGCTCCACGTATCCCGTGCCCCCATTCACGTCTCTTACGCAAGGAGCATCCTCTATCTCTGACGCGGGGACTACCTCTTCCTATCTGGTTGATCCCACCCCCGATGGCCTGGGCATCGGAAACTACCGCCTCTTCGTGGTGGTGGGTCCGGGAATGTACACCTACTCGGGGGGAGGCTCTCCATCCATGGTCACCGAGACGGATATTTCGAATAACATGTACGTGCTTGAATTCAGCATCACGGCTCCCACGGAGGGGGAGACAAATCCTCCCAATGATAACCCCCCTGACGATACCGGAACACCTAACGGCGGTGGCGGAGGAGGGGGCGGTGGAGGCGGTGGCGGTGGAAGTGGAGCTTCTAGTGGTTCGGTTGGAAACATGAATGCAGGAGGCAGCTTGGCGTGTGTTCCGGTATTAGAATTATGCAATGGAGTGGATGACGATTGTGATCTTGAGGTCGATGAGGGCTGCGAAACCACCCTCAACACGTGTCAGAATGGAATCAAGGACGAAGGTGAAATAGGGGTAGATTGCGGAGGCGTGTGCGCCCCTTTCTGTAGTCTTCCAATTCCCGATTCAGCCATATTATTCTTCCTATCCGCCCTCAACCCAATATTCGTGCTAATCCAAGCGTTCCTTCGACTACTCGGACTATGATTCGTCCGCAAGGTCCCACATCACCACATGCATGGGCTCTTGGGGAGCGAGGACTAGTTCCTCTTCGCGGTGAATAGCCACTGCGTCCCCTTCTCTAATCGTTTTTCCATTCAACAATCCTTTTCCTTCGGCCACCACCATGTATTGATGGGAGTAGGATGGTTTGAACGAGAGGGTTTTTTTCGTATCCACCTTCGCCACATAGAATGCGGCCTTTTGGTGGATGCGCAATTCTCCCTTTTTCGGATCGGGAGCCACCAATCGAATCCATTTATTCTTTTCTCGTTCAAGCTCGATTTTTTTCTCCTCCCAGGAGGCCTCAATGTTTCTATTTTCTGGAAAAATCCACATTTGAAACAAATGCAGTGGTTTCTCGGACGCATTGAATTCTGCGTGCATGATTCCATTTCCCGCGCTCATACGCTGGACGATGCCGGGCCTCAATACTCCCACATTTCCTAAACTATCGCGGTGGGTCAATTCTCCTTCCAGGATGTAGGTTACGATTTCCATGTGATCATGCCGGTGCGGGGGAAATCCCGATTCAGGGGCGATACGATCATCATTGAATACTCTCAATGTGGCCCAATTCATGCGGGATTCATCATAATAATCAGAGAATGAGAAGTGATGGCGCGTATCCAACCAGTCTATTTTCGCCTGATACATTTTGGAAAAGGGACGAATCTCTATCATACCACCTATTCATTTGGGAAAACCCTTTAATACGGTCGAAAAGACCATCCTGCATGGAACTGCAGTCTCCTCTTTCGATCGCGGGAGTAATTCTCGTGATTGCCCTCGTATTGTTTGGCCTGAACGTCCTCATAGGGCCGCCATCGAGCAATCCTCCTCTCTCACAAGAGATTGCTAACGTGTTGGATGACAATTCCTCTCCCTTTCCACTCGCGCCCGAACTGGTTGGAATCAAGGGATACATCAACGCTGACGATGACTTCACTCTTGCCTCCTTGAAGGGGAAGGTCGTCATCGTGGACTTTTGGACGTACTCCTGCATCAACTGCATTCGGACCCAGCCCTACCTGAATGCGTGGTATGAAAAATACCACCCGCAGGGATTGGAAATCGTGGGGGTCCATACCCCCGAGTTCGACTTTGAGAAAAAATTCGAAAACGTCCAGGCGGCTGTCCTGAAGGAAGGAATTCAATACCCGGTCGTAATGGACAATGACTACCAAACCTGGAGGGCGTACCAAAACAGGTATTGGCCCCGCAAATACTTGATAGATTCAAAAGGACATATCCGATACGACCACATTGGAGAAGGATCCTATGAGGAAACCGAAAAAGAAATTCAACTCCTCCTGGCCGAGCGCGACCAAACCATGGGGTTGACAGAAATCATCTCGGATGACGTGAAAGAAAACCTAGGTGCGACTGAATTCCAGAAGATTGGAACTCCAGAATTGTACTTAGGATACGAGTTTGCCCGCGCCCCCTTAGCCAATAGCGAGGGGTTTCAACCCGACCAGACTATCCACTATTCCCTCCCAAACACCCTCACTTCCAACCTGGTTGCATTGGAAGGAGAATGGATCAATCATCCTGAGTCCATGGAGTTGAACGGAGAAACCGGGACAGTAATCCTCCCCTTCACCGCCAAGCAAGTTAATATCGTTGCCTCTGGGCCGGCAAAATTAGAACTGTCACTGGACGGAGGTCCTACCACCCAGCTGTCCATTGAGGAAGAAACCCTCTACACGGTGGTGGAAGGAACCACGTATGACTCTCACACGCTCACGCTTACCATTGAAGGGAAGGGATTCAATCTCTACACGTTCACATTCGGATAAATTACTCGGACTTAGGGGGCCCATCTCCCACGCCCACTTGTTTAATCCATAATGCCACACGTAAGAAGAGCTCGAGACCGGAAAGGTAAAGAATGAATGGGAAGAGCGTGGCACCCAACGCCGGAAGCAACTCCACCCGTGAAACAATCGAGTTCAACTGGAAAAAATCCGGTTGGGTCAGTGCGACTCCAAGAATAACAATCGGAATCGTCTTAGACAATTCTTGCGACATTTCTTCCTTGTAATAGGCAAGCATGCGCGCAGCGCCTACCAATCCAATAGCAATCAGGGCAATTTGTTCAATAGTTTGATTTTGGGCCACAACGAACAACAAGGCCACGAATCCCCCAAACCACATGAATGAAACAAACGGAAAAAGAATTCCATATTTTCCAATGCGAAACATGCCCATGAGAAAATCCTCCAAGAATCCCGTGATGCCCGGATGATGAATGGAAAGGTGCTTGCCGAAAATATCCCTCCGCGCAACGAAACGATAGAAGTGCCAAATCAACCAAACATAAATGAACAGCCCAACTGCGTATGTAAACCATTGGAGCATGTCCGTCCAGGGGAGTGTTTCCCAGGAATAGAGAATGGGGGTGTTGGGAATGTCAACCATGAGGCATTCCACCATTTCCCCCATTAAAAACCTAATTCAAAAAGACATCGGTGCGCGATGCAGGGGAGATTTCTCCGGCGTAATTAGTGAGCATCATTTCTTTGCTCTTTTCCCTATCCAATGTATGGGCGAGGACCCACCCCAATTTCACATAGGCCGTCTCAGCCGTCATGTCCTCCAAGCCCACGGCTCCTGCGTCCTGGAGAAGACGAAGATTGGTGTACACGTTCAGATTGACTCTCCCATAGATGGTTTGCGCCGTAATGAAAACGGGAATTCCCCTCTGGGTGATGCGCTGGATGGCGGGGATAATTCGTGTCGTGTGAACATGACCCAATCCCGTTGCCTCAATGACGAATCCCTTACATCCCTTGCTCACGTAAAAATCAAATACCTCTGGGGAGATACCCGGGTACACCTTGATGAGGGCCACGTTCTCATTGAACACCGCATCCAATCCCGTGATTCCGTTTGTTCGCGGGCGGTGTTCGCTGAGCTTTTCCACGAACCCATCCGTGGTAATCTTGGCTATCGGCAATCGGTTGATGGGTCGAAAGGCATCCCTCCGCGTGGTGTGCATTTTCCGCACGGCCGTCCCGCGATTGAATAAACAATAATCATCGGACGTGCTCCCATGCATGCAAATTCCCACCTCCGCCATACCGGAGATGGCCGCGTGGGCCGCGCAAATAAGATTCATGCTCGCATCGGAGCTTCCTCGGTCGCTTGAACGTTGAGAGCCCACCAACACTACCGGCTTCTTCAAGTCCGGAAGCATGAACGAGAGGGCGGCGGCCGTATAGTGTAGGGTGTCCGTGCCATGCGTGAGGATAATTCCTTCCACATCCGGTTTGTTTAATTCCTCATGGCACACTTTGGCCATCTCAATCCAATCCTGAGGGACCATGTCCTCACTCATTTTGGTGAAAGGGGAAATTATTCTTCGAATTTGAGCCAAGGAACCTATTTCCGGAACCATGCGCGTCAGTTCTTCCGGGGAAAGTTTGGCAATAACGCCTCCTTTCTCATAATCCACCTTACTCACGATGGTTCCCCCCACTCCCACCACGGAGAATCCCGGCTTGTCGGAGGAATGAGGGGGATGTTCCCCTTGAGTCATGTGGGACTTTGGAACGGAAACGTGTTGAATCTTTGCAATCGATGAAATGTTTCCAAGCGCGAGACCGGTGTTGTATCCACTGTCCAGTTTCAATACCAATACATTCCCATGCGTGGGTTGCGGGAGAATAATCCCTTCCAACAGCGTGGCTTTCCAATTCACACGGACCCGATCTCCGAGGGTGAGGGCGTGGTGTTCAAGGAAAGAGGCAAGGTCCGCGGACATACCAGGAAGAAGCGCCCAATCCTTAAAAAAGAGGCCGGGAAAACGAACAATGTTCATGCATTGGGACCAATGAATCCTTTTATTTTTGAACAACCAAAATGAGCCGTGAAGATCTATTTTGGAGTGCGTCCTCCGGCCCACCTTCGAAAACGAATCGCGAGCAAGGTCCACTCCCACGTGAAAAGAACCGGACTTCCCCTGCGCATGCAGCGCGCGCAACACATGCACATCACCACCCACTTCATTGGGGAAGTGACCGAGAAAAGTTTGGCCGAAATCAAGCGTGCATTCCAGAGGAGTCGTCTCCCCTCACAAGCCGAAATCACCCTGGGTGGAAAGCCCCACGTGGGGATGTTTGGTAAAGAAGTGTTGTATTTACGCGTCGAGGATCCAACACAACTATTGCACACCCTCAAGGAAGAAGGGCGAAGAATCGCGCCAGTCAGGGAAACCTATTCCGCGTACACGCCTCATTTAACCCTTGCACGGAATCCAAAAAAAGCCAATTTGGATCCATTACTGGAGCTCCTGAATCTTCGTCCATTCATGATGGCGTTCACCCCCCGAGAGGTTTTGCTGATTCATTCCTATGAACAAAAGGGGAAAAAATTCCACGACATAATTGCGAGGCGGCGCCTCCCTAGAGGTAAAAAACGCCTCTAGGATGAGGGACCATTAAAAAGGCTTCGGGAATTCCCTACCCCTAATCAATTGCGCTTCGCGCAAGGGAGTTGAGGAATCTATGCCAGCAAAAGCAGCATTCGGTGGATACAGTATCTCATTCGCAGGACGATCGGACTCGATTGAAAAGATCATGGGAAGCAAGCCCATTGCCCCTTCGGAAATGACGAAGAAGATTTGGGAATACGTCAAGAAGAACAACTTGTCGAACAAGAAGAACTAATGACCATTTAGTCGGGCGCCTAAAAAACGCCCACTCTTTTTTCTCTATTTTTTTTATTTCAACCTTTTTTCGCTACCCGACTGATAATCGCACCCCTTTTTGGATTTCCCTTATAAAATCGCCCCAGCCAATGAAGTATAGAGGGGAACCCCACGATGAACGACGCTTGCAATACGACTGGAAATGCTACGGTTGGAAAGATGGAAATGAAACACCATTCTGGACAATTAATTTCACTCACGGAACGCGCCGCGGAAAAAGTCAAAGAATACATGATGAAAGAAGGAAAAATGGACCAAGGATTACGCATCGCGGTGTTGCCCGGCGGATGCTCAGGATTTACGTACTCGCTCACATTCGAATCAGCCCCATTAAGTTCCGATATTAAGTTGGAACAGCACGGCGTGAAAGTATACATCGACAAGATGTCCGAGCCCATGCTCCAAGGAAGCACGATTGACTTTGTTGAATCGTTACAAGGAGCCGGATTTGCCGTCAACAACCCGAATGTCTCGGGTGGATGCGGCTGCGGAAAGAGCTTCTCGTAAGAGAACTCTTCCCATTCAATTTTTTTCATTAAATCATTTTTTCGCACGAGGTCGTTGATATGTCTGTGATGCCCAAAGAAGGAACCAAAGCCCCTAGTTTCACGTTGAAAGATACGAATGGAAAGGAAGTCAAACTGAGTGACTTCAAGGGAAAGAAAGTCGTATTGTATTTCTACCCCCGCGACGACACGCCGGGATGTACCGTTGAAGCGTGTGAGTTCCGCGACACCAAAGCGCAATTCACCAAAAAGGGGGCGGTGGTGTTGGGCGTGAGCAAGGATGATGAAGCCTCGCATCAAAAGTTCGTAAAGAAGTACGACCTGAATTTCACCCTTCTCTCGGATCCCGACCATAAGGTGATTGAGAAATATGGAGCCTGGGCCGAGAAGTCCCTGTATGGAAAGAAATTCATGGGGATTGTCCGCTCAACGTTTGTGATTGATGAGGATGGGACCATTTTGAAGGCCTTTCCCAAGGTCTCTCCCGAAGGGCACGCGAAGGAAATTTTGGACGTGCTGAGCGGTGTTTGAATCACTCAATAAAACGAATAACGATGTGAGTCCAAGCCGTCCATCCTAGGATGAGGGG
>CAZKYB010000035.1:0-9998 GCA_964557045.1 uncultured archaeon
AGGTGAAGTCGGTGCCAAACGCTTCGTGGGTTATTCCATCAATGGGCTGCACGGTGGCACCTGCAAGCGGTTGTCCATCCGATCCACGAATCGTTAGGGCAACCGTTCCGGTTCCGAGTATGAGCTTGACGGTGGTTTCAATGTTTTCTCGGGCCTTGACCGTGAACACATCGGATCGCAATTGGTCCGAGAATCCGGGCTTGTAGGCGGAGGCGAAATACGTTCCTTCTTCTAACGAAATGAACACCACTGTGCCGCTGCTCCCGGTGATCTTATTGGGTCCCACGCTCGCGCCGGAGGGAGACTTCTTGAGTGCGACGTACGCGTTTTCCACCGGTTGTCCGAGTTCATCAATCACTTTCACGGTGACAATCTGACTGTTCTGCGGCGTGGCCTTCGTCATTCCGATTTGCGTATATCCCGCGCTTGAAACAGAGATGGGTACGCCGCTCTTGATCAAGTAGGCAGCGTGATCGATGGAAATGGTGAGGTTATTGGAGGAGGAAACAGAAAAGGTGACCTGTCCGCCTTCGTTGCTGGTTTTAGTGGAGATGAGTTGGTTTCCTTTGAACAAAGTAACTTTGGCACTTGCAATCGGGGACAACGATGATTCATCCACGACTTGGACGCGAACTTCCCCCACGGAGGCATTTTGCAGCGTGTAGGTTTTGTTGACGGGTGTTCCGTCGTCAACCTCAAAGGGGCCGGAGTCTAATTCGGCGTGTGTTCCGTCACTCGGGATGAACACCGCATACGTATCGGGGACGAGTCCGGTGAATTCAGCGAGTCCGCTCTCCGTGAACTTTTGGGCGAGCTGATCCCCAAACTTACTCTTGAGTGCGACCACGACTCCGCTGATGGGGTTTCCAATTTCATCGATGAGGGATACGCGCAACACACCATTTCCAGTTTGTTGGGCGTTCACGTACAACACAGGGTTGTAGTCGTCCAAATCGATGATGGTGTTTTGTAACGTGACCGTTGGATCGTTTGACGCTGCGCTGAGCGCGCCGCAGTCGGAAGGGACGTCAAATGACACCACTCCATTGTTGACCGTACTAGTTTGAGTGAATCCCGCGTTGGCGGAGCATGAGAATGATAACGACAAGGGTTGCGTATAGGATTCGGTGGAATTAGGTTTGTACAATTGCAACGTCACGGATTGCTGAACCACTTTTGCCAGGGCGGCGAGGGAAGTACTGTTGTCTCCTTGGTCGATGACCACGCCTTTTCCATTAATGGTGTAATCATCACTCTGCGCGGACACTTGAACGGCGCCCCCAACAGGAAGATTGGTGAATACCACCTTTCCCGATGAATCGGTGATGCGTCCGCTGGTGGCGCTGGTTGGGAGATTTTCTCCAGATAGTTTAACGGTGATTCCTTCGATGGGGTTTTGGGTCTCATCCTGGATGAGCACGCTCAACGTGCCGGTGCCGGAGAGACTAGGTCCAATGAATGCGAACAATCCCCCGAGGACTAATAGAAGGGCGAATACGGCGATGGGAAACGAGGGAATATTCTGGGCCTCGATGGCATCCACGACGGAATAAACGGGAATCCCGTGCCGATCGAGCGTGTCGAGGAACCCATAGTAGGCGTCCTCGGCTCCGTGATAGAATTCTTTCAGTCCCATAACCCACACGTCTACTCAAAGCCCGGTTTCCCCCTTTTTATATGTTGGGGCGAGAATGGCAAATTAGGTCTCCAAACCCAATTATGGACCAGGCTGGACGCACTGGCAGGGTTTGGAGGAGGTGGGAGGACCGCAGGCCGTGTTGGGGGCCGCACACGCCAAGTTGTCGGGCCCATCACACTGTTCCGCGCCCTCTCTCACATCATTTCCACAAATGTTGGCCTTCACGCACGCAGTCGTATCCCACTGACACGTGGGACTGCACGTGGCGTTCCCAGAAAGATACGCCGTAGCATCGATGCTCGTGCAGGCACTAGATGGAGTCGCCACAGTGTCGCACTGCTCTCCTTGCGCCGTGTCCACGATTCCATTCCCGCAGAGCTTCTTCTTGTATTTCTCAATGGGTGCGCACGCAGTCTTGGGGCACGAGGCGGCACTTGTTGACAGTTCAGGTCCGAAGATGACATCTCCAAGCGTGATGTCGGGCTGCAAACAATAACTCACACACGTCCCCGACGCGGCTTCGTTGGCGATAAATGTGTCCACAATGCGCACATCATATTCCAACGGCGCACGCGAGTCGACTACAATGTAGTCCGGGTTGGTTTCTTGGAACGTCAGCACGACATTTGTTTCCACTAATTTGGTGCATCGTGCCACGGATCCGGCCGCGGGAATTCCTTTGTACAAAATGTTTTTGGTCACGAAGCTCGTGACTTTGGGTTCAATCAATAGACTATTCGTGAGGAGTTTGAAGTCCGTTGATTCAGGAAGAACTAAGTCCACCGTCACGGAATTATTGATGACGCTCTTCACCACTTTGTTGAGTGCATTGGCGCGCGATACGGCGTCAGCGGGATCATAGAGGATGGGTAATTCGGCGCATAATCCGAGTTGTTGGGCGATAGTGTCGCATTTTAATTCCACATTTTTGGGGTACGCATTCTCAATCGTGGCAATACCCGCTTGTTCCGCGGGGCAGAGGAATCCACCATTCGCGCCGATGGGGCCCGGTCCTAATTCGGTGGGGTTGGCGGTCGTGAATGGTTGGGTACGGTATCCACAATTCGGCACTTCAGGAGCAATGTCTCCATCGCAAACCCCCACGCCTAATTTTCCGAGATTATCATGAAAGGTTTGATTCAGCAATCCCGCCCCCACCAATCCGGCTCCCGCGGACGCGCTTCCATTGGCGATGTCGTGGGCGTAGCGCAGCGCGCGGAACACGCGCAACGGGACATAGATTCGGAATTTTCCGCGCGGGATGACAGGTTCCACAAGTTCTCGTCCCGTGGTGGCATCCTTGACGTGAATGGAAGGAAGCGATTCATACGTGGCATCGTCTATTTTTGAAAAGTCCAAATTCACGTAGAATGATCCCACGCACTTCTCGGGGCCGTTGGCAATATCACAGTCCACCACTTGGAGGAATTCTTCTCCACTTGCGGATGTTTGTAGGAGAACATCTTGAATGGCTCCTTTCAATTGGGATTCATTTCCACCCTCAATGAGAATGGTGTATCCTCCAATTTGCCGCTGGTTCGATGAAACAATCACGCTCAAATTAGCCGCGATTCTCCCCGCCAGCACGCTTCCATTGGGTCCGCCAAAGAAAAATTGGGAAAAGTCTTTCTGGACTTGTTTCCAGTCCGCGGTCTGCGAAGAGTAGGGGTACGCGTTTCCCTGATTCTGCGTGTATTCTTCAATCGCATTGCGTATTCCATAATTCACCACCTGCAGCGCATCCGCGCGCGTGAGATCGGCGAAGCTTTGCATGCGGGATTGGGCTTCGACTTCCAACACGACCTCATTGGATATGCGCTCGGCATTGATCATGGTGTTCACGAGCAAGGCCGCGAGGAGGATGAGGATAAATGAGAGCAACGCCGTATAGAGGGTGAAGGCGCGCTCGTTCATGTGGAAGGATTGCATTCTCCCACTCATCCAATCACCCTTTTTCTACCTTGGGGTTATATGAAAGAAATATTCACGCCAGCGGTCACTTCTGCCCGCAATCATCTAACCATGCAGTCGCAGGGACGAGCGTGGTGGGGTCCACGATGTCAATGCTCACCGTATTGCTCTTCCCGCTTCCTGCGCCGGGTCCCACGATGAACTTGTAGGTTTGTCCCTTCTGGAAAATCAAGTTGCTCGTGGTGGGGTCCAGCACGTTCCCGCTTCCGGCGTTCAAGGAAATCTTGTTCTCGACTTCTTCGCTGAGGTCGGATCGGTAGGCGAAGAATCCGGCGAGGTTTCCAATTCCTCCGCAGATAATTCCTTTTCCGAATTCTTTCGCGACCCCCTTCCATTTGCTCCCTTTGGCAACCTCCGCGGGAGGGGCATTGGGAGTGGGTGCCGACACAGGGGTCGCGGGGGGAGTGAGTGTGGATCCGGGGGCGATTTGTTCTAATCCTTCATTCGTGAGGACCTTTTCGATGTCCAAATCCTTGAGCGCTTCTTCACTGGCCTTTCGTGCCTCTTCGACGTATTTTTGGGCATCTGCGGCTTGATCCGAAGCAACCTTGAGTTCTCCTTGCGCCACACCTAATTTTTGGGCCAGCTCGGGGGACTGTTTAGCTAGATCATCCACGGACTTGAGGGCCGTATCTGCGTCCCTCTGGGCGGCCTCGAGAGAGGTTAAGGATTGTTTCGCGGCCGTATCTAGTTTATCTTTGGCCTCGGATGCAATCTGAAGTTCGTCGCGTGTGCGGATGGACGTTTGTTCAAGATCACGGGCTTTTCTTTCCAGTTCGCTCGCGCGCAGGCGTAATTCATCCAGGGCTTTCTGTTGTTCGCCGAGTCGGGTTTCGAGCGATTGAACTTTGGCAACTGCAGCCGGATCCGCGGAGGTAATGCGGGTCATGGATTCGACGAGGTTTCCTTGGGCCTCGGCGGATCGACGATAGATGTTGGTCAGGGAATCGGTTCCGAAGAATCCTTTCCTCTCGCGCACCGTCGAAATGAATCGAGAGAATTCCGTGTCGACTTGCCCGCGGAGTCCGCGGAAGAGGTTCTCTTGATCCTCAATCAATCGCAACGCCTCGCCGGTCTTTCCAACTTTCTCACGCGCGAGCACGTTGAGCGTGGCGTCCATTTGTCGACTCAGGAGCTGCTGTTGGGCCTCGGCATTGGTGATGAATCGGGCGACCGTGTCATCGGTGAGAGCCACAAAGTTATCGAGCGTGGTGCCCAAATCAAATTGGGTGGTCAAATCGACTTTGTTGAACGTGCCGATTAATTCATCCGGTTCTCCAGCGCGGTACACGTCGAATAGGAAATCAGATTGCCCATTCAGGGTGGCCTTGCGTGGATTTCGCACGAATATGGCGGCGCCATCGTCGCGGATGGTCCCTCGTACAAATCCACTTCCAGTGGCGTCTTTGAGTTTGTCATAGTTTGCTTTATCCAGCGTCACGGCATTTTTCCAATCTCGGCGAAGAGTCGCATAGTTCCGTTGGAGGGCCTCAAAGGAGGAAGCATCCACGCGTCCACCGCCAGTCACGGTTAAGTCGATGCTTCCGGGGAGTTGGGGAATGGTCCCTCTCGCGGCGTCAATGGAATCTTGTGATAGTTTTACGGTCTCAGCAAAAGCGTCGCGCATCTTCAATGCGGCAGCATGGTTCTCATTAGCAGCCACGGCCAGCTGAGCAACGGAGTCCACGTTGTTTCGTGCAATGGCCTCTTCAATCACTGCATCGGACAGCGCCTTGTTCGCCGAATCCAAGGAGTTCTTGGCATCCGTGAGGATTTTTTGCGCGTCCCCGGCGTTGGATCCGAGGTTGGTAAGTTGGATGTTTAGTGTGTCCAGGGCTTTTTGTGCCGCGTCCCGCGTTTGTGTGGCATTCGTCAGGGTCGCAGTGGCCTGATCGAGACTTAATTGGGCCGCTTGGACTTCTTGTTGAGCCAATGCTGCAGTGGCGCGGGCCTCGGCGAGTGCTTCGTCTCCAATTTCTTCAGCCGCCTCAGCCACTTGCTTGATTTCAGAGGTGGTGACTCGGCCGTTTGCACCAGGTTCCATTGGGATTTCGAACGCATACATCTGCTCATTTTGTGCCATCTGCAATCCGGGAACAGTGACTATCTTTCCGTTGACCGTCACGGCCCCCCCTCCGGCCGTCACGGAGTCCGCCCATGCCTGGGCATCCCGTGCATTGTAGAATGTGACTTGTTCTCCTGTCACGCCGAATATATCGGATTTGCCGATTTGTGAGGATAAAGACGGAGGGGCTGCCTCACTGACTGGGACGGCCGCAGTTCCGGAGTTGGCGGCCGCATTGACTTGTTTGGCAGCTTCTTTGGCCTTTTCTACAGCAGCGGCTTGGGTTTTCTTCAATTCTTCCACATTCTTCCCATATTGGGCTTTGGCACGCAGGAAAGCCTTTCCGGCCGCGATGCTTTCTCCTGTAACAAGGGCAACTTCGGCCGGCTGGTCTTCAGGACGCCCGCCCGGAACGATGGTGGAGGAAGCTCCTTCGACGGCATTCCCTACGACTCCGGCCACGTTCACGGTTCCTTCGAATGGAGTGTCGTTTGCGGCTTGGTCAATGGTACTTCCACGCACGGATAAGTATCCAGCTCCGGCTGGGATTCCGCATCCCAATGCACAATCAATAACTGCACCCGTGACGCCGGCTCCAGCCGAGAGGATGATTCCTGGGGTGTAGCATGCCCCGCATGCGGCGGCGCAGGCAATCGCATAGGAGATAAGTGCAGCTTCCTGTTTCTTCTTGAACTTCTCTTGGTACACCGGATTGTCACTCGCAAGTATACCTTGGTCCTGATACGCGAAGAATGCATCGGGGGTTTTCTTTCCGCTGGAGATTTCTTGGATGACTTGCTTCAGTGTCTTGCTGGAAACGGGATCGTCCCAATCAACCGTGGCATACCACACACCATTCCCTTTGGAGTAGGATTTGGCCAACGCGTCATCGGCGTCTAAGGAGCAGGTGCGCAATTCAAACTCCAACGGACCGGCCTTGATTCCATCCAAGGTGCGTGTGGCGCTGGTTTGTACTTTCGTGCGGTTGGCCTGCTGCTGGGTTTGAGGATCCGAAGTGGCGCACATGACTAATTCTTTTTGATACACTTGGTTTTTCGTGTCGAAGACTAAGGGATACGTGCTTCCGTACGAGATTTTAGTCCCTGGCTCGAGCTGGGTGGAGTTGGTTCCTACCACTTTCTTCTCATACAAATCAATGCCCTTCACTCCCACGATAGGATCGACTCCATTCGGGTCTAAGGTGTAGGTTACGTCGCTCGCAACCGGGGATTGAGCCGTGAGCAAACAGCAGGTGAGGTTGGGGCGTAATGTGAGTCCTCCTTCCTTGGTTCCCGGCAAGGCGCACCCTTGGAAGGTGAACTTTCCAATGTTAGGGACGGAGGAAATTCTCCACGTTTGTTCATCCTTCGTAATACATCCGTTCACGACTTTGGCGGAGCTTCCTAATGCAGTAATTATTTTCCCTGCTTCTACTGCGGCTTCATTGGGGATTTGTCCTCCAACTTCTTGTATCGTTGTGAGTATGTTCTTGGGCCCATCTCCATACGTTTGGGGATCCAACGTCAACTCCACGATGGCGCCGGACAATACTCCGGATTGGAGGGTCATTCGGTTGCTTCCCGTGTTTTGAATGGCGCGGTCCTTGCTGCCAAATACGGTTTCCGCGAGGACTTGGGCGGGAGTTTCAAGGTCTTTCTCGTATTCCACTAGTCCAAGCAAGGTCTGCTGGCTGTTGAGCGCGGTGAGGGATCTGTTTTTGGGTAAGAAATTGGCCGCGTTGTATATCTTGTCCTGGCACTCCGCGGTCTTCTGCTTGCTTTGCGTGAGTTTCACGGCAATGTTGATTCCGTCCGGCTGGAGCTGGTTAACAACATTCTCCACACTCCCAAGGATGGAAATAGTGTATTTTCCGCACCCCTGGATTTGAGGAATGAACACCATGTTTCCGAGCCCGGTTCCCAATCGCTGCGCGAATGCATCATCGGCATTGTCTCCGACTAATTCGGTCATGACTTGGGATTGCATGCTGCTCAATCGAGGGTATGTTCCATCGCGCATCACGTAGGCGAGCATGTTGGATGTGAGGGTGTCGTTCTGCAGATACAAGTCAATCGTGGAGCTTTTGATTCCGAGTTGGGCGAATGTACAGTATTGTTTGGTCAAATCACAATTCTTGAATTGCGTGGCGTCGTTCTTTTTAGCTTGCAGTTGCTGGTTGACCTTGGCAATCTGCTGCTCGATGAGGCTGGATAGCATGTTGCTCGCCTGCTCCGCATCACAATAGGCCTGAGAGCATTCGTTCTTGGTGGCGAGCAGGGGGAATCGGACGTCCATGGTTCCACCCTCACACACGGGAACCTGCACTGGATTGGTGACGTTGGCGCGGGCCAGTTCGTTTTCTCCTAATGCGATTTCAAGCGTGAGGGGATTTGATTCTACACCCTTGTTAGAGAGGAGCATGAGTCCCTTAATGGTGAAAGGTAAGTTTGCCTTGTAGGCGTTTCCTTTCGTGAGGGAGAGGTTGAATTCCGCCTCTTCGTCCTTTTCTAGCGTGTCCGTTCCTTCCGCAGAGACGATGGAGAGGGCGTTCCCGTTGATGGTGGTGGGATTCACCTGCGTGATGCGCACCGGCTCTAAGCACTTGTTGGAAATCGTCACACGTTTAGATAGGGTGCCGCTAATCTCGGAGGAAACAAACGAGACGGGCGTGTCGAAGGCGCGAATTTCGAGACAAGAGGTGTGTCCCGTGCGCACGTAAATGGGAATCGTCTTCAACAGGGTGCGTTGACTCCCCACTCGTCCGGTGATTTGCAAATTAAGTTGCTCCACGCCTTCTTTCTCGGAGAGGGATTCACCAATGATGGAGAGGGGGGGATGCTGCGTCTGGCCGGGCTGGAGGGCATTGGAGGAATCGAAGTATCCCCCTTGGTAGTATCCGCCCGCATAGGCCGTATTGACGTTGTTGACCGTCTGCGAGTACGGGTGGTTGTTTTCTAGTTTCAAATCCACCCCTTCAGGTTCCGTTCCTTCAATGGTGGCTCGGATATCGTATACGGGGGATGCGCCAATGTTGGTGATGGGAACAATCACGCGATCGGTGGCCTTGGCAGTGCCGCTCTTGATGAGGGTGAGCTCAACCGTCTGGGGGGTTTGGAGGGCGCGTGAGCGGTCCCAAAATTGGATGTCTAATGGAATACTGGCCGTGAGTTGTGCGGCGCGGAACGTGAGAGCGTATTGGTTAAGTTGCGGGGCGTATCCGGCGCGGTAGAGTTGGTTGGTGAGAGTGAAGTCGACTTGCTTCTGCTCCCCATTCGAGAGTTTGAGTTGTGAGTCCACCGCGGCAACTTTTAGTCCATCCACTTCCAATTGTCCATCGACCGTGCTGACACCCGGGATGAGAAGCAATTCAACGCCGCACTTGTTGGTGGCCTTCACTGAGACGCGTTTGTTTTCCGCGTTCTGGTACGCGCCGTAGGAGTCGACTCCGTACGCATTGTATCCATTGTTGGAATAGGAATAGGGGTTGGGCGCGAGCGAGTCGCCGTAGTAGGGGATATTCCCATTGACTTGGGAGCCGTTTCCATACATGTTTCCGTATGTTTGGGTCTCCCCCATGAGAGTTACCGCGACGCGTGTCTTGTCGAATGTGAGGCACGAGGGGTCGAGTTGTTTATTGTAGGTCGCCGAAAGGATGGCCGTGTCGGTGACGGGAAGAAGGGCGTTGATTTCTCCTCGCACGCTCAACGATCCCCCGCCGGAAAGAACCGATGTGTCGGTGGGGCTCCCCGTGTACGTGGCGGTGACCACCACATTCCCTTTCCCTTTGGCGGGAATTGCAGGGAGCGGGGCGAATTCGAGTTGAATTTCCTTGGGGAATGTGTCATACGCTTTGAATTCGGCCGTGATATTGGAAATGGGATAATTCGTTGTGTTAGTCACGATAATATTTTGCGTGGTTTTCGTCTGGCCGAAGGGAATCTCCACGGCAATCTTCTCGTCAATCTGAATCGGGCTCTTCAATCCCACGTTGAGCGTGTCCTCGAAGTCCACGTATCCGGGGACTTTGACTTTCACATGGTACAATCCCGGCTCGAGGGCCTTGTCGAAGGCATACTGCCCATTCGCCCCTTTCCCGGGAAGATTTTTCCCTTTGATGCTCGCGACAAATTTTCCATCCGGCGTATAGAGAGAGATTAATGCATCCGTGATGGGATTTCCTTGCTCATCTACCACTGAAATGATGAAGGGCTCATTCGGATTCACGCTGTCCGGCATCACCACGCGCAATAATTTGGCCTGCACAATTTCCACGGGGATGGTTTCCATCCACTGGGCGTTGGAGGACACCACACTCAAGGATAT
>CAZKYB010000036.1:0-8501 GCA_964557045.1 uncultured archaeon
CGGAGACTGGGATGATACGCTATCCCAGACCATGGGCGAACAGATGGGACACCCGTTCGATTTGCTATTAGGAAGAAAGACCTATGACGTGTTCGCAAGCGCCTGGCCCAAGATTGACCCGAATAGTCCCATTAATTCCTGCAAAAAGTACGTCGCCACGCACCGACCGGTTCCGAAGGATGATCACGTGTGGAAAAATACCGTGGCTATTTCAGGCAACATTGCGGATGAGATTAAGAAAATAAAACAGGAACATGGGAATGAGATTCAGGTTCATGGAAGTAGCGAGCTGATTCAAACCTTACTCAAGTACGATCTGATTGATGAGCTCTGGTTGAAGATATACCCCTGCACCCTCGGAAAGGGGAAACGATTGTTTGGTTCTGGTGCGATGCCGGCCGGATTCAAACTCGTTTCGAGCAAGACCTCTCCCGCTGGGGTTATTATTGCGAACTACAAAAGAGACGGGGATGTCAAAATCGGTTCGTTTACCATCCCGGATGAGACGGGAATCCAGTGATGGATCCCTCTTCTCATTCACTTGTTCGTCGAGACGAAATACAAGGTCCCGGCCGACACGAATACAATTCCAGCGAGCATGAATCCTACTCCGGGGGTGGTGAACAAAGGAGTTAGCCATTGTGCGAGGCCTTGACCCAGCAAGAATATTCCCGTGGCAAATAATGCACCGAGTGCCAACAGCCGCAGGATAGAGGAGGTCGCCTTAGCGATTCCGCCCTCGATACCGTTGCTGATGGCAGAGGATAGCACTTCCGTGAGGACGCTGGCCCGGAGAAGGGCAGTCGTTAAGCCTTTCATTAGATTTCCCAGTCCGGTCGCGAGTCCCATGGATCATCCCTTCCTCGAGAGTAATGCCCCGATCAAGAGTCCGCCGATGAATGCCCCAATCACAAACTCAAAGGGTCGTTCGGACACGGCATCCTCGACCATGGATTGTTTCTTCTGGGCATACTTTTGGGCCTCGCTGATGTTGGATTGGATTTGATCCTCAAAGTCACGATCCAGTATTCGTCCTTCCATTGTTTTCGCTGTCATAGTGTGTTCCCTCTTTTTTTGAATATGATACGACCTACTGCAGAATCACGATGAGAAGATCCGATTGATGGAGATGCTCCAGGCGGGGCCGGCATGCCGGTAATTCCCTCGCCCTGGAAACAAATCCACTCACAGGGATCTTCGTCGTCGAGCATAGGAGGAGGTCATCCCCTCCGTGCCCTTCTTCTATTCGTTTCGTCCGCCCACTTTGACGGCATTTGCATCCACGAGGATGTTGAGCATGATGCTGTCTCCCACACCCTTGACGTCGGATTTGGAAAAAACCGCATCGTTTGAGAGAATTCCCGTTCCTACCACAATCGCGGAAATATCATTCGTGGCTCCGGTCGTGCGGACCTCTTTGACGGTTCCAATTTCTTTTCCGCTCGAATCAAATACCTTCATTCCCTTGTAGTCGGTCACCGGGCTCATGTTGAGGACGGCGCCTTCTAATGAAAGTGAAGTGATGTATTTTCTCCCGATGAACGTGTCGGTGCCGAAGAATCCTCGGTCCATTTCAATTCCGTCCAAATTGAGAGTTTGGGGATCCAGTCGAATCTCCATGATTGTGCCGATTTCCTTCCCATTGGAATCCAGTACCTTCTTTCCCTTGAGCTCTTGGACGCGTATTCCAGAGTCATGTTCTTTGTTCATTTTTCTAATTTCTTGCATAGATTATCACCTCAGGATAACGTAGTCTAGTCAATTCTAACGCAGGCAAAACACGGTGCACAGACTCACATGCGCATTCACTGTCGGAAAAATCCGTTGAGTGTATCAGTTGTCGTTGTTATACACTCAACATGGGACAATCATCGTATAAAGAGGTCGATTATGAAATGAACCTCCTCACACAAAAATGAATCATGCATCACGTGTTGCGAATCAACCCAACGATGATGAGAATGATCGCGACGACCAGCAGCACATGAACAATGGACCCGAGGCTTGGTAATCCAACGAAGCCGAACAGCCATAGTACCAATAAAATAATTCCAATCGTCTGCAGTGTATTCATAGTGTGTGTCTCCGTTTTTCCTACAATCAAATCCATTCGATCATCCAGTATTCCCTCGAGGAATGCGGGGCGATTCACGATTCAACTCTTCCTAGAGCCGGCTCTTGCGCGTCTCGTGTAATCGTATCAATCCTATTCTGGGCGCCCTCCTTGATGGCGCGGGTGGCCTTTCGTGCTTCCTTTTGGATGCGATGAATTCCCTCTTTGGCATTCTCAGTAGAAATCAACACAGAGGGGTCATCCATGACCTGGTTTGCCACGTGAATGAATCGTTCCGTGACTCCCGTGAGGGGATTCTGGTAGGTCATGATGCTGTACCCCATGAGCGCAAAAATACTCCCTAAGATGAGATCCGATGTTAGGTTTGCACTCAGGCCAGGGTGTCCCCAGCTCAAGAAGAATCCGGCCGCAATCAGGAGGAGAACCAGTCCGATCGTACGGAAGCTCATTCGACACTTCCGGACGCTTTACCAAACGCACCCATCAGAAGGCCACCTTGAGCAAATCGAGGATGATCAATAGGATAATTCCAGGGATTCCACCAAACACCGCGATGAGCACACTCCAGATGTTGATGGTGATGTTCACGACGGGAAGAAAATTAATCACGATGAGAAAAATGATCCCAATCACACTATTGATGATTAACCAAACGATGTCCTTTCCGAACTTCAGGGCGACCACCACAAGGATGGCGAGGAAAATAAATGAGAGGAGTGGACCTAGGATTAAAATTTCAGCCATCACCCAACAGGGTGCATTGTGTTTATGACGAGATGTAATTTTTGGATGACCAAAAATGAGCCGGTGTTTCGAATAGGGAGGCGAATGCCCTCACACAGGAGGCACAATCTCGCCCTGTCCGGAAGGCATGGCTCCTCGAACGACGTCTAGTGCGCTGGCTAAGATGAGGGGTCCGAAGATGAATCCGAAAATTCCGAAGAGATTGATCCCCCCGATGACTCCAATCATCATCACGAATGGATGAATGGGGGTCCGGTCCCCAATCCACTTTCCAAAGAGAAAAATCTCAATCCCAATCGTGAGGATGAGACCAATAAAGGTGACGCCCAGGGCAATTGGATAATCCTGTCCCGCGACGTAGAATAGCGCCAGGGGCAACCACACCATCATAGGACCGATGCTCGGGATGAAGGCCAGAACAAAAATAACGGACGCGAGAATAAGGCTTCCTTCCACCCCGAGCAGGGTGAATCCAACCAAGGAAAGAACGAATTCAAGGACGGCCATGCTGAGGGTGCCGTACAAAATCACTTGAGTCGTTTCCCCCAACTCCTTGATGATACGATCCTTGTTAGAAGACGGAATATGTTTCGTGAGCTCCGTGGAGAGAACGTCCCAGCTAGTAAGAATGTAATACATCCCAATCAAGGTGATAACGAGCCCCACTCCCAGGTTGGGAAGTGAAGCCAATAGAGAGGCAGTCGTTCCACCAATAAGGTCATTGAGACTGGATTGCATGGCAATGGGATCTAGGTTAAACCCTTTCAGGAAAGGATGAGCCGCCAAGATTTGGAGGTAGTGGGCAATGTTCGCCTGGGACGCAAAGTCCCCCGACTGGTTTACCATTCCAATGGTAACGAGCCCAATCGGAATCACCACAACCAGCACAGCCACCCCCACACAGGCGAGGGCCGACAGGTTAGGATTGGTCATCGTTTTCATTCTCAAGAAAAGGGGACGGGCCATGTAGGCCAAGATATAGGCCGAGATGATGGCAATCATGAATGGAAGAACGATAAGGGACGCGAGGACAATCAATCCGAGAATGATGCCCCAGAAAAGATAGCTACGGAGCTGAAGCTGGGTATTCAATAACACAACCCATTCTGTGCATCAACGAGTTGAAAAGGAGACGTTTTGGGAAAAATAATGATCAGACGGCCAAATCGACCTCTTTATACGATGGATGATGCATAAATAGTTCAACAAAAGGAGCTACAAAAAAATGGCAAAGAAAACACGAGGAACACGAATGGCCACGGCCGTACGAAAGGCCGCCAAGACGAAGGGCGGAAAAGGTCGTGTGAAGAACCGCGCAGTCGGTAAGCGAATCATGAAGTCGTAAACAGCATTGCGAGAGCAGACTGGCAACTTTTCGGCCAGCTACTCTCAGCCAGACCAGACACCCATCTCCTAAACGAGTCTCTTTTTCTTCTTTGAACCATTTTCTACTGAATGATTCGAATTGAGAACGTATTCGCCTACTTGTATGATACTCAACGCCTCCGCAGGGCCAAAGAAAAATCCAATCTTCCCCAGGCCGCGCTTGAGTTTGGATTATTCGGGATGAACCTAGGAGTGCTGTCCAGCGCAGGGGTAATTGTCTTAGTCACGGATTTCACGGGCGGCATTCATCCAGGGACCGCTCTCTGGAATGCTGCGCAGGCGGTTTGGTCATTAGGGGTGGGAGCCCTCATCATTCTTCCTCTCGCGGGGGCCCTTTCGTCCATATTGACGTTTTTCATTCTAAGCGGAGGAATCACCTTCCTGGCAAAACAATTAGGGGGAAGCGGCTCCTTCACCCAGAATGCCTATCTCCTTTCGCGAATCATCTTCCCCCTTTCTCTTGTGGGATTGGCCGCGGGACTCCTAGCGCAGCTTCCCCTCATTGGATTTATCTTTCCGGTGGCATTGGCTGTCGGGGGAGTCGCGGTCTTTCTGAATGTCATTCGCGTATCGAACACGCTGTCGTTGGACAAATCGGCCATCATCGTGTTGGCCGCCATACTCCTGGGAAATTTTCTCTTCTCATTTTGGTGAAACAGGTAGTCGAAGGGATTCGTGAACAATTTTATAAACTTGAGAAAAAACACTAGGAAATATGCCCAAATCCCCTCCTGCATCCAAAAAAAAGATAACGCGTGAGCAAAGCAACGAATTGCTCAAGGTCTTGAAAGCCCGCTTTGAAACGCACACGAATCGACACAAGGGAATTGAATGGACCCAGGTAGAGGCGCGGCTGAAGAGTCGTCCTGAAAAAATGGGATCACTCTACGAGATGGAAAAGACGGGTGGTGAACCCGACGTGGGGGGCCATGATAAGAAAACGGGCGAATACATTTTCTATGACTGCTCCCCCGAAAGTCCCGCTGGTCGCCGAAGCCTTTGCTACGATCACGAGGCACTGAAAGGGCGAAAGGAACACCCTCCAAAGGATAGTGCCGTGAACATGGCCGAATCCATGGGAATTGAAATCTTGAACGAGGAACAGTATCGCAAGCTGCAAGAACTAGGGAATTTTGACCTAAAAACATCCAGTTGGATTGAAACCCCTCCGGCCATACGAAAACATGGCGGGGCGGTTTTCATGGATCGCCGATACAACCACATTTTCTTGTATCACAACGGCGCGGACTCGTATTACGCCGCGCGAGGATTCAGGGGCTCGTTGAGAGTCTAATTCAGCGAAAACTATTTCCGCAGAATCTTCTCCATCGCTCGACCTTTCGCCAATTCATCAACTAACTTGTCCAAGTAGCGAACCTCTTTCATGATGGGATCCTTTATTTCTTCAATCCGCACTCCGCAAATCACACCCGTGATGAGTTTCCGCGACGGGTTGAGTTTGGCCTTTTTGAAGAAGTCTTCGAAGTTCGTATTCTTTTCCAAGTGGGCCTCAAACTGTTTCGGGGTGTATCCTGTGAGCCAGCGAATAATCTCATCCACTTCCGCTTTTGTTCGCCCTTTCTTTTCGGCCTTCGCAATGTAATAGGGATAGACCCCTGCCACGCTCATTTTACGAACACGTTCGTTTGATTTGGCATTTTCCATAGCTAATTCCCTCAAAACCCGCTTATTAAATCCGGTTGGCCGGGGCACTCTAATTAACCTATTGGACTCAACAATCCTATTCACCTCGGAGGAATAACGGATGCGCAAGATTGTTTTCCTGAATCACGTTTCATTGGACGGGTTTGTCGCCGGTCCGAATGGAGAAATGGACTGGATTAAGCTCCCGCAGGAATTGTTTGATTGGGGTAACACCCTCACGGATCAGGCCGACACGGCGCTATACGGCCGCATCACCTATTGGATGATGCAGAACTATTGGCCCGCGGCTGGGAGCAAACCCAACGCGGGCAAGCACGACAAGGAGCATTCTGCCTGGTACAACAAAGTCACGAAGGTGGTGGTGTCTAGAACCATGCAAGATACGGGCCTAGAGAAAACCATCCTCATTCGGGACCATTTAGTGCAAAACGTCAACAAGCTCAAAGAGCAACCGGGGAAGAACATCCAGATGTACGGCAGTCCAAGCGTGATTCAAGAGCTCATGAATGCCGATTTGATTGATGAATTCTATTTGACAGTGAATCCGATTATTTTAGGAAAAGGAAAACCCTTGTTTATCAACATTCAGCATAAAATGAAATTTAGCTTGGTCGAGGCCAAGACATTCCCGCAGGGAGTGGTGTTGCTTCACTACGTAAGGGAAAAATAGTTCCCGGTGTTGCACCGGGAGTATTCTAATTACGAATATTTCATCGCTTCTTTGGTGTGGTATTTTTTCAAAAATCCCATTTGGCCGATTTCATAGCTTTCGTGTTGAGTAAAGAAGGCCAATGCTCCAAAGTTGGTTTGATCATCTATTGGAAGCGGAAATGGAGGGGCCTTTCCCAATGCATCCGGAGCAGGAGACGCGAGTGCGGTTTTCAACAAGGCGGAAACCGTTTCCCATTCTTTCTTGACTTCGCCCAATGAAGGATAGGTGTCCTTGGCATCGTAGGGTCGCTGATTGGCGAACAATTCCTGATACGGACTCTGAGCGGGCTTTCCGAGGAGAGTCAGAAACAGGTAGCGTGAACTTACGACATGGGCGGCAATCCATTTGAGGGGATTGTTATGATTACTCATGCGTGCATTCCAATGTTCTTCCGTTATTCCTTCAAGCGTGTTGGTAAACAAGCGCGTGTTCAAATTCAAAATAATCTGCATAGATTTCAAGTCATTCGTCATAGGGATTCATTCTCCATATTCTCATTTTATCGGGAAAATGTTAATAATGACTCGGAGAGAGTTTCGCCACAATAGAAGTCCGAAGACTGAAGCATAGATGAAAATTAGTCCCGCCTCCCGGACTTGCACCGGGGATCTTCCGGTCTACAGCCGGACGCATTAGCTGCTATGCTAAGGCGGGGACAATTATTGTTTTCACCTACGATTTTGGGTATTTTTTCCAAAAAGGTCAGTATAGTCCGGCAAAGTAATTGGGCCAGGGAAGGCTTTTTAAGACAATGAATGCACGCCCAACGAGGGTTGTTCCAAGTTCCTTTAAAATGCCATTTTCCCGTTTCTAGGTATGAATTCCCAAAAAATTGTCATCGAATACACCCCTTCCAAGTGCATTGGCGCCGGAGAATGCGTGAAAAATGACCCCACTCTCTTTGGGTTTGATGATGCTACACGAAAGGCTATTTTGAAGGGTGGAAAACCCCTCAATGGAAAAGTTATAGGAGATGTTTCAGGAAGTGAGGAGCGCATCAAATATGCCCTCACCGCAGCATCCTCGTGCCCCGTGAATGCGTTTGTGGTGAAGGATGCCGCTACCCAAAAAGTATTGCTCGGAGACACCGTGCACCACACTTCCCTTCAAGAAATTTCCGCGGAGTATGATGATGCGCGCGAGTTTGTGCTCGACCCGCAGGGGTATTTCTTAATCCGCGTTAACGTGGAGAAGAAGGAAATCGAGGCAGGCTTTTGCAACAGTAAAAATAATGTCGTGTTGAAAGTCACGGGAAAAAAACCCATTGACATTTATCATGTGATTGCCACCAAAGCCAAGCTATCATTGCGACCGGAACATTACGCGTATTTGGGTCGAGAGTTGGAGAAAGCCCATTATTGCTTGGTCAAAAACCTCGTGTATGTGCAGGATGACCCCTTAGAAGACATGAAGCCTCGCGCGTGAAATAGTAAGCTAATTAATCCGCCCTGCGTAACTAGTTCATGGAAAATAAATTTCCCTCCAATAGTTTGTTGAAGTGGTTCTCGCACGCTCAACGGCCGCTCCCCTGGCGGAAAGACTATCATCCGTATCACGTGTGGCTATCCGAGATAATGGCCCAGCAGACGCGCATGGACCAAATGCTCCCCTATTATTCCCGTTTTCTCAAACAATTTCCCACGGTGAACGCGCTCGCGGATGCAAACGAAGAAAACGTGTTGAAAGCGTGGGAGGGATTAGGTTACTATTCCCGCGCGCGGAATTTGCAGCACGCTGCAAAAGAAATTCAATCCAAATTTGGAGGAAAAATTCCACAAAAAAAAGAAATTCTTCAAACGCTAAAGGGCTTTGGCCCCTACATTTCTTCCGCGGTCGCGAGCATTGCGTTCAAGGAAGACGTATGCGTGGTGGATGGAAATGTGTTGCGCGTAGCGTCACGGTTTTGGGGCGATTCACGCG
>CAZKYB010000037.1:0-8126 GCA_964557045.1 uncultured archaeon
TTCAAGGGTTGCGATGCATCGACCTTGAAGAAGTTAAGGGAGGGGTCCTTTTCTCCTTTCGCGAACTTGGCGTGCGTGAACCAGGAGGCGGGAAATTCTTTCACACAGTCCCGCATGTATTTTCCTCCAAACACACCCAATGCGAGCATCTGTTTGGGGCTTAATTCAGGTTTAAATCGGGGATCGAAATCTTTCCCTGCGCGGGCCGTGCAATCATACACGTATCCTTTCTGCATTCGATCGTTTACGCGCACGCGAATAAGCATCCTTCACGCCACGCAGAAACGGAATAATAAAGAGTGCCCCGAGCGGGATTTGAACCCGCGTCACCACCGTGAGAGGGTGGCATCCTTAACCGGGCTAGACGATCGGGGCGTCGAGCAATGACAATCAGGGGTTCCAAAAACCAGTGAAAACGAGAACCGCAGGGGCACGAAGACCCCTTTCCTTCTACCGCTCTCACCGGACTTAAACCGCCCAATTGGGCCAATGAATACCCTATACCTCGAGGAAGGGCTTATATTGGCTTCTCCCCCGCCCCATTGTATGTCCAAAAAGACCATGAAGGATGCCTACGCGAGCATCTTCAAGAAAAGCGTCCCCACGAAGGGAAGTTCCGTGAAGGGATTGGATTTTGATGGGACGGTCGACCTGAATAAACTCATCGAATCCCTCTCAACGAGTGGCTTCCAAGCCTCCCACTTGGGCAAAGCGATTGAGATTGTGAAGAAGATGCGCAAGGACAAGGTGACGATTTTCTTAGGATTCACCTCGAATCAAATCTCCTCCGGAAATAGGGAAATCATCCGCTATTTGGTTGAGCACAAAATGGTGGATTGTTTGGTTACCACGGCAGGCGGTATCGAAGAGGATTTCATCAAGACGCACGCGCCGTTTTATTTGGCCGATTTTCGGTTGGATGGAGCCAAGCTCCGCGCGAAAGGAATCAATCGGATTGGAAATCTGTTGGCGCCGAATGAGCGCTACATTTGGTTCGAGCAATTCTTCCAGCCTATTTTGAAAGAATTAGTGGAGGAGCAGACGAAAACCGGTCACGTGTTTTCCCCTTCGGAAGTGATTCATCGCATGGGAAAGGTCATCAATGACAAGTCGAGCGTGTATTATTGGGCCGCCAAGCACAACATTCCAGTCTTTTGTCCCGCATTCATGGATGGGGCGATTGGGGATAATTGTTATTTCTTCAATTACAACCGAAAGAAAGGAGACAAGTTCGTTTTAGATCAGATTATGGATCATCATCGCCTGATTGAGATGACCCTTGAGGCGAAAGAGACGGGAATTTTAGTTTTAGGAAGTGGCTTGGTCAAGCATACTCTATGCAATGCCAACATGTACCGCGAAGGGGCCAAGTACGCGGTGTATGTGAATACCTCTTCGGAGTACGATGGGAGTGATTCCGGTGCCGAGCCCGAAGAGGCGAAGAGTTGGGGAAAGATTGCCGCGGATGCGAATACGGTAAAAGTGGTTGGAGACACGACGATTTTGCTCCCCTTGATTGTGGCGGGCGCGTTCCGAAAAAACTAATTGAATTTTTTCTAATTCAATAATACGATGCTCATATTCAGCAGGCTGGCGAATGAGACCCATGCCCAATACGGCAGGAGTGCGTACGCGGCTTCTCGTCGGATGCGAAAAAAAGCACTCACCGTCATTCCGATGGAGAGCCCGAGGAATAGAATAGTGAAGAGGGCCAGCAGGGGATTTTTCCATCCGAAAAAAATAATCGACCACAATACGTTGAGAATCAGCTGCACGGCAAACCAGTAATAGGCGGAGGACTTGAGATATTGGTCTTTCTTTTCCACGCGAGTAGGCGTATTCCAAATCTGGTAGAGGGCCCATCCCATGAGCACATATAACACGGTCCACACGGGACCAAATATCCAATTGGGGGGATTGAAGACGGGCTTGTTGAGCGTCTGGTACCAGTTGGAAATGCTATCCAGGGTGAAAAAGGAACCCATGAATCCAGCAGATAGACTGACTCCAATGCTGGCCACGAGTTTGAAATAATGGATTGGAATCTGTTTTCCGCTCACGGAGGCAGTGTTCTTTTTGACCACTTTTCGCGTGGATCGTTTTTTTTCACGGGCCATGGACAGGCTACTCAGTCGTCCCTTATATGCGTGCAGCCGAGGGTATTTCCGCGAAGTGGTATTCTCTCCGATACCGTTTCCTTTATCTTCTCTCAATATTTTTCTTCCCCCTATGAGGGGGGCATCATCATGGCCTTGAAGCGCGAACTCAGTATGTGGGAGATTGTCCTCGCGGGTGTCGGGGTCATTGTCGGGGCTGGAATCTACGCTCTGCTTGGAAAGGGGGCAGGGATTGTGGGGGAGAGCGTCTGGTTGTCCTTTGCGATTGGGGGGGTTATTGCGATTCTCACCGGATTGAGCTATGCGGAGTTATCGTCTCGTTTTCCCAAGGCAGGGGCGGAGTACGTGTATGCCAAGTCCGCCTTCAAGGAGTGGGTGGCGCGGTTGTGTGGGTTCGCGTTGTTGTTCGTGGGGTTCACCTCGGCCACAACGGTCGCATTGGGTTTTGGGGGTTACTTCTTCGGCCTCACGCACATTCCCGTTCTCTGGGCCGCAATGGGGGTCATTTTTCTTTGTGGTATTATCCTCGTGCGCGGGGCCAAGTTTGGGGCGGATTTGGCGAGTGGGATTTCATTGATTGAAATTCTGGGGTTGCTCGTGGTTACCTTTATTGGTCTTCCCACCCTCGCCAAGGGGTTTGTGGTTCCGGATCTGACGCAGCTTCCCACGGTGCTCTATGGAACCGCAGTGGTGTTTTTCGCGTTTTTAGGATTTGAGGAGTTAGTTCGAATGTCCGAGGAGACGAAGGATGCCAAGCACAAGATGCCCATTGCATTGCTTGCAGCGATCGCAATCTCATCCGTATTGTATGTGCTGGTTTCCGCCTCTGCGATTGGATTGGTGGGGGCCGATACGCTGGGGAGCAGCACCTCTCCGCTCGCGACGGTCGTAAAACCCTCCTTAGGGGAGACGGGGTTCTTTCTCATGAGTCTGGCGGGGCTCCTCTCCACCTTCAATACGGTACTATTGATTATTCTCGCCGCGTCTCGTTTGTTGTATGGGATGGGGGTCGCGCGGATTGTTCCGGCGGTATTTAGTCAGACGAAGAATAACCAGCCTCTCTTCGCGCTGGGTGCCACGGTGTTCTTTTCGGCGGCCTTGCTGGGGATTGGGGACATTACCATTCTCGCGCAGATGACGGACGTATTGTTGTTTGCCGTTTTTGCGGTGATGAATGCGGTGATTCTCAAGCTTCATTGGAAAAAGCATCGATTCAATGGCTTCCGTGTTCCTCTTGATATTGGGAAGGTTTCCCTCCCGGCACTGCTGGGACTTGTTTCAAGCGCGGGGATGATGCTTTTCGTGGATGTGAATGCATTGCTCTATTCGGCAGCCTTCTTTACCGTGTTGGCGGTCGTGATGCATTGGTGGGCGGGGCGGAAAGGATAGTTCGACGAACTTCTTCCGTTGGGGTTATTTTGACGGTCGGGCTGAAAGAATGAGGTAGGTTTCCCCGAAAACCACCTTTTGCGTCGAGACCCTCCACCCTTCCTTTCGGAGCATGGAGATGAGGGGTTGGAATCGAGTGTAGGCGGAGTATATTCCCCTCAGTTGCACCGGGGTTCGACTTTGGCGCATTTCAGGGTATAATGAGTGGAGGAATTTGGTATACGTGGGCTGAGGCCTCTCAACCAGCAGGATGGCGAGCGAAAGGGAGGCAATCTTTTTCAGTACGCGGACACGTTGCGCCGGAGGAACATGAGTAAGAACCTCATTCATTACCACCAAGTCGAAGCGCGTGTGGTTAGAGAAGGGAAGTTTCTGGATATCCCCCACAATGAAGTGAGAAATCGTCTTGGTTTTTTTGAGGAGGTTTTGCTTGGCAAGTTTTTGAGCGATGGTCGGGCTTTGTTCTAAATAATAGGTTTCTCGGAAAGGGAAGAATGGAAGAACGGGCGCGAGCCCGGGACCAATCTCTAATGCAGTAGCGCGGGAGGGTGTTGGAATGAGGGTGTTGATTTCTTTCTTGAGGATACTCAAGCTCTTCTGGACTATTTTTCCTCGGCACGTGAGGAAGGTAGCGAAAGGTTGAGTGTGTTGGTAGTGGGTTCCATCATACCACGCGTTCCTCTTTTTTTCCAATGAGGAGGTTTTCTTTTTTAGTGTGGATGAGGGCATGGAGAATCAGGGAAAGAAAAAAAAGGAAAAGGAAGGATTATTTCTTCCCTTTCTTTTTTGCCGCTCGCATATGCTTGCCGCGCGGTTTCTTGGACGTGGACACCTTTCTCTTGTGTCGGTGCTTGGTCAACTTGGGTACTTTTTTGGCCATGTTTGGATACACTCTCGTTTTGGTTTTTCAACCGCACATCACACCCCGCGAGGGGTTGAAATGCAATCGTTGATGGGAAATGGAAGGCCCCGTATTTAATGATGCAACCTCTTTCCCTTCGAATTTCTTATTTTTCAACCGCGACGCGTGTCATGATGACGGGTTGCAAGGGAGCATCTTGCGCACCGGTGGGAAGCCTTCCAATCTTCTGTACGACGTCCATCCCTGAAATGACTTTTCCAAAGATAGCATGCTTGCCGTCCAGCCAGGGAGTGGGTACCAGGGTCACGAAGAACTGGCTTCCTCCCGTGTTGGGTCCGGCGTTGGCCATGGATAACAGTCCAGGGGTTGAATGTTTGAGTCCGGGGGCAAACTCATCTCGGATGTGATACCCGGGTCCGCCGGTTCCATTTCCTTTGGGACAACCGCCCTGAATCATGAAGTCGGCAATGATGCGGTGGAACTTCAATCCGTTGTAGAATCCCTTGTTGGTTAAATCGAGGAAGTTTTTCGCCGTGAGAGGAGCTTTATCCTCAAAGAGTTCCGCTTTGAACGTTCCATGGTTGGTTTCGAATACGATGATGGGATTGGACATAGGTGGTTTCCTCCGATAGGGGCTCATGCAGGAGGAGTCGAAACCCATTAATTAGGGATGGGCGGTCTCCCTCGGGATGGTTTATATGGGGTTCCTCATTCGGAAATAATTCCATGTCCATGCGCCAAATTGTTTCTATTCCGGGCATTCGTCCCCTGCTCTTTACGATGTTCCTCTCCTCCATGGGGTTTGGAATCATTCTTCCTTTGCTTCCCTTCTATGCTCTTTCCTTAGGGGCGCAGCCCTTCGAGTTGGGGATTTTAACGGCGACGTTTGCCTTGATGTCCTTGCTTTTTTCCCCCTTCTTTGGTCGTTTGGGTGATCGGGTTGGTCGGACGAAAGTGTTGTTAATTGGGACCTTTGGTTTCATGATCTCCTATTTGGTGTTCGCCTTCGCGGATTCGTTCCTCATGGCCTTAGTTGCGCGTGCATTGGAGGGGTTTTTTGCGGCGGCGATTTTCCCGGCGGTCATTTCTCTCTTGTCGGATTTCACCTCCCATGAGCAGCGGGGTCCAGCGATGGGATTGATGATGATGACGTTCTCCGTGGGATTCATCTTCGGTCCCGCATTGGGAGGGTTTGCTTCCGCGGTTTCCGTGCGAGATGCGTTTTTGGTAGCGGCGGGTTTTTCCTTGTTGAATTTTCTCTGGATCCTTTTGCGATTGAAGGAACCGAAAGAGAAGGAGGAGAGCAAGCACTTGCCCGAGAAGGAAGCCTCGCTCCTTTCACATCTTTCCACTCCCTTGGCGTTCCTCTTCCTCTCAAGCACGATTGTGATGTTTCTCATCGGGGGATTTGAGGCGACCATGGCCCTATTCCTGAGTGAGAAGCTCTCCTTTACCTCAGTAGAAATGGGACTCGTGTTCACGTTCGTGGGAGCTTTGATGATGATTCTCCAACCCATTTCAGGGAACCTCATCAATCGATTTGGGGAGTTGCGCATGATTCAGGCGGGGTTGTTGTTTTCCACCGCGGGTTTTTTCCTCATCCTTTTCGCAGTGGATTGGCTCACGTTGTTGATTCCCCTTGGTTTTTTTGTGATTGGGAACTCGTGCGTCTTTCCTTCCGTGACATCCTTGCTGACGAAGCGTGTGGCGGGGAAGCAGGGCGCAGTAATTGGATTGAATCAATCTTTCTCTTCCGCGGGGCAGATTATTGGCCCTTTGTTCGGGGGATTCCTATATGGAATAGACCATTCCTTCTCGTTCATTGGAATGGCAATGGTCACGATGACCTACTTTCTCGTTTTCACGTTCGTGGCCAAGAAAAAATTGGGAAAATAGTGCCTCGGGGGTGATTTGAACACCCGACCTCCGGGTTATGAATCCGGCGCTCTAGCCACTGAGCTACCAAGGCGGCTAAAGGAAAAACGGCTAAAGAAGGCTTATAAAAAGCGGTTTTGGGGGAGATCTACTTGTCGAAGTCCATGCGGGATTTGACCTTGATTTCCTGGTTCCCCACCAACAACAGCCGGTCCGCGCTCCCAATGAAGAGGCCGGTTTCCAATACCCCGGGGATGAGTCTCGCTTGGGAGTCAATCTCCTCGGGCAATAGTTGGGTGTCAATCTCGGCTTCTACCAGGTAGTGTCCGGATTCCGTCTTGGGGGGTTCTTTTTCGTATTGCGTGTGGTTGACTTTTCCTATCTGTTCCAGCAACAGGAGGGTTCTTTTCCACCCGAAGGAGGATATTTCAAAGGGAACCATTCCGCTCAATTTTTCCACATAGTCGTTCTCGGGGATGATTACGATGAGTTCCCCCGCGGATTGGGCGATCATCTTATCTCGGATGAGGGAAGTTGAATAGCGTTTGAGGAAGTTGAAGTCATGGTCTCCCTGCGTGGCGAACTCCACGGCCACATCCACCTCTCTCTCGTTGAGCGTGGTTAATGGGAGGTGAAATTCCTTGGCGGTTTGTATTTGGCTCGTGGACGTAGGAATCAAGGAGACCTCCCACTGGTTCTGCTCGGCCCACAATCCCACCTTCTTGAGGAATAATTCTCCCAGTTGGTTGGTTCCGACCGCCAAAACCTGTCCGTCTTTCACGTATCGTGTGACAAATGCGTCGACTTGGTCCTCATTGAGCATGTTCAACCCATCCCTTCGGGGCATTTAAGGATATTCAGGCGAAAACAAGGAAATCCGATAGAAAGAAGGAAAGGGCCAGGGGTTGGAAGGTCCTGGCCGGCACGAAATTGGGAATTCGATTGGGCTGATCCCTTACTCGATGATTATCGAGAAGATCGGGATGAGCGGCGTCGGGTAGCGCTGGAGCGGCTCGTCGAACTTGATGAGCGGCTGGATGCAGCGCGAGAGCGCATGGCCATTTTCGTTTTCCTCCGTTTTTAGGTTGATGATACTGGTTTTTTTGGACCGGTTTCCCGGTCTATTAATGCCTGAGAGGCGAATTATCGCTTCTTGGCTCGCTTCTTTGTCGTCTTCTTAACGGCCTTCTTGGCCTTTCGTTTGGCAACCATTTTTTTCTTCACCCTTTGTTTGTGTTCGAAAATTTTATGTAAAAATTTTCGCATTCGGATTGATGCATTGTGCTATTTAAGGGTGTGCCTCAAAATGCGTGTTTTGTTTCTCCAAAAAAAAATATTTTGAATCGGTGGGAAATTTTTTAGGAAGAAAATAATACTCTAATTCGCGTGGAAGTTCCACGATGGACGAACTATTATTAAGTGGGGATTCGGGGTTCGGTGGATGCCATCCAAGAAAAAAAACCCCCTACAAGTGGATCCTTCCTCGGACTTCAAGGAATTATTAGCGCGCGTCCAATCCGCTGGAAGTGCGATGGCCGTGAAGGGAGAGTTAGAGTCCTTCCAGTCCAAGATGAAGGCCAAAACTACTCCCGCTCAGACCTCCAATGCCTACGCCATACGAGATCAGATGCTGGCGCAAAGACAGGCGCAAGGAAAGAAGGGCATTCCCATGACGGACGCAGAGCGCCAGGCGTTCATGAAGAACATCCTCACGGGAATGGGAATCCCCCCTTCCGTGATTCAGAAGAAGAAAGACAAGAAATAGGTAACCAACGCCTCTCGCGAGAGCCTCTTTGTGCAGGTTTTTTTCTAAAAAGCCTCTGGCGAGAGTTGAACTCGCGACCTCCACATTACCAATGTGGCGCTCTAACCACTGAGCTACA
>CAZKYB010000038.1:0-7824 GCA_964557045.1 uncultured archaeon
TCGCTGGAGGGCCCAGACGGATTCCATTGAGAAGTACTCGGAATCCATTCGTCTATTTGATGAGTTGGCCCTGCATACCGGGTATACGGCCGGGGAATTGACGCAGAACTTATCCGAGAAAGAAAAGGTGCTCAATTGGATGGTCAAGGAGAAGCTCCGGGACATCAACCAGGTGGGGGCGGTCATGGCGGCCTACTATTCGGAGCCTGAATCCATCCTCAAGCGGGCCGGGGTCCGCTGACGGGAGGGGCTCTCCATGATTGCACGATTCAGTATGCCCTTGAACGTGCTGCCCATGCCGCTGCTTCGCTGGGCCAGCAAGCATTTGTTGGGGTACGGGACTCAGTTTGGGAAATTCATGCCGCTCAAGGACATTGACATGAAGCGCGCCGAGCTGCCCGTGACGGTCAAGGAGTATGCGACGATGAGTCTTGTTATCGTACTCTTCTATTTTCTCTTCTTTTCACTGATTTTCTTCGTGATGGCCTTCCGTCTATTCAACCAGCTTAGTATTTTTCCTCTCGTCTTGAGTGGGGTGTTTTCTATTCTTGTTTTCGTGCAGCTTACTGCATTCCCGATTATTCGTGTCAAGAAGAAGGTCCGAGAGTTGGATCGGAATCTCGTGTTCGCGCTACGCACCATTCTGGTGCAGCTCCGTTCTGGGGTGAGTTTGTTCGAATCCATGAAGGTGGTGGCCGAAGGGAACTATGGGGCGGTGTCGCGGGAGTTCAAGAAAGCTGTGGATCAAATTTCCACGGGGACGATTCAAGAGGAGGCACTTGAACGAATCGCGGAGTATAATCCCAGCGTTTATTTTCGTCGCGCCCTTTGGCAAATTGTGAATGGAATGCGTGCGGGGGCGGATATATCATTGGTGTTGTCCGAGAGCGTGGATACACTCACGGAGGCCCAGTCAATTCAGATTCGAAACTATGAATCGCAGATGAAAATTCTCTCACTGGTGTACATGATGTTGGGTGTAATTGTTCCGGCGTTAGGCATTACATTCCTGATTGTTTTGTCGTCGTTCCCGCAGATTAAAATCACTGACATGTACTTCTGGGTCTTGTTAGCGTTCTGTGGGGTCGCACAGTTCATGTACATGGGGATTATCAAGAGCAAGCGTCCGTCGCTGCTGGGGGACTAATTTATGCCCGCCCGCTCGTCTCTCCGCGCCTTGCAGGGGATCATGGATGCATTCGAGCAGCAGTTCGCCTACTTAGGTATACGTGTGGCCTCGCGGAAGTTTTTCATTAACATGCTAATGTTCGCTCTGGTCGTGGGGGTTGTATCCACGGTCTTCACCAGTGTGGTGCTGGGGTGGCCGTTCTTTTTGGTGATGTTTGGTTTCGTGTTGGCATTTGTGGGGACTATCGCAGGGGTGTATCTTTTTCTCGATCTTCAAGCGGAAGGGAGGGGAAAACAGGTGGAGCGTGTGTTGCCCGATGCTTTACAATTGATTGCCAGCAACATCAAGGCCGGTCTCACGACCGAACGCGCCATGTTGGTGAGCGCGCGTCCCGAATTTGGTCCATTAGAAGTGGAGATGAAGCGGGTCTCGACGCGCATTCTGGCAGGTGTTCCCGTGGAGAAGGCCATTATGGAGATTCCCAAGCACATCAAATCCACTCTCGTTGAACGAACCACGTGGTTGTTGGCGCGCGGAATAAGTTCGGGCGGAGAAATTGCGGACTTGCTGATGCAATTGTCGCGCAATCTGCGTACGCAAATCGCCTTGCAGAGCGAAGCGCATGCATCCATTTCCATTTACGTGATTTTGATTTTCTTCTCGGCGGCGTTTGGGGGTCCGGCGCTCTATGCGGTGTCGAGTTTCATTGTTGCTGTGATGTCGGCACAAACGGCGGCGCAACCGCAGGTTGATCCCGGTGCGCTGGCGGGGGCCGGTTCTCGTTTTGGGGGTTTGGGTTCGTTCATCGGGGGAGAAAGTTCAATCATTTCGCCTGACTTCGTGGTGTTTTTCGCGCAGATCATGTTGTTCGTAGGAGGAGTATTCGCCTCACTCATCTTAGGGGCGATTTCCACCGGAAAGGAGAAGGATGGGGTAAAGTACATCCCCGTCGTGATGCTCTGTTCGTTCGGATTATTCTATTTAATTCGGTTCGTGCTCGTCACGGCTTTCGGTCCGTTGCTATTAGGGAAGTAGCTCGACCTTTTTTAGAAAAAAAGTTCGATCAAAAAGATTGTGGGTGGTTATACTTCCGAGAATAGTTCTTCTTTCGGCAGTACTTCTACGCCCTGCGGGGTGATGCGCACGGGCCGGAGTTTGTCGCTGATTTTCGTGTCGCGCATCTTCAGTATTCCAATGGATCGGACGAATCGATTTTCGACGCGGGTGTGATAGAGCAGTACCACTCCATCTGCCACGTATTCTTCCAGTCCATACAGTCCTTCGTGTTGTCCAGTCGAGGACTCATTGGTGATGACGGTGGTCACGTTGAGTTTTTTGAGCATTTTTCCCAAACTCAATATTCGTTTGCGCGCGTCGAGTTCGCGTTCAAAGTACAAATGAAAAATAACCCCTGGGTCGATGACGAGTCTCGTGGCCTTGTTCTTGGTGACGAGATCTTCAATGCTGTCGCGGAGTTTGTCGAAATCATAGAGCTCAACGGTTTGGATGATGACTTTTCCTTTCCTCACGAGGGGTTCCAAGTCCCATCCAAAAATAGCGGCGGTTTCCATGAGCTCTTCGGGTTTTTCTTCGAGTGAAATAAAGACGCCGGTTTCATTGTGTTTCATGGCGCCATGATAGAGGTATTGGAGGCAGAAGATGGTTTTTCCGCTTCCCGGATCGCCAGTCAGTACGACCAGGTTTCCTTTGGGGATTCCTCCCTCGATGAGTTCATCTAGTCCAGTGATTTCCGTGGGGGTGCGTTCCACAATGGCTTGTGGGGGGAGTGGCATGATGTTCCTCATGCGATGCCGGGATTTATATGTGCGTATTGGAGGCGTGTCAACTGTGCATTTAAGAGGCACGTTTATATATGAAGCCACCATTTCTGGGAAAGCCAATTGCCTTTCTTTGCAAAGGAGGAGAGCATACATATGAATTACGGAAAACGAGGACAATCGGCACTGGAATACTTGATGACCTACGGCTGGGCCTTGGTCGTTATTGTGATTGCGGTTGCTGCATTGGTTGTATTGATTAATCCGTCCACGATCCAAGGGGATCAGTGCGACGCAAAGTTCGGACCATTCACGGTCTCGCAGAGCGATGTTCAAGGCGCGGCCACCCAGCTTGTTTTGGTCAATCAGACCGGACAATCGGTGGGATTCAACGACGTGACCATTTCTGGAACGCACAATGGAAGCGCGACTTATACGTCGGGCACCATCGCGCTTTCGGGTGGGGCTACCACGTTGAACGCCAATGAAACCGACACGTTGATCATCACGCCGACCAACCCGGTTCAAGGACAGTATAATCTGACCTACACGTTGGATTACAACGCTGGACAGTTGGACAACATCACGGCTATCGGGAATTGCCGCGGTAGCATCTAAATACATTCAATTACCGTCTGGGGATGCGGCGAGAGCCGCTCCCCATACGCTCTTTTTTTAACGTGAACAATCTTTCTCCACGTGGACATTCGCATGGCAGACATGAATATGGAAAAGGGCCCAGGATCCATGCTCTCAGACGAGCAGCTCCAGGAACTCCTGCGTCCGGGTAAAGAGTTTGAGGGCAAGCTTCAGGGATACCTCTCCACGTTTTCTCCCGGGACTTCTAATCTCATCATCGTGCGGGTAGGGGACTACAATGCGGCGTCTCGTGCGATTTTGAATTATTTTCAACGGGTTAAAACCCCCGGGGTGTATGTGACTATCAACAAGCCCTATTCGGATCTCATCAAGGGACTTGCCGTTGTTCCCGAGAACGTGTGGTATGTGGACAGCATTACCGCGCTGACTGGAAGGGGGACACCAGACTTACCTCGCGTAACGTATCTCGATTCTCCCCTCGCGCTGGTGGAGATGAATCTGGCCATCGCGGATGAGTTGAAGAAGGTAGTGAGCAATGTAAAGTTTCTCGTGGTGGATTCCATCTCCACGCTGCTCGTGTATAATTCCTCTCAATCCGTGGAGAAGTTCTGTCACACTGTTATTTCAAAGAATCGCAGCGACAGTGTGGTGGGGGTGTTTCTCATGATTGAGTCCGAGGAGCACCGGGCCGTGGTGGATACGCTGGCGCAGTTCGTCGATAATGTCGTGTTCATCCGTTAATTTCAAATCAGTTCATTCAGGACGTCGGATTCGGATGCCTAGGTTGTTTTGGCACACCTCGTCGGTTTCTTTGGCCAGCCGTTCAACGAGTCGTCGCTTTTCCTCGTATTGTTGATCCACCGTTTCGCCGAGGGTTTGCACTTCATTCATTTTGCGCTGCACCACCCGTTCTTCGGTTTCAATTTGGGTAAGCAGATGGTGGAGGGGGTGGGCGTAGTATTCTCGCAGGTTGGCTTCGATAGCTTGGTCCAATTCGAATGTGCGCTCGAAGAATGCCGAGAAGGATGGATTTTGGATGGTTTCCAAGAGTTGCTCGCGGGCCATTTCTCGCTCTTCTTCGTGGAAGACTTTTTTCTCTTCAATGGCATCCACGGAAAGGCGGAGGAGCATGAGGAATCCCGCTCCCCTCGGGTCTTTCATTCGCGCGGACACTGGATTCGCGAGGTACAATTGGAGCATGCGCAGCTGCGCGTTCTCTAATCGCTCGAATGTTTTGGATTTTTCTAATAGGCGATTGAAGATGGGTTCGACTTTCTGCCAGTTGGCGGTCCACTGCTCCAGTATCGCGCGCTTCTCGGCCATGAGTTCTTCTCTCGACTCTTCCAGTCGCGTCAGGGTCGCGAATCCTGGTTGCGATTGAGCCTCGGCTTTCTCCAGGTGGATGCGCTGGAGGTCGTGCTGGAGTCGCGTGTACTCTTTCACACACTCCTCTCGTTCGTGTAGGGCCGCGCGCACATTCGCATACTCATCGATGAGAAGTCCGAGTGCGCGATAGGGTTTCATCGCGGGGTGCTTCGAGAGATTTTGCACCACGATGCGTCGCACATCGGCAAGGGTGTCTTCCAGTTCCACCATCCACTGCATCACCGCGGGGTCGCGTGCACGCGGGGTGAATGGGGCGAGGTGCTGGGTAAAATACTCATGGGTGTTGAGGGCGTATTCCAGAATCATCTCGTCCGACATGGGCGGGGTCATTTGTTTCAGGTGGGCCCTCCACTCGGGGGTGTGAAGAATGGTGTCTTCTTTTTGGAGCTGGTTTAGGACGTGGCGCACTTGGGAAAGGCGCATACCCACAATCTTGATGACGCGTTCGCGGTCCTTGTCCAGTTTTTGTTCGGCGAGTGCGCGCGCCTCTGAAATATCAAGTGATTCCATGGTCCAAACCCGCTTGATTCTACTAATTCGGTCTTCTTAAATCAGACAAATATTCGTACCCAGGTTGCAGGTGGGTCAAAAACCGTATCATTTATATAGGACGAATTGTTCCCAAAGTTGGTTGGTATGAAAACACAAAACGTTCTCTCGATTCTTGTATTAGGGTTCCTTATTTTTGGCACGCTCGCGAGCGCCGCCGATTTATCCACGACCACGATGACGTGGTTCGTGCCCACGATTAAGAGTTTTACAGTCTCATACGGTTCTCCTTGCTCCTCCACGGCCTTCTTCTTCGTGGAGTCGAATGCGCAATACGACAACGATTCGGATGCCAACTGGGCACGTGCCGTTCCTCAGTCCACGCGAACAGGGGCGGGGGACACCAACTGTCAAACCAGCACACAAGCGGCGATTACCCTTACCAATAACGGAAACACCACGATTAACATCGATGGAAACTTCACTTCCGGTCTTACTGGGTCGGATGTCAACCTTGAATTAAAAGTCTGGCAAGGAACCGGCTCCGGATGCGGAACGAATGGAATGGGCGGATGGCAGGAGCCTTGCAGCGTAACAAATACCACCTCGGCTCCCACCTCTACTACCTGTAAGGAGTTTAGTAGCGGCACGGGCATCGACACGGAAGGAACGCGACTTGTAACGAGTTTGCCGGCCCTCGACACGAACCAATTGTGCTTCTCTGGGGATTTGAACGGAATGTCCGGATACGGAGCCACTTCCGGGGATCACAATAAAACGTTCCAGATTGGCGCTCTCTTCAGCTAGCGCCTTTTTGGAAGGTTTATTAACGGCGGGGCCGTCTACTAGTGTCAATTAGGGGGCGCATTTCAATGACCGAACACCATACTTCCACGCAAGAAAATCACGCTGGGGCTCACCATGCGGCAGGGTCCAACGAAAAAGGGATTCCCACCTGGGCTCTTTTGATTGGAGTGATTCTCCTCATTGGGGGAGTATATTTGTTTGTTTTTTCTCCCACCGCGGCGCCTTCTCCCACTGTTCCTTCACCCTCGGACGGGTCTGAGGATTCGGTCATCGGATTTACGGGCGAGCCTTCTGTTGCGCCCATTGCGTCTAACGGTGCTCCCGACAGTACGGTTCTCTCCAAGGCTAAGTATCTGAAGGAACTGTACACGGTGGATCGGGATTCCTATCAACTTTTTGAAAAGGCCGCTGCCTATCGAGGAGAAACACTCGATGAGACGAAGAAGTTCTTCCTGAATTGCTGCGATTTGGGAAGTCAAGAGGAAATATTCGCCGAGCTTCCTCTCATCCCTTCTGATTTCTCAACGGTTGCATTCAATTTTGCAACGGGTCAGCTTTATCAGTTAGGTTCCATGTCGGAATCGTACTACAAGCAGCCTGAACTTTATTTCCACACCGATCAAACATCCCTGGCGAATCGAAAGCTCGCCTTCTCGGCTTGGTCGCAGCCTCAGCTCAACTATTGGGGCGATTATGGTGCGAGTTCCACTCCGGCTGATCAATATGGGGTGGTGAGCAAGAAGAATAACAAGACCTTCAAGGCCGCCGTCTTCGTGACGAATGGGTGGAACATTCAGAATTGGGTGGGTATGCACATGGTGACCAACTTGAGTGCTTCCCAATTCTTTGATGTGAAGATTTCCGAAGAGAAGACGGGGCAGCCCTACTTCTTACTAGGTCCTACTTTTCCCACCTTCAGTAGAGATTGGGCGACCAAACTCACGATTGAGGGTACGGTGAAAGATTCCACTCCTCCGGGCGTCTATCAGGTGCGCGTGAATCCGATTCAGCCTCCTAAGGAATTGAGTCAAAAATGGTCGGATGATCACTTGGGGATTTACGTTCCCTACGGCGGATTGGTTCCCGATACGGGATTCATCACGCTGAATATCACCGTGACTGAATAGGGTTAGGTGGGGTTCAAACCCCATCTAAAATAAACCCCAACTCCTCGTTTCAGGGATGAAATTGACGCACCGGTCATTCCTTTTCATCTTGGCGTGCCTGCTCTTGGTGTGGCCCGCGGTGCACGCGGATCCCACCCCTCAATCTACTGCTCCGTATTCATGGATTACCGGTCTCTCAAGCGGGTATTCTCTCGATCTATCCTATTCACTATGCCCCACTACCACCGGTAACACGACCCTTCACGCGACGGTGGCGGGTGTTCCCTCCGGTGATGCGGTGGTGGATGCGAATGTCTTCGCGACGATTCGAAAACCAAATGCAACAACCGTGGATGTTAATTTCACCAATAATTTGAGCGGGGACTACACGTACACTTACAATTTCGATCAGAACGGGACCTACTTTATCCAGGCGCACGTGTATCATCCCTTTACCGGGGGGACCGGGGACACGAATGGGTATGTCTACCTCGGGGATCTCAACTGGACGGTGGCATTTCTCAACAAT
>CAZKYB010000039.1:0-7621 GCA_964557045.1 uncultured archaeon
AAAGCAGGATGCACCTTCTATGCTGCGTATCCCATGACCCCGGCCTCCAGCATCTTATCCGTGATGGCGGCCAACGAAAACATGTTCAACATCATCGTCAAGCACACCGAAGATGAAATTGCCGCCATCAACATGGCCATCGGCGCTAGCTACGCTGGATCCCGCGCCATGACTGGAACATCCGGCGGAGGATTTGCCCTCATGACGGAGGCATTCGGACTCGCCGCGATGACGGAAACACCCCTCGTGGTCGTCGAGGCCATGCGACCTGGACCTGCCACTGGAATGGCCACGCACTCCGGACAAGGAGACCTGCGATTCATGCTCCATGCGGGAACCGATGAATTCCCCCGACTCATCGTGGCGCCAGGAGACTTTGAAGAATGCTACCGCTACACCATCGATGCATTCAACCTCGCCGATAAATACCAGCTCCCTGTTATCATCCTCACGGACAAATACTTGGGCGAAAGCTACTCCACTATTTCCGAACCCGAACAGCATGTCCTCATTGATCGAGGATCCACCATCCTCCAGGGAAATGCCCCCTTGGACGAAAAGGGAGAATATCTCCGATACCGACACACCCCCAATGGAGTGTCCCCTCGAACCGTCCCAGGAGTAAAAGGAGGAATGCACGTCGCCAGCAGCTACGAACACGACCAGCATGGATTCGAACGCGAAGAGGAAGACAATCGAATCCAGATGCACCATAAACGCTACCAGAAATTCACCGCACTTGCGAATGAACTTTCCCCGCCAAAAATAATCGGCCCGGCCAACGCCGACTACACCCTTATCGGGTGGGGATCCACGAAGGGACCCATTCTTGAGGCCATGCGCCTGCTGGAAAAAGATGGACTCTCTGTAAACTATCTCCAGATTGCATTCATCAGTCCCTTCCCCAAACAAACCGTCGAAAAAATTCTACGCGCTGCCAAGAAAACTATCCTGGTTGAAAATACGTACACGGCCCAAATGGCCGGAATCATCCGAGAAGAGACCGGACTCTCTGTGAATGAAACCATCCTCAAATACGACGGACGACCATTCAGCCCTGAAGGGATTGCTGAACAGGTGAAAGCAATCGCAAAAAAAACAAAGGGGGTGCAATAATGAAACAACCTTCCTCCACTTCCCCGAATACGCCGACAAATACTCCAAACAAACTTTCCATCGTCGACCTCACCGCCAAAGAAAGCCCCATGTGGTGCCCAGGATGCGGAGACTTCACGATTCTCAGCGTCATCAAGATGGCCATCGCTGAACTCAACCTTCCCATTGAGAATGTGGTGGTAGTCTCCGGCATCGGATGCGGATCGAAGACACCCCATTTCATGCGAACATATGGATTTGAAGGACTCCACGGACGTGCACTTCCCGTCGCCACCGGAATCAAACTCGCCAATCCTGATCTCCATGTAATCGTAATCACGGGCGATGGAGATGGATATGGAATCGGAGGAAACCACTTCCTTCACACCCTTCGACGGAACATGAACCTCACGCACATCGTGCAAAACAATGAAGTGTACGGCCTCACGAAGGGACAATACTCCCCGACCAGCAAGAAAGGAGCCGTGACCCCCTCTTCTCCCCACGGAGCCGTTGAGGAACCCATCAACTCCCTGGGAGTTGCTATTGCCCAAGGCGCTACGTACGTCGCCCAGGGATACGCCATGGACATCAACCATTTGAAGAAACTCATCATGGACGGAATTACCCACCCGGGGTACGCGTTGATTGATGTATTCCAACCCTGTCCAACCTACAACAAACAGAACAACCTCGGATGGTACCAGGAAAAACTCTACAAACTAGACGAAAAACATGACCCGCGGAACAAGGAAAAAGCCCTGGCCCTGACGCTCGGAGCAAAGGAAAAATATGCTCTTGGTCTTTACTTCAAGGAAATTCGACCCACCTACGAATCCATGCTGCCCCAACTGAAAAACGGTTCCCCGGCCCATCGAGATATCCAATGCGTGGACATCCATGGACTACTGGGAAAATACAAATAGTTTCCCGAAATCCTTTTATTGAATCAATGGAATGACTCACTATGGCTACACGCGTTACCCGACCCCCCCGACAGAGAAAGAAAGCGACTGCACTCGTAAAAAGGCAACTCACCCGACACCAAAGTGGACGCCCCGTTTCAACCCAGCGAATGTCACCCACTGCGCGCCAGCACTTTGTGCTCGTTGAACGACTGAATGGAGTGAAGGCCGTCAAAGAAGTCAAATCGGTCCGTGATATGCCGGCCAACCGACTCTTGGGACCCCAATTTCGACAACGGAATATCGTGTCCTCCCTTAATTTCGTCATGCCGAATGGAGGAAAGGCCCGCGTGCGATTACTCACTCCCTCAGATTCGAAAGGACTGTATGAGTTCTACTATCAATCCCTCTCTCAGGACTCCCGAACGAACTTCGCGAGTCGACCCATCTTTCAGCCCGGACACAATAATCCGAAAGAAATGAAAGAACGCCTCGAACGAATGAGTGTGGGAGAATTTCCAAAAGGAAAAGCGCTTCGCGACATCAATACTGGAAAGCGACCCGATATCTTCAAGCCTGCCTTTCCTGTTGTAAAAGAAGTCCGAAAGAAAATTGGAGCACAGGAAAAAATTGTCCAGAGACAAATCCTATTTGACCCCTCACTCAATTACATCATCGAGGGCCCCAACGGAAAAGTTATCGGATTTTTCCAGCTCAAATACTTAGCCACCAAGCCCAACTTCGGCGTCGCGATAGCCGATTCCTATCATGGACAAGGATTAGGACGATTGGGCGTGCGCATGGCCATCGATGCCGCCCAACGACTAGGACTTCCTCGCGTTGAGCTGACCGTGAAACCCGGCAACCAGGCGGAGCGATTGTATTCCCGAGAAGGATTCAAGACAGTGGGACATGCAAAGGTGTGGGCCGGCACTCCCCAAGAGAGAACCGAAGACGTGATGGAAATCCGGCTGAAATAATCAACGAGCGATTCCTATAACGAGCGGTATACTTCGGAATGGACCTGTGCGACCGTCCTCCAATTCCGATCCTGCGTGAAACGCTTCATGTTGGAAACCATCTCCTTTCGGGCCTTCTCATCCGTCGCGAGAGATTGAATCAAGGATTTCATCTCACTCGCATCCGAGAACGTGCGCAAACACCCATACGTGTTCTCGATTTCCTCAAACGCCTCGAGCTTGCTCGCGAGAATAATCCGCTGATGACCTAGCGCAATGTGCAGGGTCCCGGACTCCGTGACCTGACGATACGGAAACACCACCACGTCCATCCAGGAAAGAACCTCGGAGATTTTGGACTCGTCCACGAAACCCGTCCAGTGGATGCGAGACGAAACCCCTAATCCTTCCGCCTTCTGCTGGAGCAAGGACACATACTCTTCGTGACCCTGCGTCCCCCCTGCAATCACCAACACGTATTCGGGAGGAAGCAAAGGCAGCGCCTCGATTAATTGCTCCACCTGCTTGTGGGGAACCACAAACCCGAAGAAACCAATGACTTTTTTTCCCTTCAATGAAGAAGGAAGATTCGTCTTTTCCTTGAGAACCTTGGGCGTGACCATCCCGTGGGGAATCACGTGAATCTTGTCCGCGTGAGAGGGATACTTTTCCTTCAATCGAGCCATTTCCTGCGTGTGAACAATAATAGCATTGGAACGGGAAAGGATCGTGGAAAGAAAACGCTCATGCATGAAACGAATGAGTGGATTCTTCGACTTGGGAAGCTCATGTAAGGTGGTCACCACTTTTGTTTGAGGGGGAAATGAATGATAGAACGCGGATGTGCTCGTCCCTGAAACGAAAAACTTACCAAAACGACCAAACTCATACTGGACGTGAACCACGTCAAACGATTTGCCCAAATACTTTGCAAGACCCACATACTTTCCATTGTCCGACCCACACGTGTTGGATACCGACTCGACTTCTAACCCCTTAATTTTCTGCAGCTCCTCTAGGAGGAACGACGAATACGTGTAGATGCCGCAGTTCTTCTCCTCCGGAACCACCATTCCAACGCGCAAAATCATACAAAAAGTGAGTCCGATTCGAGTTTAAAGAAAGCACGTGAACGTGGTTTTCCATCGTCCTTTGCACCAAAACTCATTATTAACCGAGAAAAAAGATAGATTTGAGATCCGTGAAAAAGAGACATGGTTTAAGTAGAATTGGGATGGGAAAAAACGTATGAACCCGGGAAATAAACGAAGAGTATTGGTGACCGGAATCAATGGATTCGTCGGATCCCACCTTGCACGCACATTGTTGGACAAAGGATTCGAGGTTCATGGAATCTCCCGCCGACCCGGACAAACCCCCTACCTCAAGGGAATCCCTGGATTGGAACGCGTCCACCTGCATGCCGGAGACGTACTAGACGCCGGATTCCTCCAGGAACTCCTCGACCAGCACGAATTTGAGGGCGTCTTCCACTTAGCCTCCCAATCCGATACCTGGAAATCCGCCCAGCATCCCACCGAGACGTGGGACGTGAACGTGAATGGTACCCTCAACGTGCTAGAAACCCTCAGGAAGAAGAAAACCGACACGCGAGTATTGGTCATGAGCTCCGTACGCGTGTTCCAATCACCCTCAACCAATCACGGAGACCCGGAACTCATCAAATTGCACCCCTACGATGCCAGCAAGTGGTCTGCCGAGATGCTTGCCGCTAGTTATTTTGACACGTACGGAATGAAAGGAGTCGTGGCACGCAGCACCAACGTGTATGGGCCCAACGACTACAACTTCGCCCGACTCATCCCGCGAATCATGAAAGGCGTGTTCGTGGACCACACCATTCGACTGCGCGGAGACGGACAATTGAAACGAGACTTCATGCACGTCTCCGACACCGTATCGGGACTCCTCGCGATGTATGAACAAATCCCCACTACTCACGTCAAGGGAAAATCCCTTACCCTCGCCACCGGAAAGTCTCATTCCATCCGGGAGATGGTGAACATCATTGAGGAGGCCTCCGGGAAAAAAACCCCCGTGGAGTGGGATGAAACCAACCCCATGCACGAACGAGACCAACCTGTTATTGATGTGCGAGAAACGGAGAAAGTGCTGAATTGGAAAGCCACCATGGACATCCATACCGGTCTCCGCGACACCGTTAAATGGTACCAGGATTATTTTCAGAAGGTGAGCAAATGAAAGGAGTTATATTAGCTGGGGGAAATGGGACCCGATTACGGCCGCTCACGAACGTCACCAACAAGCACCTCCTCCCGGTCTACGACAAGCCCATGATATTCTATCCCTTGCAAACACTCAAGGACGCAGGAATCACGGAAATCCTCATCATCACTGGAACTGAACACGCGGGAAATATCTTCAAGCTTATGGGAAGCGGACGAGACTTCGGCGTGCACTTCACGTATCGCGTACAAGATGAAGCCGGTGGAATCCCCCACGCCATTGCACTTGCCGAAAACTTTATCGGAAAGGAAAAATTCGTCTCTATCAATGGAGACAACATCCTCTCGGATTCCATTCGACCGTATGCAGACGCATTCGAAAAAGGAAATGAGGATGCACGTATACTCTTGTATGAAACCACCCCCGAAGAAGCACGAAAAATGGGAGTCGCCGTGTTAGATGGAGAAAAAGTCACCAAGCTAATCGAAAAACCCGCCCAACCCCCTTCGCATTGGGCCTCCATCGGCGTGTATTTCTTCAAACCCAACGTCTTCGACATCATCCGAACACTCAAACCCTCTCAACGGGGGGAATTGGAAATCACGGACATCCACAACACCTACATCCAACGCGGAACCCTCACGGCCAGCAAGATTTCAGGGGAATGGCTGGATGCAGGAAGCGTCGATGAACTGACACGCTCCAACCGCCTCGTGAAAGAATGGAAAGGCGTCCACAATGGGAAGGGACACTAGCATGACCACGCGCATCCAATCATTATTGGCCTCCATCCACGGAAACGTGTTGGACGTGGGAGGAAGTGCCGGAACCCTCCATGAGGATTTGCTCAAACAAATCCCCGCGGAACGCATCATCTCTCTTGATATTGAATTGATCCACACACGCACCAACCAAGTCATTGGAGATGGACAAAAGATGCCGTTCAAGGACAAATCATTCAACAGCATCCTCGCGGGAGAAGTATTAGAACACGTGGAAAACCCCCGCACATTCATCCGAGAATGCTGGAGAGTGTTAGATCATAACGGCGTACTCGCACTCTCCACGCCGAACAAGAAATCCTGGCTGAATCGAATCACTCATTCGTATGAGATGCCCCTGCACATTTCCCTCTTTGATCCGGAATCATTACGCAAATTGTTGGACAGCGAAGGCTTCTCCATCCAAAAAATGGAATTCTTCCCCTACACGGAAGAAAGCTCCGATGGGGCGCGAAACAAATGGTTCTTTCCCATCCGAAACTTTGTCCATTCGATCGTCCCGGATTCCCTGCGCGAAGACACCGTCGTGATTGCCAGGAAAGCGCCTAAGAAAGGTATGTAAAAGATAGGACAATCGTCGAAGAAGGGCATATTGATTATAAACACGAAGACGGAAGTCCTATTTCTGCAGTGTGATAAAAATGGCTACAAATGTTTTGTTGTTGAACCCGCCGTACTTCGCCCAGTTCTCTAAGAACTCCCGAAGCCCTGCGGTCAGCAAAGGTGGATGCGTCTACTACCCCATTTGGTTGGGATACGCTGCGGGATCACTTGAAATCAACGGACACAACGTCAAACTCATCGACGCCACCGCGCCTAAACAACTAATCTCCGTTGAACACGTCGCGGAAATGGTCAAAGAATTCGACCCCAAACTCATCATCATGCACACCGTCACCTCTTCCGTGGTGAACGACAGCAAAGTCGCCTCACGATTGAAGAAAGACTTTCCCAAAACCGTTATTGCGATGGTCGGACCCCACGTCTCGGCCGTGTCGGAGAACACCCTCACGATTGCCCCGGATGTGGATTTGGTCATGCGAAAAGAATACGACTTGACGGCGGTCGAATTAGCCAACCGAATCGAAAAGGGACAATCCTACGACGACGTGCAAGGAATCACCTTTCGAAACAAAAACAATGAGATCGTCAAGAACCCGGACGCCCCCGATGTCCCGGCCGATTACTTAGACAAGCTTCCCTTCGTCACGCAAGTGTGGGCGAAGCACCTGGAAATTAAGGATTACTTCTACCCCTCCGTGCTCTGGCCTGAAGTCACCATCATTACCGGACGAGGGTGCCCCTTCCGATGTACATTCTGTGATTGGCCCCAAACATTCACCGGACACAACTTCCGCTCACGCTCAGTAAAAAATATCGTCGACGAATTCGAGTGGATCAAAAACAATCTCCCCTACGTCAACGACATCATGATTGAAGACGACACGTTCACGGTTGATCGTGCCCGCGTTAAACAAATCTGCCAAGAAATCATCGACCGAAAACTCAAAGTCACGTGGACGGTTAATTCCCGCGCCGACGTGGACTTAGAAACCTTGAAGATGATGAAGAAAGCCGGATGCCGATTGGTATGTGTCGGTGTTGAATCGGCCTCACAAGAAATTCTCAACAACATCAAAAAGGGACCCTCCACACAGAAGATTGAACAGTT
>CAZKYB010000040.1:0-7464 GCA_964557045.1 uncultured archaeon
TTCGGTTCGTTTTGCGGGAGGGGTGACGAGGGATTATCTGGGGATTACCAATACCAATTTTGGGGCCTTAACGACGAATCCCCAGTCCTTGGGTGTAGAGTGGGTGAACGTGGACAACAATTCGTATGCGAATGACTTGTTGATTAATTCCGTGTATGCGGATGCGAACGGCAAGGTGGACGTTGGGGCGATTTATTTGATTCGTGACGTGGATTATCGTTCGGGTTCGCTTGATTTAAACTCGAGTCTGAACTATAACATTCGTTGGAATGGACGAACAACCACTGATCGTATTGGGTATCCTCAAATAGTAGGCGACGGGATGCAGTTGGTGGATTTGGATGGGAATGGATACACGAATGATTTGATTATTACGGCGTCCTTTGGGGACTATAACTCCTCAGACGTGGGTTTTGTGATGACCATTTTAGACATTGATAAGAAGCCCAACACCGGAACGGTCGATCTTAATTTTACCTCCAATTTCAATGCGATGTGGTATGGGAAGATTGCCTCGGATAATGTCGGGTACACCAATCAATCGGCCCAGGGTGCTCGTGTGGAGAATTTGGATGGGAATTCGTGGGCGAATGATTTGGTGATTGTTTCCACTCTCTTCAATGGGTTGAGTCGCACGGATGCGGGGGCTATTCACATCATCCTGGATGCTTACAAGAAGTCGGGTTTGCTCGATCTTAATTTCACGACGAGTTCCAATATCCAAATCTATGGTTCGCGTGCGTCGGATTTTATGGGGGGTGTCTTCCAGTCCAGCGACTCGGTATTTTTCAAGGACATTAATGGGGATGGGGCTCCCAATGATATGGTTATTGCGTGTGGTTCCTGTGACAATTCTTCATCCAACACGGGTTCTATTTTCGTAATTATGGATATTAATGCTCGTTCGGGGACGCTGGATCTCAATCTTCCAGTGAACTATAATTTCCGTGTTATTGGCAGGGGAACCAGTGATGGGTTGGCAACGGCTGGTTTTAGTGGTCCGGGGGTCATTATTGCTGATACCGATGGAAATGGAGTCACGAATGATTTGATTATTTCCGCTCCTTCGTCGAATCAGGCAGGGACTACGCGCGGGGCCATTTACTATCTTAGGGATATTGCAAACATGACGGGTGATCACAACGTGGCGAGTTCTTCGCGTGTCAATCTCACTATCGTGGGTGCGACCAATGCGGATCAGATTGGTTTAACCTTCGGTTCGGGTCAAGGAGTGCAGTTGGTAAATGCGGATAATAATGTGGTGGCGAACGATTTGTTGATCACGTCCTATTTGCATAATGCGGGTCTCACGGACAATGGGGCGGTATATTACATTAATGATATTAATAGGCGTTCGGGGACGCTGACGTTGAACACGACGACTAGTAATTATACGGCGTTGTTTCAGGGTGGTTTCGCGAGTGATTTTTTGGGTGACACGAACATGTCGGGTCCCGGGACCATTCTAGCTAATTTGGATGGAAATGCGTGGGCGAACGATTTGTTGATTGGGGCCAACATGGCGAATGCGAGTGGTACGGCGGCGGCCGGAACGGATGCGGGGGCCGTATACATGGTGTTGGACATTCACAAGAGGGTGGGCAATTTTTCCTTCGCCTCGCAGGCCAATTACAATGCCCGCTTCTCCCGCCATACGGATCGGCAGGCGTATTTGACGAATGCGCGTGGTTTTGGTCGATCCATCCAAGTGTATGACTTGGATGGGAATGGCTATGCGAACGATGTTATTCTCTTGGCTCCTTTCGCGGATACGAATGCGAAGACGGATGCGGGGGCCGTTCATTTGATCATGAACATCAACACGTTCGACGGGAACGTGGATCTCAACACCGCGGCCACCTCTCCAACCACGCGTGCGTGGACGGGTTCTCATGCGAATGATTGGTTGGGTCACAACGCGGGTTCAGGTCCGGCGGTGAAGGTGCGCAATATGGACAATAATGCGTACGCGAATGACCTCATTATTATCGACTCAAATGGGGATGGGTTGAAGACGAATGCGGGGGCGGTGTATTTCATTCAGGACATTGCGTCCATTCCTCCCGGATACTACGATTTGAACCATGAGAGTTCTTTCACGAAGGCGTGGTTTGGGGGGGAGTCATTAGACATGCTGGGGATGACTTTTGGTAGTTTGGATGGGGATCAGAATGTGGATATTGATAACAATGGCTATCGGAATGATCTTCTCCTCACGGCTGTGGCGGCGGATGTAAACAATAAGGCGAATTCGGGGGCCGTATACCTTCTTCGCGATGTGGTGGTGGCCGTGTCCACTTCCCAAGATTATTCGTTTGTTCTCAATCTTCCTTCCTCCGGTTGTACGGTGGGCAAGGGCAACTTGTCGGGTGGTTCGACGTGTCAGCGCGGGTATATTGTGACGACGGACACGAACGTGTTGTCGGATGAGAATAAGGTTAATCCCGAGGGTCAGTCGACGACTGTTCCATTCTTCGTGTATGACAATCAGTCCACGTCCTCGTCGGATTTGAACATCTACTTGGACATTAATGCGTCTCTTCCTTCTTCCTTGCGTCTGAAGGTGTCGAAGATCTATGAGGGCTGGGCATACACGTGCACGGGCAACACGGACACGAACTGCGTGCAGTTGACCACCTCCCAACAAAGTGTGGGGAAGGCGTCCTATTCAGCGGGGAGTGCGGATTTGAATCTCTTCATCTGGGGGGATTTCAATGCCGCGAGTGTTGGTACGACGGACGTGAATGTAGATTCGAATGCGGGGAGTTCGACATGAAGCATGCTCATTCTACTTCTTCTCTATTTTGGGCAGGTGCTCTCGTCATTGGAATGATGGTGCTCCTCGTTAGTCTTTTTTTCATGTTCTCTTCTTCGTCTCCCGAACCTCTTCAAGCGATTGATTCAGGGTGCGTCTCCGCAGATCGTTCCGCGTATGGGGTGTCATTGGATGTTTTTTCCAAGCTTCCTCCTCTTCCTTCGTGTATTCGTTCCGCCTCTTCTGCGTTTGCGTCGGGTACATTCACGGACGTGTTCTTTTTTTCTTCTGATTTTTACTTGCAGCCGGAATTCTATCCTTCTTTTTTCACGGACGGGTTGGGTAAGTACTCGTCGCCCACTCCTACGCATTATGGGGCGGTGGGCTATGGTGCGTTTCCTCATTCCATTCGTCGTGAGCTTCTTCCTTCTGTTTCTGTGAAGGAGCGCATTTTCTTTCATTCTGGTTTTGGGGTTCGTTCATATCAAGGGGGCCACTTGCGTGTCGAATATGCCATTCCTGAGGATGCAGGTCACGTGCAGGTGGTGCTTGATCCTTCGTCTTCGTCGGATTTTTTGTTGGGTCCGGCGTATCCGGTCTTCAGTCCTCTATGGGTGCGTCCGGTGGACCTGACGATTACGATGGGTCCCGGGTCTCCGTACCGGGATGTTATCATCTATCTAGTCACGGATGCCCCTTCGGGGGAGTTCATGGAGGCGCAGCAATCTCTTTATTCGGGTATTTTCAATTCTTTCACGGATTACGTGGGGTCTCAGCGCGTAGCGACGCTGGTTTTGCGTCGGGTCTGAGACGTCCTTTTTAATGCTTTCCCGGGCATTCCTTGGTATAGCGAGTACCCTTTTTGGGGCCATAGCTCAGCCTGGTAGAGCAGCGGACTCTTAATCCGCGTGCCGTGGGTTCAAATCCCACTGGCCTCGCTTCTCGTCTTTCAATTTTTCCCGGGCTTTTTCTCTGAATTACTTCTTTTTGTTGAGGAATTTCTGGATTCCTGAGAACAATTCCACGGGAACTAGTATCACCGTATTGGAGGGCGTGGGTCCCAACCCATCAATGGTTTGCAACGTTCGGAGTTGCATAGCTCCTTCCGTCGCTTCCATGATTTTGGCGGCGTCGGCGAGGTTCTTGGCGGCGAGTTTGTCTCCTTCACTCTTGGTAATGTTGGCTCTCTTTTCTCGTTCCGCGGATGCTTGTCTCGACATGATTCGTTTCAAGTCTTCGGGCATCTCGATGTCCTGCATTTTAATCGCTGTAATATCGAGTCCCCATTGCTGGCTTTCTTTTTCGACGATGGTTTCGATTTGTTCGCCGATCTTTTGACGCTCAACGAGTACATCATCTAATGTCATTTGTCCCACCACGTCGCGTAATGCAGTTTGGGCGTACTGGGAAACGGCGTACACATAGTCTTGGACGTTAATGATGGCCTTGCTGGCATCGGTGACCTTGAAGTAGACAACTCCATTGATGGCTACCGGCACATTATCCTTGGTGATGGCCTGCTGTCGGGGAATGTCAATCGTGAGTACGCGCATGTCTACCGTGACGCTGCGATCGATGATAGGGATGATGAAGTTGAGTCCGGGTGATAGGGTTCGGTGCATTTTTCCCAGTCGGAACACAATCGCGGTCTCATACTGTTGAATGAGTCGCAGGCTGAATATTCCAATAATAATAACCGGCACTAGCACGATGTATTCCCAAACCATTTTCCCAACTCCTTGTCCTTTTTTGGGTGGGTGGTTCCTAAAAATCCCTCGTATGAGGCGCTTGTAAAAGGTTGTTTTATAACGCTTATTTGGCGATTTTCCTGTGAATGGGGCCGTAGCTCAGCCTGGTAGAGCAGCGGACTTTTAATCCGCGTGCCGTGGGTTCAAATCCCACCGGCCTCGTTCGTTTCATTGTTTTCGCGCAATCTTTTTCTTCTCCAATGGTTTGTTTAGCATGTTGGGAGGGTGTTTTTCTCTATGGTTTCCAAAAAGAAGTCATCCAAGAAAGTGCTAGTAAAGCGTCCGGAGGTTTTTTCTCCGAAGCGTTTGGCGGATTCGGCCGGTATGGATTCGATGTTTGATGACATGCGTCGGATGCAAGAACGGATGGATCGAATGTTCAATTCCGTTTGGTCCACGGATCCTATCACGGGGGCGCGTCTCTCGTTGCCATTAAATCTCCCCACGCGTGATTTAGTTGAGCGTGATGCGTGGGTTCGTCCGTTGTCAGATTTCTACGAAACTAAATCCCACATCTGTGCGGATGTCGATCTTCCAGGGATTGAGAAAAAAGACATCTCCTTGAATGTGGCCAATGATCGGATTGAGATTCGTGCGGAGAAAAAGCACGAGAAGAAGGAAGAGAAGAAAGGCGCGTTTCGCATGGAGCGCTCGTATTCGGGTTTCTTCCGCTCCTTCGTGTTGCCTTCTCACGTGGACGCGTCCAAGATTGCTGCGTCATTCAAGGATGGGGTGTTGAAGCTTCGTATTCCCAAATCCTCCAAGTCCTCTCTTCCATCGAAGAGTATTCGAATCGATTAACGTCATAATTCGTGCGAGGGCGGTCTTCCGCCCTTCTCTTTTTTATACTTCTACTCGTTGGTTTCTCTTATGGCTACAACGAAGCGCTTGATGCGTTCATCCAAGGATAGGATTTTAGGCGGTGTTTGCGGGGGTATCGCGGAACACTATGGGTGGGATCCCACGCTCGTGCGTTTAGGGTGGGTTGTCCTTTCTCTCGCGTGGGGAGTTGGAATTCTTCTCTACATCATTGCCTGGCTCATCATGCCGGTGAAGAAGTAGGCTGCCTTTCAGCACCTTTTTAATATATCGGACTCCCGATAGGTTAGTGGATTGATTGTTCATGTCTCCGAAGCCCATCATCGAAGCCAAGAATGTGACGAAGACCTACCAATTAGGAGAGGTTCCCGTTCACGTATTGAGGGGGGTGGATGTTCAAATCCTTCCCGGGGAGTATGTTTCGATCACTGGTCCCTCCGGTTCGGGTAAAACCACCTTGTTAGATGTTCTTTCTGGCTTGTTGCGTCCCACGTCGGGGGATATTTTCATTCGTGGCTCGCCGGCGTCCAAGATGGATGACGATGACCTTGCTCAAGTGCGGGGAAAGACGATAGGGTTCGTTTTCCAATCCTTTAATCTCATCAACCGCCTTACCGCATTAGAGAACGTGATGCTTCCCTTATGGTTCCAGGGCATTTCCGCTGAGGAACGGAAGGAAAAAGCCTCAAAGGTGTTACGAGACGTGGGATTAGGGGATCGTCTGGATCATCGTCCCAATGAGCTCTCCGGGGGTCAGCGTCAGCGTGTGGCGATTGCACGCGCTCTGGCGGCGGATCCCGACGTGATTGTGGCGGATGAGCCCACGGGTAACCTCGATTCTGTTTCCGGTTCTACGATTCTCAACATGCTCGATGAGCTACACCAGAAGCGCGGGAAGACCATTTTAATGGTGACGCACGAGAAATACGTGGCCGAGCGCGCACAGCGCATTATCCATCTGAAGGATGGTCAAATCATTCGCTCGCAATCCCTCCATAAAGGACGGGGTAAAGCACGGGAGGACTACAAATGAAACACATTCTATTACTTTTGGTCGCGTTGACGCTCTTTTTGAGTACCGCGCACGCGTTGCAGGTAACATCCTACAACGTGGAGCCCTCTCCCGTTCTCCCGGGTCAAACGTTCACCTTGTACGCGTACGTGTACAATGAGACCACGTCCTCCGCGAAGGATGTTCAGTCCATTTTGATTCTGGGGAAGAATTCCCAGGACACTTCGTTTCCTTTTTCGATTGAGCCCACGGATTCCATCGTGCGTAATCTTGGAACGATTCCCGCATTCACCACGGTTCAAGTCCAATACCAAATTCGCGTAGATCCTGCCGCAACGGACGGAACGTTTACCATTCAAGTGCTCGCGGACAGCGCCTCAGGGGGCGGTGGCAAATTAGATATTCCTATTTTGATTTACACGCGCACGCCGGTCTTGACGATTGTTCAATCCTCTCCTTCCTCTGCATTAGTGGGAGAGACGATGAATTTGCAATTAACGCTCAAGAACATGGGTGTCTCTCCTGCGTATGATATTGTAGTCTCTCTCGCAGAAGACCGCACGGTCACTTCGACCGGTGTTGTGGTCGAGCGGGATGTCGTTCCCTTGGGTTCGGCTTCCACGTTTGTGGGGGATTTGATGATTGGGGACACGAAAACAATCACCGTTCCCGTCTCCATCTCTCCAACTGCCTCGTCCAAGGCCTATTTTGTTCCGGTGACAATTGATTATTACGACGCTAATCGCTCTTCGTATTCATCCACGGATTATATTGGTTTGAAGGTCTCCGGTGAACCCGAGTTGAATGCCTATCCTTCGGATGCTACTCCCCTGCCTCAAGCGGGTCAGGCATCTCGCCTCTCGATTGATATCTTCAACACCGGTTTGGGTCCGGCGAAGTTTGTCACGGCCAGCGTGTCCTCGGACGTGTTTGTTTCAAGTCAATCGGATTACTTCATTGGCACGATTGAGTCGGATGACTTTGACACGATCGTGATTGATTCCATAGTTTCTTCATCCGCGTCACCGGGGATGCATCCCGTGAGCGTGACGGTGAATTACAAGAACGAATACGGGGATGTTCAATCCTTCACAAAGGAAGTTCAGATGAAGGTCTATTCCTCGGGTGAA
>CAZKYB010000041.1:0-7257 GCA_964557045.1 uncultured archaeon
GGCGTTCCTTTTTGGAGTGTCTCGGAGTGCGATCCGCTCGCCGCGTCCACTTCCGTAATAATTTCATTGGATTGGGCATGCGTGATGGTGATGTGCACATCCTCAATGGGAAGTTTAGTCGCATCATCAATGGCTTTCACCAACACCACACTGGGTCCGCTGCTCGCCCCGGCTTTCGGGAGCAATTCTTTGATTTTTACGTCGCCGCTGGAGAAAACAATCGTGTCGTGCAAGTCTTCATAGTTGGGGGATTTGGCCATAATCGATATTTCCGCGTTCAAGGGAACATTGAGTAGAACAATTCCATCCGCGGCAGGGGCGGAGGTGATGATTCCGTCGCTTCCATTCCATTCCGCTTCCACGATGGCATCCGTGAGGGTGGTTCCAGTTTCGGAGTCGATGAGCTTGAGTCTTCCTACAATCGCGTCGTTGTCTCCTTGTAATGAAAGTTTCAATCCCGAATCCCCGGCGTTCAACAATCCGCTTTTTTCTCCATACCCTGCTTTGGTGGCTACAACTTTCAACACAGAGTCGGGCCGTATCCCTTCAAGGGTAACCGTTTGTCCATCCGACGCAGTGAGTTCCTTGAGTAGGTTTCCTTCCTCATCGAATATTTGCACGCGCACATCATCGAGGGAGCGTCCCTTGTCGTCTTTCAGGGAGAGGGTGAATTCGCTCGTGATGGGCTGGTTAACCGTAGCCACCACGAATACGCTGGCAAGCAGCAAGAATACGAGTGCGAACGTGAAGGGTAGGGCAGGAATTCCTTTGCTTTCCAGGAAATCGTTGTAGGACCAGGGTAAACCGATTCCTTTTTCCTCGAAGAAATCCAAGACTCCGTAATAGGCGTCCTCAACCTTCATGTACAGGTTTCCCAATGATTCGCTCAGACCCATATCGTTTCCCAACAGCCTAGGAAGACGCAATCCTTGAGTATATATAAATGAAGGTTCGCCGCGTTAAAGCCAACCCTTCTGGTGCATCCGTTTTCGGATTCGGGCACGATTCAACCACCCTCCGTACAGGAAAACAAATCCTAGAATAAGGAGGAGGCGGAACAGGAAATCATGCGTGAACACGGCAAACGACAGGGAGGTGTGTTCAAGCTGAAGCAGAGTAACAACCATCCGGAGGAGATTGAAAAGATAGAGAATAATCGCGCCGAGGATGGCCCCACGAATACGAGAGTCCCATTTTTCATTTCGCGTGGCAAGGATGGCCGAGACAAGTAGAATTATTTCCAATAATCCTGAACACAAAGGGGAAATCTCGATGAGTTTTCCGCTCATGAAGAATTGATGCGAAACCACCCCTGAAATGGTCTCGACCCCCACCCCATCGAGCACGAATCGCACATGCGCGGCCTCGATTCCTTGAAGGACGTTTTCGAATGGAGAAAACAAAACCCATCCGAGGGCAAACCATAGGACCCAGCGCGAGAGAAATGATAATGCCTCCAGGAGAATAGAGTTCTTCCACAATTTATTTTTCGAAGCCACCTGAACCATTATAAAGGAGGCCCGGTTGCCCTAGTTAAAGGTACGGGTATGAAAAAAGTCTCCAAGAAAACCACACGCAACTCGACGCCGAGCAGTGGGGCTCTGAATCAACTGTCGGAGATATTCAGGACCGGAATCGCTCGCACGCTCAATCCCTCTCTTCTCGGGTGGCAAGCGTTGATGCTCATGATGACCATCTTCGGGTTCCTCGTGATTGGAGGGTTTGTCGCGTTGGGAATTGTATTGCTCACACTCATCGCAGCCGCGACGGGATTCTTTCCTCTCGCGCTGTTCATTATCCTATTCGGCCTCGTGATTGGACTTCTGCTGCTGATGGCGGTCAATTCGTTCGTGGATGGAGTACACTATCACTTGGCGATGCAAGCCGTGTCGCGTCGAAAAATCGACATGGATCTCGCATGGAAGCTCGCTTCAGCGCGATGGAAAGATGCATTGGTCGTGCAGGGCAGTGTGATGGCCATGATCCTCGCAGCGCTGGTCGCATCTATCATCGTGAGTACCCTGGTGAATCCCCCCGGAAACGGATGGGTATGGCTGTTGAATCCTGCGCAGTGGATTAGCACTATCGGAGTGACCCTCATCATTGGGATTGCATTGATGGTGGCGCTACAGCCATTCTTGTTTTTGCTCCTCCCTTCGGTCTACTTCGAGAATGCCACTCCTTCGCAGGTGTTCAAGCGTCTCTTCCAGTACGTGAAGCCCCGCTACTGGATGCTTTTGCTCGGTGCATTTGGCGTGATCGTGCTGAATCTCCTCGTGAGTGCACTAGGGGACTGGATCACATCCTCCTTGACCATGGGCAACACCCCCGTGTTCGCCATCATTTTCGGTCTTGCTGCCACTCTCATCCAATTGGCCGTTATTCTCTTCACGTTCTCCGTGACGGTGACCATTCAGACCGTCGCGTATTTGCACGTGGCAAAGCCCAAAGAGACAATTCAATTCACCTCCACGGATTTTGTCTCGCGCGCGCTCTCGCGCATGGCGAAAGACAAACCCTCTCATTCGGGAAGACTCCCAGTAAAATGGAAAAGTCCCGCGCGAAGACGATAATCATCTTCTACTTTTTCCCACATTCCTGCACGTGCACCCTGTCACATTTTTATCCATAAACCACTTTTTTTCGATATGGGCCTCGCATCGCATTCCGACGCAGTTAAGGGATTTGGCATCAAATCCCAATTTGGCTCATTCAATGAAGATAAGGGGGATCCCTATACGGTAATCACGTTCGACATAGATGTGATGAGTAAAGGAGAAGCCAAACGATTGAATCTTATCTTCATGACGAACCCTCGCATTCGCGAAGCGATTGACATCGCTCAATCAAAGAATCGCACGCCGTTTCCGTATGTCGGAGACATGTCTGTGCGGATAGATCATCGCCGACGAATACTTGAATGGACTGATTATTTTCCATTTCGATATTGGACACACCCCACTAAAGGGATTGCTCAGGAAATTGAACGTAAGGTATTGGGGTTCATTCGGCATAAATTTCCTGAAATTAGCTATGTACGACACTCAAATGATGTCCAGCTCCCTCGTCGGATTCAATTAAAGGGGCGTGGATTTGAACGAAACTCCTGGACGGGATTTCGATATACGTTTCGTCGTGGAAGAAAACTCCTTTTACGACGTATCCGTCATGACCGGAAGCGATTTGCAACGCGGTAGTTCCCACCACCTTTTTTAATGACCAAACCCTGGGTAGGCCATGAAGATTGGCGGTTTTGAGGTTGGGCCCTACGCGATACGCGAGGAAGGGGGAAAGAAGAATCTCATTTACGCGTGTAAGGACTGTGTGTATGGGGCATCCCTCGCGGATGATGCGCGATGCCGCTTCCACGTGTTGAGCGTGCTGCAAAAGTCCGATGCGGATTTGATTGTCCTCGCGGACGTGTATGAGCGCGTATACAATGAAGATCAAACCAAGTACTGGAAGCAGATTGCGGATCTGGTAAACGAATTCAAGGGACGAGAACTCTGGTCCTACTCCCACTTGGGGGACCCCTCCACGGAAAGCGAATCTGAGTTTGGGGCACGCCACGATGAGGTGATGCAGATTACGTACGAACTATTGTCGTACGACCCCATTAAAGCCTACATGCGCTGCCTCTCCGCCCTGAAACGCGAAGCGGGGAAAGTAAAATCCGGAGGAAAAGCATCCCCGGTATATGTTCAAACCCTCCAAGAAATTCGCGAAGAGTTCGAGAAAACCCCCTTCATCCAGCGCACGAAAGAATATCTCTTACGTTTGGATTCAGTTCCCGATTCGGTTGAATTATATCGCCACTTCTTCGAAGCGGAGGTCAAGCCCTCTTTTATTGGTTCTCGATTGATGTTCGGAAATGAAGTGGAGAATTTTGAATTGGTGGATGAGTATAGCGTGGGAAAATCCAACGTGCAGATATTCAATCACCCCAATAAGGTGGCCAAGTTATACTTCGTGAATCCCCCCGAGTATTCCCTTTCTCCGGAAAAATATTTCTTGTTGAGCAAGACCAAGGAAGTCGTTTCGGGGTATAATCCGGGAAGAAGCGGACTTTCCGATATCGCCTCGTCGCGGAATTATTTTACGCGCGTCTATCAAGCCACGATTCGTGACTTGGCGCATCGAAATAACATCAAGATTGAGAATGAGGAAATCCAAGAGCTCGCCGAAGTGGTATCTCGCTACACGGTCGGATACGGCGTGTTAGAATTGTTGCTCGAGGATCGAAAAATAACCGATGTATACTTGGATTCTCCCATCGGGGGAAAGCCCGTGTACTTGGTGCACTCGGATTATGGGCAGTGCATGACAAATATTTTGTACACCGAGAACGAAGCGGAAGCGTTTGTTTCCAAATTACGTGCAATGAGTGGGCGTCCTTTCGATGAAGCCCACCCCGTGTTGGATTTTGATCTACCGGGACAAGAGACCCGTGTCGCGTCGATTGGAAAGCCGCTCTCTCCGGATGGATTGGCCTTTGCTTTTCGTTTGCATAAGACCACGCCGTGGACCCTTGAACAATACGTCGACAACAAGTTCCTCACTCCTCTTGCCGCAGGAATGCTCTCTTTCTTCATTGATCAAAAAGCAACCATGCTCGTAACCGGGTCACGCGGATCCGGAAAAACATCCCTGCTTTCGGCGCTGATGCTGGAGATTCTGCAGAATTCTCGCATCATCATTCAGGAAGACACATTGGAACTTCCCGTGCCCTACATGAAGGACATTGGCTTCAATGTCCAACGCCTCAAAACAAGATCCCCTATTGGAGTATCCAAGAATGATACGGAAGTCGCACCCGAGGAAGCATTGCGCACCGCGTTACGTTTGGGTGATTCCGCGCTGGTATTAGGTGAAGTCCGCTCCGAAGAAGCACGTGTATTATACGAAGCCATGCGTGTGGGTGCCGCGGGAAACACGGTGTTGGGAACCATCCACGCGGACTCCGCGTATTCCGTGTGGGATCGTGTCGTGAACGATTTGAAAGTCCCCACCACTTCCTTCAAGGCCACGGATCTAGTGGTAGTCGCACGACCGATTCGCTTCTCGGGAAGTTTGAAGTCGCATCGCCGAATGACGCAGATTACGGAGATCAAAAAGCACTGGAACAAGGACCCCGAGCGTGAAGGGGGATTGTTGGATCTCATGCTCTATGACGCGCGACAGGACTCGTTGGAATTGTTAGAGGATAATTTGAAAGAGAGTGAGATGTTCGAGCGCATCCGCCGACTCTCAGGATTGACATTGAATCAGATTTGGGATGAAATTAAGACGATTGCGAATGCGAAACTATTCATGGTGGAATTGAAGAACCAATACAAGGTCCCTGAACTATTAGAAGGGGAATACACGTCGCAGGCAAGGGCCAAGTTGGCATTGATGAAGGATATTATGATCACCGAGAATGGTTCCGCCGACTACACGCAGTTGTTGAGCGACTGGAAGGAGTGGGTCAAGAAGAACACGTTAAAGTCGGTCATGGACAAGCGGGCCCAGCGAGAGAGCGAAGGGAACAAGGACGAATAACCCCTTAGGGGTGGACGCTCCCTATAAATACCGCAATCCCTTCTTCCGAGCATGCCCCCCAAGCGTTTTTCGTCGAATCCGAGTAGTGATTCAAGCGCAGGAAAGCAGCCCAATTATCGACCGGTCAACAACCCCTCCCCTTCGATTGGTAAATTATACCGGGACATTCCCGTGGAGAGCGATGCGTTCTTTGCGAAAGAAGACTTAGCGATTCCCAAAGAACATTGGTTCATCCGTTTTTGCAGGGACATGCACAAGCGCTTCCCCGGGTTAGGAAAGGGAGGCACTTTCACGGCTGATTATCAAGAATCCATCACCTTCCTCGGATGGAACCTTCGCGCGGAGGAATTCTCGGCGGCCGTGAAGGGAACGATGCTCCTTACCATACTGGGGGGAGGAATTCTCGCCGTATTGATTGGGATCATTTTCGGGGAAACCATCGGGGGATGGTTGGGGGTGGATGGTCTCATCACGATTGTCTACCTCTTCATTCCCGTCATTGTTATCGCGGTGGTGCTGGCCAACTATGTTCAAGGGTATCCTAAAGCGGAATCACATCGCGAGCAAATTCGGGCACTGACGTACGTCCCTGAGATCATCGGATACATGATCATGTCCATGAAATTAGTTCCTAATTTGGAAAAAGCCGTGGAGTTTTCCGCCGAGCATGGGAAGGGGAGAATTGCTCAGGAGTTCAAGAAAATCATGTGGAACACCCAGCTGGGGGTCTACACGACCGTCGCCGAGGGATTGGATGACCTCGCCTATTCGTGGGGGAAATTCTCGAGCGAATTCAAGCAAGCACTAATGAACATCCGCGCGTCGGTGTTGGAGAATACGGAAGCCAAACGTTATCAATTACTCGACAAGACCATGGATGAAGTCCTCGAGAGTGTGCAGAACAAGATGGAGCAGTACGCTCGAGACCTCTCGCAGCCTTCCACCACCATGTTCTACGTGGGCGTGCTGCTCCCGCTGATTTTGATTATTATTCTTCCCGTGGGAAGCGCATTCTCGGGCTCTCCCCTCGCGCAGGCCTGGGTGTTATTTTTGGTCTATGACATCGCCCTCCCCATTTTGGTGATTTGGTTTGGGAACAACCTCCTCCAGTCTCGCCCTCCCACATACACGCCGCCTGAGATTCCCGATGGATTTCCAGGATTGCCTCCCAAGAACACCGCAAGGATTGGAAAGAACCTCGTGAACATCTGGGTGGTCGTGATGGGTATATTGGTGGTCGGAGGATTGGTCTCGGGATACCTGCACTTCTACGGGTTGGGAGTCGGGGAGCCCAGCGATCCCAACTCATTGTATCTCTTGGCCCCTGACAACACGCTCGCGAATGTACTTGAGGCGGACCGAAAACCCATTGATTGGTTCGAGCCGGGCGGAACGAGGGAGGCGCAACTCTTGTCGCAGGGCGTCACACCCGAAACCGCAGCGGAAATTGTAGTCACTGAGAAGGCGCGCTTCTTCGCGCAGTCCGAGAATGATATTTCCCCCTACAATCTCATCTTTGGTTTCCTCATCACCATCAGTTTAGCTATCGCCGCATATTATCGATTGTCACTCGAAGCCAAGCGCAAGGTTCAACTGAAGTATATGCAAATGGAATCCGAATTCAAGGACTCCTTATACGTCCTCGCGTCACGACTCGGAGAAAACAAACCCATTGAGGATGCGCTGCGCCACACCCAGACATTTTTGCCCAACAAC
>CAZKYB010000042.1:0-7131 GCA_964557045.1 uncultured archaeon
CGCCAACAATGCATTAAGCGTTCTAGGAGACGAGCCGGAGAGAATCGCCCACTCTTCGGAGGTGCCCACCTCAATGAGACGCAGGACTTCCTTCACCAAACGCAGCGCATGACCCTTCGCATCCGTCAAACGGGGACAGCGGTATTGTTTTCCATCGAATGAAAAACCCAAACTAGGAAGGTCAATCTCAAACATCGACAAATAATCCATTAATTCCACGCGCGCGGACTTAGGAAGAGAAACAATTGATTGCGAGCGCACGTGCGTGTGATACCCCTTACTACCCGAGAAATTAATCGAAAGGTCTTTTTCGGAAAAACCAAAATCATCCTGCAGGACCTTCAACAGACGAAAGGTTTGTTCCTTGGTCGCATTCAAACAGGATCTACAGACCCACTCATCCAATTCCGTGCCGTGCGCACAACTGGTGCACTTCATGACCCGGCCCTTTCCACTGGCCCCACAATTCGGACACTTCCACGAATCGTGCGAAAACTTACAGTCGGTTTGAATATCGTCCGCGTCAAACTCGTAAATTAGATCACTCCCCACCAACCCTTTGGTGGAAATGGGCTGCGCGGCCGGATTCAAGAACTCCGACACCGACGCAGAGACAAACAAGGGGGAAACATTTCGCAAAAAGGCATTCATTTCAGCCACATCATCGAAGGACACGTGACGCGTGTCAATTTTCTTGAAAGTACCATGGCCAAATTCCCGGCGCGACACATCATAGGGGGGAGACACGGGGTGCTGGGCATAATGCTTGGAGAACAACCCTTTCAGCCAAATACGCTCACTCCCTAATCCTTCCACAACCCATTCCCCCACGTATGAACGCCCCCTGAGGAGTAAGAACTTTGCAAGGCTCACCTCCGAGCAGTTATATAGGAAAATTCCTCGCTGGGAGCATGAGCCCCCCGCACGGAGAGGAGAACACTCCTCTCTACTATACCCTCTCCCCCCAAGAGACCCTGCAACGCTTGGAAACCCGAGAGAGCGGACTCTCCTCCGAGGAGGCAGCGACGCGACTCTTGAGATACGGGCCCAACACGATTGTTCTGGACAAGAAAATCAACGTCTGGGGCATGCTGATCGGGCAATTCACCGAACTCCTCGTGCTTGTTCTAGTGGCCGCGGGAATTATTTCGTATTTTGTGGGAGACCCCATTGATACCATTGCCATCTTCGCGATTGTACTCCTGAATGGACTGCTTGGATTCTTCCAAGAATTCAAAGCCGAAAAGGCCATTGACGAGCTCAAAAAACTAGGGGCGTTGCGCGCCACCGCTAAACGGGACGGAAAGTGGGTGGAGATTGACGCGAAAGAAATTGTCCCAGGAGATATTGTACAACTCGAAGAAGGAACCAAAATCCCTGCTGATATTCGCTTCCTCGAAATTGTAGAGGCGGCCGTAGACGAAGCTATCCTCACGGGGGAATCTAATCCCGTATCGAAAAAAATGGATGCGTTATCAGGAAACAAAGCCGTGGCGGACCGACTCAACTATGGATACGCCAACACGGCCATTGTGCGAGGTCGAGGGGTCGGAATTGTCATTGCCACTGGACTCAAGACGGAATTTGGAAAGATCGCGGAGAAACTCGAAGAAGTCGAAGAGGAACCCTCCCCTCTCAAACAAAACCTAGAACTCCTCGCCAAGCAGCTCACGTTGGGAGTGACGGCCATCATGGTCATCCTCTTCCTCTACGGATACTTTGGTCAGGGACGCGGACTCGTGGACATGATGCTCGTGGCCATATCATTGGGAGTGGCCGCCATCCCCGAGGGATTGCCTGCGATTACGACCATTACTCTGGCGTTAGGAATCCAACGCATGGCCAAGAAGAATGCACTCATCAAACACTTGCCGAGCGCCGAAACATTAGGAAGTACCACCGTGATTTGCTCCGATAAGACGGGAACATTAACCAAGAATGAGATGACCTGCGAATATGTATTCGCGGATGAGAAACTCTACGCGGTGAGCGGAGTGGGTTATAGCCCCAAGGGAGAAATTCGATGGAACAACGAAAACGTGATCATCGAAAAGGGAAGCGGTCTCCAATTCACGATTGAAGGGGGAGAATACTGCAACAACGCACAATATGATCCAGCCAAAGAAACCATCCTGGGAGACCCCACTGAGGGAGCAATGCGCGTACTCTCGAGCAAAGCAAAAATCCAAAACCAATACCCTCGAGTAAAGGAAATTCCATTCACGAGCGAACGAAAAATGATGAGCACTCTTCATACGCTTCCCAGTGGAAAGACTCGAACCTACATGAAGGGAGCCGTGGAACGCGTATTGGATCGGTGCCAATTCATCCTCGAACATGGGAAAACAATCCCCCTCACACAAGGAAAGAGAAACCAAATCATCGAGCAAACCGAAACATTATCCAAGAGTGCCTATCGCGTATTGGGATTCGCCTACCGCGACACGGAAACGATTCCCATGGAGGCCGAACAGGGATTGATATTCACCGGACTCCAAGCCCTGCGCGACCCTCCCCGAGAAGAAGTGAAGGCGGCGATTCTGCAGTGCACGGAAGCAGGGATCCAAGTCAAGATGATCACGGGCGACCACCCCACCACCGCCAAGGCCATTGCGGAAAAATTAGGGATGAAAGGAGACGTCCTCACGGGAATGGAACTCAACCAGATGGACAAGACACAACTTCGAGAGGCCGTGCGCACGCACACCATCTTTGCGCGTGTGGATCCTGAGCACAAATACTTGATTGTGGAGCAACTCCAAACCATGGGAGAAGTGGTTGCAGTAACGGGAGACGGAGTCAACGATGCCCCGGCCATCAAGCGCGCCGACATTGGAATCGCCATGGGAATCAAGGGAACGGACGTCGCCAAAGAAGCCAGCGCGATGGTATTACGCGACGATAATTTTGCCACGATTGTAACCGCCGTGGAATTGGGACGAACCATCTATCAGAACCTCCAGGGATTCGTACGATACCTCCTCGCCGCGAACTTCGCCGAAGTATTAGTGGTGTCACTGGGATTCTTCTTCGCCCTTGGAGAAGTCGTTACCCCTATCCAATTACTGTGGGTGAACCTCGCCACGGACGCCCTTCCTGCACTCGCACTCGGAGAGGACCCCCCCTCCAAGGATGTCATGCAGAAGAAACCCCGACCCAAGAGCGAACGCATCCTAGATCGAATGGGTGGATTCGTTCTCTTCTCAGGAATTATTGGCGCAGCCATCACGCTCGGAGCCTACATGTACGGCCTTCCCCACGGAGAAATATACGCCCAAACCATGGCCTTCACCACGTTAGTGGTATTCGAGCTCATGCTCGTATTCAATTCTCGACAAGAGGGGAAAAGCTGGTTCGAGACGAATCCATTCTCCAACATTTGGCTCGTCCTGGCCGTTCTTGCATCGTTCGGACTCCAAATGCTCGCCGTGTACGTGCCCTTCCTCGACCCCGTGTTCGGTACGCATGAACTTGCTCTATCGGACTGGGGATACATCATCCTCACATGCCTCATCGGAAGCACGGCCGTCCCCTACATTAGTCGGGTGTGGAATTACTTCACGAAGAAGAAACACGACGACGACGCATTGCGCGGGGCCTGGCCTACGACTCACACGAATTAGTGCGAGGGACTTTCTTCGTTTCCCTTCTCACTCGCATCCTCGACTGGACGATCCACTTCTCTTCGGTAGAATTGAAGGGGATGCGACACATCGCAGGTGCGAGAAACACACAACCCGTGTTCACGTACTTTCGAACAGGCCGGCATCGAGTATTGCTTTCCACTTGATTTTCCAGAGAGATTATCCAAGTGATACCGGGTAATCCGTTCATCGTAATTCGATGCCTTCGCGAACACCCCCACCATATCCTCGTGGGGCATCCGAATGTTGATGAGGAAGGTAGCCAAATCGAAACGTGCCATGTGTGGAATGTTCACTCCCTGCGTGATTTCCCCATACAACTTCTCCATACAGGGGGGAAAGGCCGAGAGAACTACTCCAGACGTGAGGGACTTAGACTCTTGCACCTGCTGCGATTGCAATCTCTCTTGGGCTTGCGTGGACCACTCTAGGAACACGTGAGGAAGACCCTTCACATCCACCGGAAGAGAACGCAAAATGAGCGAGTGAACGCCTTCCGCCATCCAACGTGAAGCCGCATTGGTGCTCAAGCACACCACCCCATGATCTACCGATTGATTCACCAAGTGGAGCTGGGCGTCCTTCAGGGGAAACGAAAGGTAGGAAGAAATAGGCACGCGGAAAACGGGAACATTTTCCACCATGTCCGCCTCCATCTTCACTCCCAACTCGCGAGACATCTCGATGAGGGAAGAAATCTTGTCCTTTTCATTCGACAAATACTCAAACGTCAAATCCCCAATCAAAGAAGCAAAACGTTCATACAAAACAGGCCTGCGAATTTGAGAAAGAATAATCTTGAGGAGGGGAAACACCACCACGTCCCGCGAGAGGAACTCGGAATAGGAAAGATCTTTCTGCCGAACGTGATTCTCGACAAACTGGCGCTTAGCTTGGGGAGAAGAACTCCCCAAGACTTGAATCCAATCCAACGCCGCTTGAAAATGGGCCGAATCAATGGCATTCAAGTCCGGGGCCAATAATCGCACGGCTTGCTTGGCGGGAGAGGTAAAGGGATATTTCCTCGCAAACTGCAATTGGGCAATCGGGACCATGAAAAACCATACGATCGCGCACCCACTTAAACCATACTCTACTCTCCCGCCGCGCTTACTGGGCAGGAGGAAGGGTCAGGTGAAGGTGATACATCTTATCCGTTGACTTCTCTTGTACGAACCCAAAGCCCTTGAAGTATTTGGCCAGTTTGGGTTCGACGGTGGATAATACAATCCTCCGCATCCCCTGGTCACGGGCCACCCGGATGGCAAAATCAAGGACTGGACGAAACTGCTGAGTCCCCTCCGTCGAAATAATCCCTGAAAGACGGCCTCCCTCCCGATGAATCGAACCAAGATTATCCCCGGAATGAATGGCTATCTGGTTATTCATCCGATCCACAAAAACCTGATTCGTTCCTACGACGGTGGGCTCGTGTTTCGCATCGAAGTGAATGATTCGAATCTTGTAGTTGTTCCGCTCGCGCTGCAGCTCGACGTTAATTCCGAATGGAGTGCCTTGGCGACTCATATAGACACGGTGGACCTGAACACCTTTCTTGATCCAGCGCTTCGCTAAATCAACCTCCGCTTCACGCGGAATTGGACGCATCGCTTTGTTGGGTCGCTCGAGATTGGGCTTTCGACGAGAAGACTTCGGAGGCATGATACCCTCTAGAGGATCATGTGGGCTAAATAATACTGCATCTTGGACCGACCAATGGAATACGTAATGCGCATCGGGGCGTCGGATTTGAACTCTAATAAGATATTCGAATCATTATCGGCTTCCTTCACAATATTCGAAAGGAAATTCAAGGAATATTTGGAGGTGACGTTGCTCCCCCCCTTCACGGAAATGAGAGTGCCCTGCTTAGAGACGGTCTTCAAGTTTCCCTGACTTCCCTTTGCTTCAATCCAAAAACGATTATCCTTCACGGATACAAGCACGGTGCTTCCGAAGATTTGGGCGTCCTTCAGGGCTTCCTTCAACAAGCGCGCGTTAATTTCCACTTTCGCATCAAAACTCTGCGAGGGGAGCTTCAGTTCTTTTTCTCCATCTGAAACATCAATCAAGGGAAGATGGAACTTTCGGGAGAAATCTCCTTCTAGTTCGAGGGACATCTCATTCTCATCCACGTCCAACAACAATTTGTCATTGGTGAGGGAGCGGGCGAGCATCCGTGATAACTCTACCACATCAATCCCCACGTACGTGGGCTCCAAGTCATAAGAGGAGAAGGCGTTCTTTTCGATAAAGCAATCCACTAAAACAATCTGAGAGGGGTCCACCGCACGCAGACTGATTCCTTTTTCCCCAAAACGAAAGTTCCCCTCCGAGATGAAGGAGGATATCGCATCGATGGTGCGCTTGAAACTCGAAATATCCTGCGTCTCGATCATACGTTTGACCAGACAGCATTATATGGGTTGAACGTTAAAAGAAATACGGTGAACACGATGAAAATGGACCCCGGACACACAATTGCATGGGGGCTCAGAGCTCTTCTCGCGCTGGGAGCCCTCTACTTCCTCTTCCAGGGAGACTGGGCCGTGTTTGGAATCCTCCTCTTCAGTTTAGGGGCCACGGGACTCGTCCACTACATCACGAAACACTACCTGGGAAAGACAGGTTCATGGATGGACCTCATGTTCTCTCTGTTAGTGGTGTTCAACAACCTCTTCGGACTGGGCTTTGCATTCTACTATACCGTGCCGGGATGGGACATCGTCACGCATTACACCACCAGCCTATTCCTCGCGGTATCCGCCCTCATCCTGCTCCAAAAAGCATACCCTCAGCTGCTGATTCAGGCCCCCAAAGTACTAGTAGTATTGGCCATGGTCATGTTTGCCCTAGGATTAGGCGCGCTCTGGGAAATAGGAGAATTTGCCTCCGACTATCTTCGAGGAACCGACTTCCAGCACGGATTGACGAATACCATGCAAGACTTAATCGTGGACTTAATCGCCGGATTGGTTGTAGGCGTTGCGTGGGTCAAATCACGCAAGTGAAGCTTACGAACTTTCAATTCGCGGCGCGAGGAAGTAACGCATCTTGGCTTCGCCAATCTTGTAGTTTATTTCCACGGGCGCGTTATCCTTCAGCTTCACCGTAACATCGGTTTCGGATTGGGCGGCCTTGAGCATGTCGCTCAAATAATCCAAGGGGAACATGGAGGAACAATCCTTCTTCACCGTTAAGTCGGGCAACGATTCGCTTCCCTTGTGGGTTTCATTCATCAATTCCCCTTTGGATGAGATGGCCTTCACGAAAAATGATTCAGTCTTGGCTCCCAGCGTAAGATGAGTCGACAAGAGACCGGCATCCTTCAAGGCATCCTGAATAACCCCGGCCTTGACTCGTACCGTGGCATCAAATTCAATCTTGGGGTTGGGCAATTCTCCGGAAGAAATATCAATCAAAGGCACCGAGAATGTTCGCGTCGAGGTTCCGCGGAATGTAACGGAGAGCTTGGAGGAATCATCAT
>CAZKYB010000043.1:0-6573 GCA_964557045.1 uncultured archaeon
TTCTTCAAAGACACGAAAGAAGCCAACGTGCTCGTACACGCGTGCTTCATGATGGGAAACCGAGGAGAATCCAAGGAAACCATCAACCAAACGGTCGAATTTGCCAAGAAACTCAACCCCGACACGGTGCAATTCTTCCCCATCATGGTGTACCCGGGAACCGAAGCCTATGAATGGGCCAAGACCAACAACTTCCTCACGATTAAAGCCGAGAATTGGGAAAACTGGCTCCTGGAAGACGGAACCCACAATACCATTGTGAGCACAGACAAACTCACCGCCACCGAATTGGTTGAGGCCTGCGACGAAGCCCGACGAAACTTCTACATGCGACCGGGGTTCATTGCCTCGAAGATATGGGAAGGAATCACCACCCCCTCGGAGTTTCCCCGATTAGTGAAGAGTGGGAGAACCTTCTTCAAGTATTTGTTCAACACGAAGGAGAAGTCCTCGCTCGGAGAGACGAACCAGCGGACCTCCTTGCCCGTCATCCAGAACCCGTGATGGGTTGGCATGGATGAAATAGGCGCGGCGCGTGAATCGTATGGCCAAAAAAACAAAACATCCATTCCCATCCGCCAGCATAGTCATTCCGGCCTATAATGCGGAGAACCATTTGCAAGCATGCCTGGATGCACTGCTCCAACAGACCATTCATCCGGAAGAAATTATTGTGGTGGATGACGGAAGCACGGACTCTACTCGAATCATCGCAGAGTCATTCTCACTGGTAACATTGCTCACGCAGAAAAATCAAGGACCGGCCAAGGCCCGCAATGCCGGAGCCAAGAAAGCACGCGGAGATGTGGTTTTGTTCATTGACTCCGACTGCATCGCAGAAAAAAACTGGCTCGAAGAAATGCTCAAACCCTTTGAGGATGAGAACGTGGTCGGCGTTCAAGGGGCCTACAAGACCAAACAAAAAAGCCTCTCGGCGAGATTCGACCAACTGGACATTGAATATCGCTACGAACGAATGAAAAAGAAAGACACGATTGATTGGATTGGCACGTACAGTGCGGCCTACAAGCGAAAAGTGTTCATGGATGCGAAAGGATTTGATGAAACGTTTCCCAAGGCCTCTGGGGAGGACAGCGAGCTCTCCTATCGCCTCGCGGAGAAGGGAATGGTCCTGAAGTTCGCTCCGAATGCCATCGTGTATCACACTCATCCAAATTCTCTTCTCCACTATTTGCGCGTGAAATACTTCCGCGCATATTGGAGAACACGCATGTATGTGAAACACCCCCAAAAAAGCGTCCAGGACAGCTACACCCCGCACGTGCTGAAGATTAACTTCTTCGTGGGGGGATTGTTCCTCCTAGTCTTAGCGTATTTGGCCCTCCGACTCTTGACCTCGGATTTATCCCGTGCGTTAATTGTGAGCGAGATTATGCAACTCGTGTACTTTTTGATCATCATGTTCCTCGTCATCGTCATTGCCCTGTATGACTTTCTCCTACTCGTGGCACGAAAGGACTTGGTGTTGATTCCATATGCCATCCTCCTTACTTTCCTCCGCTCCATCGTATTCGTTTTAGGAGCGGGATTTGGATTATTGGATTGGAGGGTGTGGAAATGAAAACCAAACCCTTACGTATCCTCCACGTGGGAAACCACACCATTCCATGTATCGGAGGAACGGAAAGCGTTATCTGGCAAAGTGCGAAAGAGCAGGCGCGCCAAGGAAATCAGGTGGAGATATTGGTCTTCAACACATGCACGAAGGGAAACACCCTCCCCGCACGCGAAGAGAAAGACGGCGTCACCATTCACCGAGTCCCCCAGAAGGGATTCTCCTTCTACCGGATTCCCCCGGCGGATGAACTCATGAAGTTTGCACAAAACAAAGACATCATCCACATCCATGGAGTCGGAGCCTGGATGGATGCCCTGGCTCGACGCAAGAAGAAACTCTCCGCTAAACTCATCCTTACCACCCACGGAGGATTTTTTCACACCCGCAAGAGAGGGGTGTTGAAGTGGATCTATTCCGCCTTCATCCTCCCGCCCTCCTGGAACGCCATGGATGGAATCCTATACGTGAGCGAGAATGATCAAACACACTTCGCGGAATTAGGACAAGAGAAAACCATTGTTCTTCCGAATGGAATCGAAGACGAATGGATCCCTGCTCGCGTCCCCAAGAAAAAACCCCACTCGTTTCTCTTTCTTGGACGACTGTCCCGCAACAAGCGCATCGACCGCCTCATTGACGCATTTGCCGCGTATACCAAACACAACCCGTCCGCCAAACTCCTCATCGCCGGGGAAGACTGGGAGGGAATCCAGCCCTCCCTCGAGGATCGCGTACGATCCACCCACGCAGAGGGAAAGATTCTTTTTTTGGGACGCGTCAAGGAAGACCAGCGACGCTCCCTCTTGAGCGAATCCAGCATCTTTGTTTCCGCGTCCGAATATGAAGGATTTGGCATCAGCGCCATTGAGGCCATGGCCTATGGGTGCATCCCATGCCTCAATACCATCCCGAGCTTCTCCTCCTTTGTGAATGCCACGCGTGGATTCCTCGTGGATTATTCCTCCACCCCCAATGTCGTGGAAACTTGGAAAAAAATTGAAGCGCTTACCCCCAAACAACTTACCACCCAACGAAATGAATCCCGAAACTTCGCGCGCGGATTTTCGTGGAAGACCATCGTAAAGAAACAACTCGAATGGTATCACTCCATTCTCGCCAAGAAAGACTCACACGCGCAAACGTAAACGCAGGAGTTCCCCAAACATCGTGAAGGGCGTCGAGAAACTCACCTTGGTCTCGGGGCCATCCCTCCACGTAATACCAATCTCACGAATTTCCTTCCCGTGCTGCTTTACACGATACAATAATTCCACGTCAAACGCCCACCCATTCGTGGTGAGTTCGAGCGGGAAAATGTCGGCCTTCTTGAATATCTTCGCCCCGCACTGACTATCCACGATCCCCAAACCAAACATGCATTCTCGAATAAACGCGAACATATTCCCTAGAAAAATGCGGAAAAACGGCTGCGGAGGATGAAGAATGGAATCCGGCATCTTACGCGACGCGATGACCGCCCCCACCTGCGAATCATGCAGGGGAGGAATCAGCTTGAGGAATTCGTGCGGGGACGTCGACATGTCCACGTCCGTGAACCCCGCCCACGAATACTTTGCCAACTGGAACCCCCGAATGACTGCCCCTCCCTTGAGCGTGCGGAAGGGATAATCCACATGCTTCACGTGCGAAAGGGAACGCGCCAACTTCGCACACACCGCAGGGGAGCCGTCCGAGCAGTTGTTGGAAACAAGAATAATCTCAAACGAGCCGATGCGATTACTCTTGGAAAACGCATCCCGATAGGCCCGCGTGGTCTCCTCGACCAGGCGAACGCCATTATACACCGGAATGATTAGCGACACATCCATCGGCTTGACCGAGGCACCCATATCTAGTAGGGAGGGATTTACTCATTTAAAGAAGGAATGGTTCCGAGCATGATAGGATGAACCCCCCTGCGATATTCTGGAAAATCATCGACGCGCTCGCCGTGTTCCTATCAACGTGGATCATCCTCGCACTCTGGGCTGGATACGCTGGAGTGTTGTCCCCGCTCATTCTCGTGGTCGCGGGAATTATCACGTATACCTGGGCGAGAAACCAAACCCCTGCGTTTGCTCCCGGAGAAAAAACACTAGGTGTAGCACTGATCCTCATCCCCTTGGTGATGGGACTTATTTTCTTTGGAATCCAAGGCGGATATGACCTGAGCGCCGATGCTGCTCCAAATGTGGCCACGCAGATTGTTACGACTACGATTCCATCCACCTACACCCCGTACTTCGACATCCCCCTCGTGTATCAAATGGGACTCCCGGCCATCGCCAGCACGATCACCACTCTCGGAGTCCCCTCCCACGTCATACTGTGGTTCTTTTCCCTTCTGGGAATAATTCTCTTCCTCGCCGGATTAATCCAGCTTGAAACATCCCGAAAAGGAGTCGACCGCGCCACTCTGTTTTGGATTCCTATTCTCCTCCTCGCATCGCGTTTACCCTACTACAACCTCCTTGTGGGAGAATACCCCTGGCTCTTGGCCGCGGGATTGGGAATGATGGGAATGGCATGGTACTCTAAATCCTGGAGAATTGGAACCCTCCTCTTCGCGGCCGCACTCATCACCCACCCCTACATCGGTGTCTTGATCATTCTTGCGTGGGTGCTCCTCACGTGGCCTACTATTTCCGCCCTAGTCAAGACGGGAATCCTCTCCTTCGTCGCTGGACTCCCACTCATCGTGTTTCAGGTAATTCCGTTCCTGGGACTTGAAAAAATTCCCTTCTCTGGAGGCGGAAACATCACCCTCTCAGCTATCATCGGGAACATCATGCTCGTGGGGGTAATTCCATTCCTCCTCGCCCTCGCGTGGGGAGCGCATCAGTTTCTCTCCAAGAAACCCTTCACCCGAAACGACTACGCGTGGATATTCCTCGCATTCGGCTCCATCCTTGCGGGGGTTGTGTTCAATGCCCTCTGGCCGGGAATCATATTTGGAACCAAATTTCCTGCCCTGGCCCTCATTGGAATGATTATTCTCGGCGCGCGAGGAATGGGGAAGATTATTCCCCCTCACCCGCGATGGGTTGCGGCCATTGTCATCCTGCTGGTTGCGGGAACACTCATGGTTACCTCCACGAGCATCCAGAGCTACGTGAATGGGAGCAAGTCCTCCCTGGAAGAAGCCCAATTTGCCACGCGACTCTACGCATACGATGCGAGCATTGTTCCCGTGTTGTTCCTCTCCCCCGGCGTGGGAAAGATGGCCCAGTATAGTAAGAAGATTCCCTCCGACCCCACCCATTCACACTTCATGCTGGGACTCCAACTCCTCTCTACGCCGGAAGCCCTACTCCTCAAGCAACAATCCGCGGAGCACCAGACACTCTTTCAGAGTCAATGCGTATCCTGCGTGGATGAATTTCTGAGCAAGTATCACCAAAAATATGTGGTCGTCAACACCCTATTCTTTCCTGAACTGAATGGAAAAGAAAAACTCCTCGAGGAAGGGACCTTCATTTTGTATCGCGGAAATGAGTGAAGCGAAATCCTACTTTTTTACTTGGCCGCCTTCAACTGCTCCACGAATCCCTTCAATCCTCCCTTCGCGGGAAAGGGAAACTGATTCCAGGCAATACTTCCAAAGATGAAACTTGGAACATACCCTAATGCGAAGAAGAGCAAGGAGAATCCCACCGCGTGCTCAATGGGAACCCCCAGTGTGCTGAGCAATACAACTGCCACAATCTCCCGCGTACCCAACCCGAGGATTCCAACAGGAATAACTTCCACGAGGGAGAGAATGGGAATAATCATCAACGCATCCGCCCATCCCACCGGAATACCCAACGCGAGAAGAATCAACCACCCAAATGTCACCGAAAAAATCCAACTCACGATGCCAGAGAGAATTCCTTGGAGAAAGACCCACTTGTTCTTCATCACGGTGGGAATCCCATCATAGAATTGCTTCCCGTACTTGCTCATCATCCGACGCAGTGTTTCCGGAGCGAAACGAGAAAACAAGGGCCAGACATACCTCTTCACGGTCCGGCGACTCATCCCTGCACGCACCCCTACCAGAAAGAGGAGAAAAATCCCAATCACCATGAAAGGAGAAATAACTCCCCCCGCGTGAGACTGAAGCAAGAGAAAGGTTCCAATACCCGCAAACAACAACAAAATGGAAATGTCCAGGATTCGATCGATGAGCACCGCGAGGATTCCCTTCCCAAGAGGCATCTTATCATTCAAGTAGGCCGCCCGCGCAAAATCACCCAAACGACCCGGAGTAATAATGCTGATGAAAAAACCAATCAATAATGTGCGAACCGCCAAGGACCATGAGAGAGGATACCCTAAGGATTCCACCACCTTCCTCCACTTGAACGCCTTCCCCGCGAACAACAAGACCCACACGCCCAAGGCAATCCCAATATAGAAGAGATCGGCCCCCGCGAGGGTGGAAACGAGCAACCCCCAATCCAGCTGGGTGATGGCCACAAATAGAATGACCAGCGTCACGATCGCCGGCACGATGAACTTGCGCATCCATGGAGGAGTGAAAACACCCATATAAGGGATACGGGCTCAGCGCTTTTCCAAACGCCTAATCCGCTCCTGCAGAGGAGGATGCGTATGAAAGAGGGAAATCAGCCCCTCCCCCGAAAATGGGTTCGCAATGAACATGTGCGCGGTTCCAGAGTTGGCATCCGTGAAGGGACGAGAATGAATTCCCTTCTCTAACTTACGCAACGCATTAGCGAGACCGTGACCCGAATGCAAGGCGTGCGCGGCCGTCTCATCCGCCAAATATTCCCGCGAACGAGAAATGGCTAATTGAATGAGCGTAGCAATGATGGGAATGGAAATCGCCAGGAGAATCATCCCGATGAAATTCCCCCGATTATCCTCGTTGGACGAACCGCCCCAGAACAACATGTGAGAGAGAAAACCAATCGCCCCCGCGATAGTTGCCGCTATCGAAGAAACTAATACATCTCTATTCTTCACGTGTGAGAGTTCGTGCGCAATGA
>CAZKYB010000044.1:0-2127 GCA_964557045.1 uncultured archaeon
GTCGGTAATTTCTTGGTGAAGCTCCTTATTGTATCGTCTTCCTTGGCGATCAAACTCCATGCGTATTCGGGTGCTTTTCGCTAGTGGCACCACATGATAATTGAGGAGGGATTGGATGATTGGTCGTTCTTCTTGGGTGAAAGGGCCTTCATACAACTGGCGTATGGCTGTATCCCGGTCGGCTAGCAACCGGTCGGCGTGACGTCGTATTTCATCCGTTCCTTCACCGATGACCACTGTTTTCCTCTTGGCGCCTCCCTCTTTTATCTCAAATATCGTACCAACGTTTACTTTCTTATTCTTCATGGCCTCATTGATTAGATGGCCGTGCATCAGCCGAATGGTCTTCTGGCTGTCATGGCGAGCCAGCAGCGGATAGTACCGCGGATCGGACGAATCCATGAGTTTCGTTCGAATTCTTCGAATGGTATTTCGACGACGAGGGCGTGCCATGCCTCCCTTTATTTTTCGTTCGTTAAAAATGCCAATGGTTATTAAGCCCCGTTTTCAGGTCCAAGGATGAACCGTCACCTCATCGCCGCGATATTCTCCGTATTGGCCTTTTCGACGATTGGGCCGTTTGTGAAAATACTATCCCCGGATTTCCCCATCCCACTCATTACTTTTTCCCGCGCATTCTTCGGATTGTTATTTGTGGCCATGATTATCCCCCGCATTGAGAAGAAAACATTCCAATTGACCCAAAAGGAATTGCCAGGCGTAGTGATTGTTGGGTTTTGCTTGGCGGCTACCATGACGCTGTATAACTATGCCCTGGCCATCGCCCCCCTCGCGGATGTGGTGTTGTTGAATTACACCCACGTGTTTCTCGCGCCCATCCTGGCTTTTTTTGTCTTGAAAGAACGCATGGGCCACGATGCGTGGATTATCTTACTTACTGGATTCTTGGGACTGGCTATCATCAACCCCTTCGATGGGTATTCCGTGGAAGGAAACTTGCTCGCGTTGGGCGCTGGAATATCCTATGCCGTGATGGCCGTGTTCATGCGACGCGAGGATAAGCATCACGAGTTAGGGGATGTGGTGTGGTTTCTCGGATTCGCGTGTCTATTCCTCCTGCCCTTTGCATTCTCACAACCCTTCACCCTCACCCTTGAGGGAGTGGTGATCATGGCTCTTGCGGGGGTCATCTCTACCGGATTAGGATACTTGTTCTTCAATTATGCCCTAGAAGGACTGCGCGTGCACGTGGTGTCCATTTTTGATTTAGTGTTGGGCACGCTGATCGGTGTGGTACTGAGCGTGTTCACGTTCCATGAAACCTTACACTGGAATGTCCTCCTGGGGGGGTTGGTCGTCGTGGGTTCGGGCATCCTTTTCATTCGGAATCGGCACCTCGTGAATCTAGGTTTAAAACGTCCTCTGCCCCTGAAAGGAATCTATGGGACTACCTTCCTACAAGCGAAAACTCGCCGAAGTCGTTGAGCATGCGCTTCAAAAAAACGGCCATGCGTCGCCCGGATTGGAAACGCTTGAGGGGCTAATGACCACTCCTCCTTCCGTGGATAAAGGGGATCTTTCTCTTCCGGTTTTCAAGTTCATGCCGAAAGGGCAGAACCCCGCGCAGTTCGCCCTTCATTTGGTGGGAAGTTTGCATCCCACTTCTGATTTCAAGCAATTCACGGCCATGGGACCCTACGTGAATGCGTTCATTGATCCCCACTCCTACAACGTGTCCATTCTCAAGAATGCCCAACAGGCACCTCCTCTTCCTGGGAAGGATGCTCCATTTGTAATTGTCGAGTATGCGTCCCCCAATACCAATAAGCCCCTGCATGTGGGACATTTGCGAAATATTTCCCTCGCGGAGAGTATGATTCGATTGCTCACGCATGAAGGAAACAACGTTTTCCGCACGCAAATTATCAATGATCGCGGCGTACACATCTGTAAGTCGATGTTAGCCTACCAAAAATGGGGTCATGGAAAAACACCCGAGTCGGAGGGTATGAAGCCGGATCATTTTGTGGGGAAATACTACGTGGAGTTTACGAAGCACGCAGAGCAGGATCCTAAGCTGGAAGAAGAGGCCCAGGCCATGCTCCTGAAATGGGAACAAGGAGACAAAGAGGTTCGCGCACTCTGGAGAAAAATGAACGACTGGAC
>CAZKYB010000044.1:2227-5653 GCA_964557045.1 uncultured archaeon
AAACAACTATTCGCCATCCTCGACCTGCTGGGTTTTCCTCAGGCGAAGAAATGCTACCACTTAGGATACGGCCTGCTTACTCTTCCAACTGGAAAGATGTCCTCCCGGCAAGGAACCGTGGTGAATGCGGATGATTTGATTACTGAATTAGAGCAGGATGCCAATGATGAATATGCCAAACGCAGCCCAGAAATTTCCCCCGAGGAAGTGGCACGACGAAGCAAAGTCGTGGCCATGGCGGCATTGAAATTTTTCATGGTGAGACAGGATGCCAAGAAAGAATTAGTATTCGATCCCAAAGAAAGCCTCTCGTTTGAAGGACAGACGGGTCCGTACTTGCTCTACACGAACGCACGCATCCAAAGCATCCTGCGTAAAGCGTCCCAAAAGCCCCACCTGGACAAAGCCGGATTGCTCACGACCGAGAAAGAGAAAGAATTGCTCGCGTTAATGGTGAAAAAGAACGAGGTCATTGCGGATGCACTTCGCCACTATTCTCCGCATGTGCTCGCTCATTACCTGTTAGACTTGGCAAACACGTTCAACACGTATTATCACGAGACCAAAATCATCCAAGAAAATAAGGAATTGGAGCAGGCGCGCCTCGCATTGGTTGAGAGTGTTCACGCCGTGCTGGATGAAGGACTATACCTGTTGGGGATTGAAACCCTTAAAGAAATGTAATTCGTTTCATTTCTTTCACTTCAAACTGCGCGTGTCTCGGGTGCGCCAGGAGGAAATGCGTCCCTCACTCACATCACCCACACTCTTTTTGAGTGCAGCCCAGCGTGGATCAATGGCATCTTCGGATTCAATTTTGGCTTTGGTAGATTTGGTGGTTAGATTGGTCATCACACGTATGGATGCGCCCGCCCCTTATGAAGAGAGGGGGTGTTCATTGGAGAAATTCACTCGAAGTAGAGCGCGGGCCGACCCTTCTGGGCTTTCTGCTTCTTGCCTAATGGATCATGCGCATCGTTGATTTTGATTTCCACCAGCGCATATTTAGACAATTGCTTCTGGGAAAGTGATAACCATTCCGTGTCGCGGACATCGCCCGAATAAATGTAGGCGGCTTTGGGTAGTCTTCCCTTGAGCATCTTCTTTACTCGCTCCATGTCGCCTAAAACCCCTTCGATGAATAGGACGCGCTCTTCCATTTCAGGAGATGGGTTTCCTTGAGGCGACTTAACCAGGGTTTGCGTACTCACAAAAGAGGCGTCTCCCAAGTAGGCTTTCATTTGCACGGGATCAATATCATACTTGTCTGCCGAGGTTTTAGGATGCGCCAACTCCCACATCTCCTCGGCGAGGAAAGGGGTGATGGGGGAGAGAAGAACTAACCATTCGTTCATCACGTGCTTAATCGCTGGGGCTTCATCCATACCAAAGACTTTCTTGAATCGCTTTACCTCGTTTAATGTTTCAAAGAATGCCTTTTGAGCCGCTCCCATGAAGTCCATACCTACATACGCGGTATAGGCTTCGCCTAGGCGTGCGCGCAGGGTTTCCACCAACCACTCTGTTTCAGGAGAGTGTTGCGTATTGGTGGAGGCGATGCTCGAGCGGAACAACAATTCTAATTCCTCCATTTTCTTCTTGACTTGAGGAACTTGATTATCTTTCCAGTCCGCGACGCGCTCCAATCCAGCGGAAGACACGACAAACAATCGCATCAAATCCGCCCCATAGTCCCGCACGGCGTGTTGTAATGGAATGACGTTTCCTTTGGATTTAGACATCTTTACTCCATTACGCACCAACATTTCGTTGAATGTGAGAGACTTGGGCCAGAATTTCTCTTCCAAAATTAATGTGTGCGCGAAGAGGAAGAAGGAGATGTGATTAGAGATGTGGGCCGGAGCGGTGTGACGAAGATCATTGGGATACCAATAATTCATGTCATTGCGAATACGATCCGCGGTCTTCGCGCGAGGATCGTTCGAGGGGAGTTTGACGCCCAGGATGGCGTGGTTGAAGAATGCATCATCCAAATCGACCACACTCAATCGGGCATTTCGGATGTGGGGGATCATCACATAGAAGACGGGATAGAGGGTGGAATCCGACAAGGGTTCAATCATCCATTCCTCCGCATACGGGAACGGTGTTCCAAGTCCGCGCTTACGAATACAGGGGCGCTTATCCAACCAATCCAGTGCGTCGGCGATGGACTTCTTGAAATGGGGAGGGTGAACCTGCATCTTCTCCAATAAGCCCTGCGTTTTCTTCTTCCACTCGGGGGAGGAATAGTCCAAGAACCATTGGTCGCCCAACACGGCCACACTCACAGGATTACCTGCGCGTGTGAGGGCTTTTCGGGACGGTTCATAGAGTTGGGCGTGGAGCGAATGCTGCTGCAACTGCTGCACAATTTTATCTTTCGCCTGCTTCACGGGCATGTTGGAAAGTAGTCCATTGGAGAAGTTCATCTTTCCTTCGTAGAATTCCTTCTTGTACACCTCTTCGGTCATGCGCTGCAGCGTATCTTTGTTGGCGAGCGTGGGATTCTTTTGTTGGGCGAACCAATCGTCCATTTTTGGAAGGTTGGGGGCGGTGATGATGTATTTGGGTTGAATGGACTTGGCTTTCTCATCCCCTTTCATCTGGGCATCCTTCAATGCGGCCAAATCCCAGGGGGCGTGTCCGGGGACCGAGTACACGATTCCAGTTCCCTTTTCCGCGGAAACAAAACTCGTGAAAAGGATAGGGATTTTATCGCTCGCATTGAGGGGGTGTCCCACCATTTGGTGTTGGAGGGATGTTGAGGGAATCGTTTCGATGATTTGAACATTCTTAGATTGCTGGGAGAGTTTCTCCACGGCATTCTTGGCGATGATCCACTCCTCCCCATCGACGAATGCCTTTACATACTCCACGGCAGGGTTGATCCAAATGTTGGTAACCCCAAAGAGGGTTTCCGGTCGCAGGGTGGAGGCCACGACGAACCCCTTTTGGAATGGAAATTTAATGAGCTCAAATGTTTGGATGGACACTTTGTCTGTGTCTCCATCCTTGATGTCATCTTCCCCTACCGCATTCTTGTCGGCTTGGGAAAACAGAATGGGGTAGGGTCCTTTCACCAGTGCCTTCTTGGCATATAATTGTCGGAATTGCCACTGGATAAATTTTTGATATTCCACATCCATGGTGGTAAAGCGTGAGCGCCAATCAATGGAGGCGCCAATTCCATCCAAGTCTTCCGAGATGTGTTTCGCGAAATAATCTGCGACTTTTTTGGGATCCTCGAATGATTTCAACAATTCTTCGATCCGTGCGGGATCCTTTTCATAAATAGCCAAGTATTCACGATACAATGCGAGGGTGGTTTCGTCCTTGCGCTTGATCGCATCACAAATAGCAAGTACCGGTGTTCCCGTGACGTGGAATCCCATGGGCCACCACGTGTTGTTTCCTTGAATCCGA
>CAZKYB010000045.1:0-5375 GCA_964557045.1 uncultured archaeon
AGAAGAAGCTCTTTGAGTTGTTGAAGAATTTCGCCGTGTATGCGGGAAAAATCTCTCTCCCCTATTATGGAAAAATCGCCTCTTCGTCCAAATCAATTCTCATCCATGAGAAGCTACGCGAGTCTCCCGTGACGGCCTTGGATCATGGGATTCAGGAATTGTTGCTCGCGGAGTTAATGAGGAATGGTTTTTCAGACGTGGCTTTCAATGGGGAAGAGGAGTCGCATTTGAAGTTTTTTTTCCGTACCGATTATGATAATGGGGTCACCGTTCACTGCGATCCAATTGATGGGACCAAGTCGTTTGTTTCAGGCAAGAAGCCATATTGTACCGGATATGCCTTGTCGCATGCTAAGAAAGGGAAACACGAGTTCTTTGCGAGTGTGGTGTATGATCCAGTGCAGGCGATTTTGTATTCCTCCTTCAAGGATGAAGTCAGTTCTCACGTGAAATCCAAGAAGGCTCCTAAGACCTACACGGGTCTGCACGGGTTGAATGCCCAGGGAAAAAAGAAAGTGGAGGATTTGGGGTATATACATGTGGATGCGGGCACTGCGCATTTGGCCATCGTCGAGGTAGCGTTGGGGAGGATCGGGGCCTATTTACATTATCCCATTCAGGTTCATGATGCGTTGGTTCCTTTTTCGTTTGCGCGCAACTATGGAGTGTTTCCGTATGATGGGAAGGGAAAGCCCCTCTCCTCATTTAGCCTGTCCCATTCTCCGGCGGGGTTTGCGCGTATTCCAAAATTAGGGTATTTTGCCAACCATGCGATACGGGATGATTTACTCCCATTATTGATGGATCCTAAATACTCGGAATAGCTGATTCGTCTCACTTCGTCATGGCAAAGGAGATGGCTTCCGGCAAGAGGGATATCATGCGGGGGTTGGCCATGATTTTTCCGATAAATCGGGTGGGTTCGTCCATGTCTCCTTCTTTGGAAAGGAATTGTTCCGCCCCTGCGTCTTTGATTTTGAGGAAGAACTTGTCTAGTTGTTCGTCGGTCATCTTGGATTGGTATTGGTGAATTTTGTAGTGCATTTCCAGTTCTTTGAATAGGGGTTCCATTCGCTTGGGATACTCGTCTAAGGACGTTCCCTGCGTGACGTGTTCGTGCAGGACGCCCGCGAGAATGTCGGCGGATTTGCAGTTCATGATGATGCCTCCTCCGGTGGTGGCTTTGGTTTGGTAGGCCGCGTCTCCCAATAGCACCAGGGGGGGATTTACCAAGTTTTTGATGGGCAGGGCGCAGGGGATGAGGAAGGAGTTGCTATTTTTCACGTGGATGTCGATTTGTTTCTCTTTCAGGAATGCATTGAAGGCGTGCACGGGGTTGACTCCCACTTTGCATCCTATTCCCACTTTAGCCGATTCTTCATTTTCGGGGATAACCCAGGCGAAGAAGTGGGGGGCGAATTTGTTTCCCAGATACAATTCAACAAATTTAGGATCGAAGTGTCCGGCGGCCTTGACTTGATAGGAATGAATAAAGTGTCCCGGTTGGGATTCGATTCCGGCGATTTTTCTCAATCGGGAATTGACTCCATCGGCCGCGATGATGATGTCGGATTTTCGCATGCCTCCTTTTCCTTTTGCCTGAGTAAAGAGGGTGTTTCCTTTCACATTAATGACACTCGTGGAGAGTTCGATGTTGGCTCCGGCCTGGAGTGCTTGCTTGTAGAGTGTCTGATCGAACACGCTTCGGTCCATCACGTGGGCCACGGGTGTTTTGCGTTCGATGCGGAGTTGGGTGTTGTTGGGGGAGAATATTTTGGCTCCGTAGATATCATTCGTGAAGCTCTCTCTCAGGTCAAATCCCAATTCCTGGGTGTTGCGGGCGGAGATGAGTCCGGAGCAGTGTTCAGGGATTCCAATTTCCGGGTGATCTTCATACACGGTGGCCTGGATGTCATTCATCGCAAGCTTTTGGGCCAATCGCAGTCCGGCACTTCCGGCGCCGACAATGGTGATGGTAGGGGCAGTGGTCATGGTGGGGGTTGGCTCACGTAAAGGGCACGCGGGCCCGTATCATAGGAGGCGTGTTCAAAACGATTATAAGTCCATCCGGGCCCCTCTTTCTTGTGATACTAGGGACTGAATGGGCGATTTCCCTCCTCCAGGGAGGCATTTTCCTCGCAGGGGTGGGGTTGGTGGTCGCCAGTACGGTTATGCGTCTATTCGATGGGGGCCGGGATTCTCGCTTCCCTTCGCGGGGTTCCAAGTCCCCTTTGCGTGGGTGGGTCGAGGGTCTAATCGTGGGTTTGTTTCTTCTGCCGCTTTTGTTGAGCGTAGGGAACATCCTGGCGGGGGTTCGGATTGACGCTCCGGCTGTTGGGGCTATTCTCTTTGTGTTCATTCTGGGTGGGTGGTGGAGGGCCACCCATTCCCAGTTTTAGTTAGCGTCGTCCTTCTTCCAAATCTTGCGTCCTTTGATGGAAGGGGGGGCACGCAATGTTCGGCTTCCTCCGCGTTCGACTCCGGAGGCGCTTCGCAGGATGGGGTTGTCCGCTCCTTCGACGCTTCCTCGGACCACGCGCACACTCACGAGGATGATTCCCGCGAACACGATTAATCCAATTATGAAGGGGGCAACGGATCCAACTCCGGTGGCTAATCCCGTGATGTCAAACAATGGTTGACCTTCCTCCGTGTTTGGGTTGGCTCCGGCTACACCGGAGGCGAACAGCAAGGAGGGTGTGGTCGCGTCTCCCGCCACCTCGGCAGCTTTCTCATTGGCCTTTTCGATGGAGTATTCCTGCGTCCCATCAATCTGGACTTCAACGACCTGCCCTTCGGTCAATCCGCTAATCTCAAACTGGATCAAGGGATCGTCCTTGAGGATGGTCATGGGATAGTTTGATTCCAATTGGCTCGCGCTCTCCGCGAGGGACTTGGGGACGTCTTCCACAATCTTGATGGTTCCATTCTTCGTGGTGTTTTCCATCGAGAGGGTGAGGCGGACGACATATTTTCCGTCTGTAGGTCCAGGGACCACGCTCACAGTCTTGATGTAGTTCCAACTATTCAAGAGGGAGGTAATGCCCTCTCGCATGGCCGTGTTTTCGGCGTTGAATCCCGCACTTCCCATGAATGTGGGGAGGGCGTCCATCAAGAGAATCACGTTCTCCGTGGCGGGTGAAACCTTAGGGGCGGGTTCGCTTTGCAGCACGGGGATGGTGTTCTCGCTTGGAACAGTGGGGGCGGTGGTCGTGACGGGAATCACATTTTTCGTCGCGGGGTCTTTCACGTTTCGCGTGACCGAACTCAAGCATCCATCGGCTCCAAATCGGAAGGTGAGTTTAATTCCCACAGGGGAGGGAATCAAGTAGGGTCCGGACCAATTGTTCTTGGCGATTCCCGACTGGTCAATTTTTACCGTGGCTTTTCCGTCCGGGGTGACGCGGAAGTATCCATTGGAGTAGGTGTTTCCGGAGACTTTGGCGGTAATCGTTTCTCCCGCATACACGTTCGCGGGAATGTCAAATGTCACATTACACGTGGTGCCGCCACCGCCGCCTCCACCGCCTCCGCCGGAGCTGGTGGTGGTGTTATTGTTGTTATTACTGCCCGAGTCGCTGGCGCATCCTTTTGTGGTGACTTCGAGTTTGTTGCTCTCTTCACTTTCATTTCCGGCTTTGTCTTTGGCGGTGACCCAGTAGAAGTAATCCTTACACGCGGTCAATCCGGTGTTGGTGAATTCCAAATCATCATTGGCCCCCACTTCTCCTACTTTGGAGGCATCGTTGAAGTTATTTTCGGTGTTGCGGTAAATCCAATATTCTTCAATTCCGCTTCCACCATTCGGATCGTCGGCTTCGCTCCAGTCCATGCTGACTTGGGTGGAGGTGACGTCGGTGTCGTCTAAATCCTCCGGAGCATCGGGGGCGTGTCCGTCGTACTTGACGGTGATGGTTTGTTCGGCGGCGGTGTTTCCGGCGACATCCTTGACTTGTACAATAACGTCGCGGGATCCATCCGTGGAGGGGCATCCGTTCGTGGTGACGTCAAAGTCTTCCACGGCGAGTGGGGAGGCAGTCATCGTTTTAGTCGAGAGGGTTCCTCCTGAACACTTGAGGGTGGCCGAGGCCAACCCGGAGAGGGCGTCGGTGGCCACGATGGTGAATGTGGGTGTTTTATCCTTGGTGAAGTTATTTTCAGAACTCACGGTCACCGAAAAGGTAGGGGAGGTCGTGTCCGTGTTGAGGGTGAATGGTTGTTCCGCGCTCACGTGGTCCAGGGCATCCTTGGCTCGCACGGTGAGTGTTTCGTCGGTTCCGCTGAATGATACCGGGTTGGTGTACGTTTGGTAGTTTCCTCCATTCTGGGAGGGAACTTTGTATTCCACGGTGCACGTACTTCCGGCATCCGTGCAACTGGCGGTTAATGTTTGTGTGTTGGCCGCCGAGGTGGACCATGCGACAGCCGCTGTTAGCGTCGGGTCCTGCGTGTCAACTTTGAATGAGTGGGTGGTGGGGGTGCCGGTTGAGTTGGCATCATCCATGATGGCAATGGTGAGTTGGTGCGTGGAATCAGACAGGGCCGAGGGAACCGTGTAGGAGGCGGTGGTTCCGTTGAGGGTGGCGCCCGTGTTGGTGTTGTCGAGGAGCAGTGAGAATGTCTCCGGCTTGAGGTTCACTCCCGCATCGGGGGTAATGGTCACGGTAATCGTGGGGGTGTTCATCGTGAGGTACCCGTTGCCCGGTAGATCGGCTCCGTTGTATTGAACGGATATGGTGGGGGTCGCATTGGCGCTCCCGGCGAGGATGAGAAAAGTAAATAGAATTAATGCGATGATTCCCCTGGTCGTTGATTTCACGGATGATTCCCCCTGTTCTTTCCGCGAAACGCGGATGAGTACTCTCATTTTTGGAGACTATTTAAACTGTTCGAACGTTAGGTTGTTTATTCGCGTTTTAGGAGGGTTTTCGCATGGAATTCCAGGTTCGTACGGTTCTTTTTCTGGGTCTTTTGACCGCTCTTCTCGTGATAGTTGGGAATTTCCTCGGTGGGCTCAGCGGGGCCTTCGTGGGGTTGATTTTTGCTGGAATCATGAATTTTATCTCATATTTTTTCTCGGACAAGATTGTGCTGGCGATGTATCAAGCGAAGCCGGTGGATTCCAAGTCCGAACAGGGAGCGCGCATCACCCGATTAGTCCATCATGTCTCTTCGCGCATGCAGATTCCCGTTCCTACTCTCTACACGATTCAGGAGCGTTCTCCAAATGCGTTTGCGACCGGGCGTGGTCCAGGTCATGCCGCGGTAGTGTTCACGGAGGGAATTCTCTCCTTGCTGGATGACACGGAATTGGAAGGGGTCATTGCGCACGAACTCTCACACGTGAAGAATAGAGATGTATTAGTTTCTTCGAT
>CAZKYB010000046.1:0-5359 GCA_964557045.1 uncultured archaeon
GAGGCGAGGAGGATTCCGAGGTTGTTTTCGAGTGTAACCATGGCGTTGCCAATCTCATTGGCCGTAGCCGCGTCTTCCGCGTGGACGTCGAGTGTAATCGGAACGTGGCTCGGGAACGTGTCGGGAAGGACCGTCACGTTCATCGTGAGGTCCCCATTCACGTTGATTTGGATGTTCTTGGAGAACACCGGCTGGAAGTCCGAAATTAAGGTGAGCGTGATAATGGTGGTGCCCACTTCCTTCGGCTTGAAGTTAATGCTTCCCCCAATTTTCTTCTGGGGAGTGAAGCTGCCCATGGGGATGGGGTCTTCAAATTCGGAATCATTGACGACTCCCTTAATCAGGAGGGCATCGGCCGTGTACAATTCATACGTCGTAAAGTCAATTCCGTCCGAGGAGGCTTCGATGCGCAAATTGGAGTTGGTGTGGAAGTCGTCTCCGTTATTGAGCAGATTGAAGGTGAGTTTGTAGTCCTTGAATATCTGGGCGTTGTATTGGTCCGACACGTCTTCAATCAATGCATCCTTGATGTCGAAAATGGAAGCATCGAAGCAAAATGATTCATCGCAAGTAGTTGTAACTCCAACTTGGTACGTGGCAGCCTTTGTGGCAGCGTACAGTTCATCCGAAGGGTTGGCATCTAAGGGGTCGCGGAGCGTTTCTCCATTCTCGGCCATGACTTTGTAGAATAACTTGAGAATCTCTTGGGGCTCCGCGGTGTTCTTCACCTGGATTTTCGTCTCAAACTCATACACGCCCGGGTGGGGGGAGTTATGGAAAGCATTGATCCACTTGGCATTCCCATTCGTAATGTTCTCGTTGTCGATGTTCGTCCCATTCGCAGGATCCCAGGATTGTCCTTTCACGCTTCCCGTTTTGGGGAAGTTAATTGACTGCAAGTACCATTCGTCTTTCTCCACAATGTCCATGTCGCCCGTGCGGACGTGCACGGTCATCTCATCCAACTCATCGTGTTCCTCGGGAATCTCAACTTGGAATTTGGCCGTGTAGGCTTTACCCTTGGATACACCCGTGACAATCTTCCCGTCTTCCGCATACAAACCCACCAGTTCAATGGAGATGTTTCCCGTGGGTTTGGTGGGGGGCAATGTGACATTGAACCACTGGTTGGTTTCCGGGAGAATGGGCTTCTGAATGGTTGTGAGGGTGGCGAATCCGGTCTTGGTGATGACTAAGAATACGTCCTTGTCGGCCTTGCTATTCTGTCCATTGCTCGGCAGGACATACACTCCATTCGTGTCCGTGAGGTCGGCTCCCAGGAGGGTGTTCTTGAATGCATTAAACACGCTGACTTTGGCAAAAGGAACCGGCTGCCCCTGCTTGTCGATGACGCGCACCGAGATAACTCCATCGGGGATTTCGAGTTTCAATGTAAATGTGTACGTGTCCGGGTCTGTGATGTCGAAGAATTGTTCGGTTCCAAATCCTTTCAACGAAGCTTTGTACGCAAAAGGTTTGTAGTTGCCGGAGATAACCCCATTGAAGGTGGCGATTCCATTCACATCGGATAATACTGCTTCGTACGGAGACAAGAATCCCGTGTCCGCGTCATACAATACCACCTTGGCATCCGCCACGGGTTCATCATCCTGATCGGTTAGGAGGACTTTGAGCTTGGCCGTGTTGGCGCCGGTGGCCTTCTCTAATGCAAAGGTGACAGTTCCCTGGTTCCCTGAAACGGTTTGCTGCTGAGGAACGTATCCGTCTTTGGACGCGGAAATGGTATAGTTGATGGTCTTGTCGGCGATAGGCAAGTTCGCTTTTCCATCCGTTCCTGTGACAACGGTTGATAGAATCGTGTTGCCCTGCTTGAGTTTCACCGAGGCATCCTTCAAGGGTTTGTTGGTCTTGTCGTTCACCGTGACTTGGATGGTGGCGGCGGCGTTCTTGCTAACCGTTAATGTGAGTACGGCCGTGTCTCCGCTCGCAACAAATATGGAGTCTTGAACACTGGTGTAGAGTCCGTTGAATGGATCCGAAACTACAATGTCATAGTTTCCGGCTGAAACCGAGAAGGACGCACTTCCCACTCCATCCGTGAGGGAGTTGTCTACCACCACGCCTTGGGCTTGTACACTTACATCCAATCCGGAAACCGTTTGATTAGACAAATCTTTCACAGTGATGACAATCGAAGCATCCTTCGTGGACTTTTCAGTCAGAACAATCGAGTACACATCTTTCTCGGCTGTCAGGGGATACGATTGCACATCCTCGTATCCCTGGGACTGAATGGAAACGCTCAGGGGGATACAGTCCGCGTTGGGCGTGACGATGAACAATCCGCCTGTTCCACTGATGGGATTGGGGGCCGTTCCATAGGTGGTGGCGCACTTGAATGTGAGTTCAGCATCCGCAAGAATAGGTTGTCCGATGGAGTTGACGAGTTTGAGTGTTTTGGATAGTGATCCAGTCTGGAGCTCCGCGAGCTGAATGACCTCAATGGTGTTCGTGGACACGCTCACGCTGTCGTTGATGATTTCATACTCATCGAGGTTTACTTCATACTCAACCTTGGTTCCGCTTGGTACAAGAAGTTCGATGATACCTTCCGAGTCGCTCACCTCCGTGAAGGACTTCCCCCCATACGTGAATAGGATGGGGATGTTAGGCAGGGGAGAGGATTCCTCATCCACCACTTGGAATTGCGCCGTGACGTTCCCACCAGCAATCAATCCGCCGACAGAAAAAAACAGGAATCCCAACCCGAATATGAGCAGGAGGGCAAATAATGCAAAGGAGGGAATGCGCTTGTCGATGGGATCGATGACCTTGTACACGGGGAGTCCGTGCCGGTCCAAAAAATCGAGCCCCGCGTACCATTTGTCTTCGCACGCGAAGTAGAAATCCTTCAGGATATCAGCCATAGACCCGTTTCCCCTAATCTCCATGAACACCGGAATCCCGCGTATTTAAAGGTAATCATGCGAGGTTCAAAAGAATGGAAAATAGACACGTTTTACGTGTTCACACGCCCAATCCCGCGAGGGGAAGCCACTTATACAAGAGTTCAGCGTCCGGGAGGAGGGGGAACAAGTACCACACCACGATGCCACATCCCACAATAATTCCCAGATTAATGAGCGCGGCCATCAAATACCCGGGCAAGCGGGATTGAGCATCGGCATAGATGTCTTCCAGCGCCAAATACCCAAGGGTTTTTCCATACAATCCTGCGGCGATCGTGCAGATTCCTAAAAATAATCCTGCGAGAGGAAAGGAAAACACCCATGAGGCCTGCATGAATCCCACAATCGCAATAAGTAGGGGTGCGAGTTTTCCAAAGAACATCCATCCGGAAAAGAATCCCATGAGGAGAAAACCGAATATCAAGAAGAAAGAAGGAAGATCCGCCTGCGTGAATCCCATCGCATACGCCGCCGCCACACCGGTGGCCCACGTGACACTCAGGGCGAGGATGGGATTGAGACTCATACAGGGAAAAATCGTTTCACGTCTTTATTTGTCTGCCGGCCTCACGCGCTCTTACACGTGAGGGCGTCCGGAACAATGTTCTTGTTTCCGAGTTCCCAGATAATACTGAATTCTCCGCTCTCGACCTTGGCGCACGTTCGTCCATCTTGGACGGACTGGAGTAATTCAGTGAGGGAATTCGGAATGGTCTTGGCGGCCGGGCCGGCATAGGTCTCGTCGAGCAGGACGGGGCTGATTTGGTTGCTCGGGGTGTTGCCGACCGACGAGACATTCTTGACCGTCTTCAAGTCTCCTTCCGTGTTGGCGCAGAGAGGCAGGATTCCATATCGGTTGCCGGATGTGGTGGGCGGCAAGAGCAAGGTTCCCGTATAGAAGTATTCTCCCGGAAGGTTCTGTCGCAACGACTGGGACATTAGAGGCACGAGACTGGCGTTACACGAGGCCCCCGCGAGTGGCGTCACGACGGTGGGAAGCGCGCTGGTGCAGTCATACCACGTAATAGCGTTCAAGGGCATGGCCACGGCACTACCAGAGTTGTCCGTGAACGTGTATTGATAACTAGGATTCTGTTGCGCCCCACCGTATCGGAGCTTCAGCGGAATAGGCACGTGCGGGGCGGTTTCGACCGAGTAAGCGAATCCAACGCCCTTCTTGAGCTTGAACAATATGGGAAGGTTCTGATTGGCCTGCGAGAAGTCCGCAATCTCTTGGAGGGTCTTCTTTTCGGATGATGCGAGGCCTGTGCTCACGACCTTTCCGGTGGATGCGTCAATGTAGTAGGCAGATGAATACCCCTTCTGCGCACGCTGATCCTTCGCCACATTTCCGTTGAATCCGACGCGGAAGAAGGGATTCTGGTCATAGGTGGCTCCCTGCGGCTGCAAGTCCTTGAGCGTGCGCGCATCCTTGGTGGATAATGAAACATTCGCGGTTGTAATCTCTCCATTGCCTCCATTCCAGGAGGCTTTGAGGGAGAGCGTGTACTTTCCGGGTTCTGTTTGCGTGAAGTCGGTGAACTTCATCCCGCTTACAAGGGTGTCGATCTTCGAGACGCCGGTGGCTTTCAATTTCTCCGGATAGAAGTATGGTCCCCCGCTCACGGCTAGGAAGTCCATTGGGAGGGTCGCGGGCATCTTGTCTTGGAGCAAGAGGACCTTGTTCTCTAACACTTCATCAATGAATGTCTGGGCGGACCCATACGGTCCCCACGTGAATGCGCCTTCCATCTTGGCGTTGTTCAAGAGGTAATCTCGAATCTCGGTGTTGGTGGAAATATTCTGCCCCGCTTCCACCACGTATCCAATGCGCACCGCATCGATGGCCTTGTAGAGTCCTTTCAACTCAGCGAAGGATAGGGCATAGATCCAGTTCCCTCCAATATTGATTCCAGCGGTATCGGAAGTGATATCGGCCTCGATGGCCTCCTTGATGGCGGTGTGGAGAGTGCGGAACTCCTTGAGGGTCCAGACGTAATACTTCGTATCTTTCGTCGTCAGGGGATCAGCCTTCATCTCAATCGCAATGTCCAATAGCGAGGTTTGCTTGGGGGCCGTGTAGGGGTGCATGACATTGTTTTTAGGATCCTCTAGGACTTCTTTATTCAGCAGAATCACCAGATTCTGGGCCTTATCCAATCCTTCGATGGCCGTGAGGGCGGATTCCATTTCCCCAACATACTTGAGATAGTCATCCTTCGTGGGGTTCGCTTTGATCTCACTAATCGACTCAAGGATATCTCCAACTTGGTCTTTTACTGCCGTATCATTCGTCAGAAGGACGCCGTTGTCCTTGGCGAGATAATACGACTTGTCCGTCTCGGTGCCCGTTTGGAAGTCAAACTCGTTGATGGTGGCGGTCGGGACAATCTGGTCGATGAGGGGGGCGGTGGCTGGCGTCGGGGTGG
>CAZKYB010000047.1:0-5073 GCA_964557045.1 uncultured archaeon
CAGACGGAGATTATTCGACGAATCCTCATTGGACAGTGAATTCTGGAAACTGGAATCCATCATCTTATGATCTGATAGGGGGCAACTTCCCTGGCGGTTCAATTGAGACACCCATCAATATGATCGCGGGTCGAGATTATCGCATTAGTATGAAGGTCCGCCAAATAGTCGCTGGAACATTGGGTTCGATAAAGTGGTTCACGAGTGGGGGAGGATATACTGCCCCGGGGTACGAATTAATTTTCTGGGATAATGGGACCATCTACTTGGGCAAGACGACGGGTGGGGCTATTACCCAATTAAAGTCGTTGGGCACTTTTCAAACAAATGTGGTATATGATGTTGAGATTAATCATCATCAGAATGGGTCCATTGATGTCTATATCGACGGGGCACTCAAAGGAACAGTAACGGATACTGAATTTACGCATGGATCTGTTCTCAATCTATGGACGGGAAATGGATACGGGATATTCTCCTTTGATGATATTTCAGTCACATATTCTCCGGTCGATTTCACGGGAGGATTTCTCAACGTGAATGATTTGAATTCCCCCATGGGCATCACCTGTAATAGTGGATGGGAAGCGAGAATTATCTGCTACGACGCATAGTTTTTTCGTGGGTAGGATGCCACTCCATTTTCCTCTTTTTTTTCGTCTATTCCCTTGAAAAAGGCCCGATTTCAACATAACTCTTTTAGGGGCCGGGCACCCCTTCCCTTGAGGAGTGGTTGCTATGCATCGCGTGTGGATTCTTACTATCGCATCGATTATGGGTCTTTTTCTCCTCGTTTCCCCGTCGGTATCGGCCGACGCCCCCAATGAGTGGATGATTTTCGTGAATGGTTCCTCCTACGAACCCAGCGTTAAGATCAATGGCATTAATTCCCTGGACGTTTCTCATAACGTCACAGAAAAAAAACACAAGACCATCCACACCTATGCGGCAGTGACCACGGACGGATTTCCCGAATTGGGCCTTCGCATCGTGGAGCGCACGAAGTTAGTAAAAGTGAATGGTGTAAAGGCCCCCCGCACCACCTATGATTTTGAAAAGGCAGCCTATGAGGGGAAGTGGAAATCCATCAAGAAGAATCCCCGACTCATCATCACGGAGTTTCCGGATGGACACGTGACACAGTTATACAAGACGAACACGTTGTCGCGCATGGTCGAGTATTTCCCCGAAGAGGATGTGTCGTTCGTATATGATTGGTCTTCGGGCAAACTATACAAGTCCGGCGAGCTCCCGGGATATCACTCCTTGATGATGGGAACCCAATCCGGAATCATGTATGGTTCCACACCCCAGGTGGACGAATTAGGTTAGGACGTACGTTTCCTGGCAGGGGAGCTTTTCCCATAGACCCTGGAATAGTGTCCCCAGTCCATTTGTCCACGGAGGGAGGTTTCCCTCCATTCGATGGCGTGCTGAACGATATCTTCAGGAATAGTGTGCTCCCACAGGTACGTTCCACTCCCCCCATGAAGATCTCGTTCGTAATTCCATTTGGTTAAGGGAAAATCATTCGCGCATTCCAATTTTCCTCGCTGATTGAGTGTAATTTGGATGCTCATCTTTCGTTGATGCGCATCATACTCTAGGCGCATTTTTCCCAGTTCAATTTTTTTCCCGCTGGCCTCGAAATGGTACATGGTGTCTTCAATGGTATTGGGTACTGTCGTTCGGGAATACGTCCCAATGGTATCCATCACGCGATGCGCCAATGTTCCTTCTAAATAGGATCGGGGTTGAAAAAAAATAATAGGGGAGAATCCCGCGCGCCGGGCGAAGGGTTGAATGGTGCTCGACCATAGTTGGCGTGCCCGTTCCTGTCGTCCGTGGATGGATTGCAGGAGTGCGAGTCTTTTTCTAGCACCAAGAAATCGACGAAAGGGATTTGTTTTGAGTCCAAACTCCCATTCTTTTTCCCCTAACTCTCTTGTTTTTCGAAAAAAGAATCGCCTCTTTTTGGGCGAACTAGTGGCGGGCATAGAGGATAGTGGAACGATTGACCTATTTATATCTCGAGTGTCCCACCTCCCACCCAATAGAGGGAAAGGGAGACCCATTCCCTCATCGGGGTAGCCACCCGTTTTCTTTTTTTTTACTAACCAATAAAGTGGAGAGCAATCATATGTCCCTGGAAGGGAATAGGCACCAGGATGGTGTTGGCTTTCTTTTTCTTCCCATTCTTGTTCTTCCAGACGATGGGGATGGAGGAACCTTTAGCATTCTCCATGGCCTTCATATACGCGCTTGCGAGCACACGCTGACTTTTTTCATCCACGAACAAATCGAGGAATGTTCGTTTGGTTTTGTGCGCCAGAGAGGGGGTTTTGTATCCCACCATTTCTCCGAATTTTTTGTTCCAGAGGATGTGATGGTCATCCATGTAAAGATAGACCGCCTGCGGCGAGGCCTCCAAAAGTTCCTTGTATTCATTATTCAAGTTCTTCAATATCGTGTCATGATTCCGTTGTACATTCAACCCAATCACCTTTCTTTCCACTCGCTAGGCTACTTTTTATACTGGACCCCTTTGTGCTTAGAATGAAAGTTATTTTAGGACTCTTAATGGTCGCGCTCCTATTGAGCGGGTGCGCCCAGGCTCCGGCGCCAGAATCCAATGGCCCCCCCACGCCCGTAAATTCGACCCCTCCCATTCCTCAAAATCCCACGCCAATGCCACCAATACCTCCCGTGGAGGAGCCGGTGGTTCCTCCCGCTGGAATTACGGAACCGGTCACGGGACCCCAATCTATCATCATGAATGAACAGCCCGTGTTGAAATGGACGGGGGGATACGCCGATGCGTCCATCATAGAGTTTGGAGGAAAATACTGGATGTACTTGAACCAGTTTGGGAGTGGGAAAAAAACCGGCGTGTTTGCATTGAGCTCCACGGATGGATTAAGCTGGAAGAATGAAACCGACATTATTTTTGACGGAGTCGCGACCGTGCGCGCAATGGTGATTGGAGACAAGGTGTATGCGTATTACCCCCAAGGAGGCGCCCAGATTGCCCCGAATGAACCAGCGGCGATTGTGGGGAGCGTCTCGTCGGATGGGAAGAAGTTTTCCCCTGTTTCCTCGATTAAGATTTCCCCGCATGAGGGGTACACCATGGACGGTCCGGGCGTGTTCCATTTGGAGAATGGAACCTACCGCATGTATTTTGTGGAATTTGACATGAGCGATGTGACGAAACGACAAGGAAAAATGTGGGGTGCTACTTCCAATGATGGAAAAACATGGGTGAAAGATGATACATTTACCATGGAAGCCGAGGCCAGCGTGGAAGGCACGCAGCCCTGGCCTCAAATCCTTCATCCGTTCGTCGTGAAGTATGGGGATGGGTTCATCATGTTCTATAATTCTCATTCTCGATTCTTCTGGGCCTACTCCGAGGACGGATTAGCGTGGGAGAAGCGAGGAATGGTGACCAACAATGGAAGCGAGATTGACGGGGCTGACATGGATGGTTTTTGGATTGGCGAAGACGAGCTGCGCGTGTATTATGGGGACTTTTCCCCACAAACAGGCGGGGTCATTTACACGGCCACGCTGAAAATTATAGATAAATGAAAGTGAACAAGAAGGAACCCCCCGCGTTGAGAGGGAGAGGAGATCCCTCCCAACCCACGGGGATGTGATTTCGGGGCGATTTATTTCAGTTGGGAAGAACCATGGATGCGTTGAATCCCTTGATTCCTTTACCCTGAACGTGGAAGTTCATTCCTCCCACGGGGGGAGCGAATCCCAACTCTTCTTGGATGGATTCCATCTTCGATTGGGCGTCATTCCACTCCTTCAATAGGTGGAAGTTGTCCGCGGTGATCTTAGAAAGGAGATAGGTAGCGCGGGGGTGGTCCTCTTGGGAGAGAAGAGCCTTCCATTCCTCATAGTTTCCACTCTCAACTGCAGCGTCTACGCGGGTGTGGAATTGGTATTGGTTCACGATAGAAGCGAATTGCTCCGCGCGTAACGTGGGGGCGTTAGGGAAATGGGTGGATTGGATGAGCTTGAAGGACTCATAGTCGTTGTGGGCGATTGCTGCATCCAATTGGGTGCGCACATCATCCGATACGAAAAAATTGGACGGGCCTCCGCGTGCCTTCATCATTCCTCCCATTCCGAATGCGCTGACGCTTCCGGCGAGGATGAATCCGGCAATCAGTAATCCAACGAGTGCCATTGCTTTGTTTTTCATACGTGAGCTCCTCCCATTTGGTGTGGGTTGCACTCCCATTATTTTTTGTTTAAAAGAGATTTTTCCGAACTTGGGCCCAAATTCAACCCAAGTTGAAGGGGGGATAGGATTACTGCCTCGAAAGGTGGATGAGCACCAATGCCGCCGCGAGGGTGAAGATGGACGGAATCACCTCAAACGGACCCAATCCGCTTCCCTTGAACCCAAAAATGAGGGATACAATGGGGTTGGCCGAGATGGTGTGGGCCAATAACGCAGAGGCCAATGCGATGAGTCCAAGGGAGAACTTGGATCGAATCTCCTGGTACACCGAAACATAGGTGTAGAGGAGATACACCAACAAAACCGCGTTGACCGTGGAAATGAGTAGGTTGAGGATCTGGATACCCTCCAGAAAGCGAAACACGGCCAATGAGACAAACCGCATGCCATGAGGAGAGTATGGAATCAGGAGGTTGATGAAGTGGGAGAATGCCACCAGCGCCATAATAATCACGATGAGGATGCCCCCCACGTACAATAGGGGATTGTTTTTGGGCTTGGCTTTGATCATTGGGGCTCCTCCTTCGTTTCGTGAATGGGTTGAATGGATTGGGTAAAAGTTGTGAATAGGTCCTTTTTGGACTTCATGAGGTCGGAGATGAAATACACCTGGCCATATTTGTTTCCTTTAGCAATCAGGAGGTTATTTTCCAGGAGCAATTCAACGTGATGTTGAGCCGTCTTGTAGTTCATTTCGGTCACCTTGCTCAATTCATTCAAGTTCATGGGTTTCCTTTCTAATGTTTGGAGAATACGTATACGATTGAGGCTTCCTTTAGACCCTGCGAGGAGCCAATACATGGTCTGCTCGATGG
>CAZKYB010000048.1:0-384 GCA_964557045.1 uncultured archaeon
TTCCCACCATGATGAACAAGTGGTTGTTGGACAAGAATCCCAAGAAAGCAGCGGCCGTAATGACCTCGATGCTTACGATGAAGAAATTGGACATTGCCAAGCTGAAGAAAGCGCACGACGGGAAATAGTTTTTTCCTCCAGATGGTGCTTCATTTTACTCATAATGAGGCAAATTTATATTGGAATAATAAGTCCATTCGTGAATGGGACGACATAGAAAACATCGACACAGTCACTATTCTAGACACCGCAGTCATCGAGAAGAGGGACTAGATTTGAAAAGGGCGTTCTACAAATCCCATTCTTTCATTCATCGTCATCCAATGCTTTCTTCAGTTGGTGCAATCATTTTGTGTGCAATCCTTCTTCGAATCGCATTTGACA
>CAZKYB010000048.1:394-4742 GCA_964557045.1 uncultured archaeon
GGATTAATCGCTATTCGAGTATGGATGGCGAATAACGTGTCATCAAGGAATACACAACACAATGCGAGATGGCGGCCGTAAAAAGTATGAAAAATCAAACCAAAAAATCAATCAACGATTTTCTAGTTGCCCTGGCGAGAGCAAATTGGGGAGAGTTTCTCAAAGTCACAATCACCATCGCAATCCTGGAAGTATTCTTTTTGGATTTGGCACCGCTAGCATTCGGAATTAACCTTAATCAATTGACAACCCAAAATCCAATTCTGCTTTGGGTCTTAGGGCTTGCAGCAATTTTTGTAGAAATCACATATTTGAGCATGCGGTTTAGAAAAAACGTAGGAGAGAAACAAAATGTTGGTACACTATTATTTTACGTGTACTTCGGTGTTTTCATCATTTGGATTGTCCAAACAACCATCGAAAAAGTCATCCTGCCAAGATTACTTCTCCTATCCTGATCCTATATTTTTTCATCTGCAAGAGCGCCTTCAAATAGTACGTGTATTCGCTCCATGTAAAGACTTTTAGCGCACTTTGACTTTACGATTTAGCGACCCCGGAGGGATTTGAACCCCCGACCTTCGGGTCCGAAGCCCGACACTCTATCCAGACTAAGCTACGGGGCCAACCGTTGCTATCTTTCAAAAACAGCCCCCTAAACCCTCTTAAATAAGGCCCGTAAACGCCCTTCTTACAGGGGATTGAGGGGGTCCATGGGTTTTGTTTTTAACCGTTTGCCAGGGCCTTTCTCGTATGAAGGTCTGTACATCCTGCAATAAGCACGTGGTCCACGATTTCGTGGAATTCCCGAGCCCTGGTAACACCAAGATTAAGGTGGTCCGCTGCTCGCACTGCCGAGAATCAGCCAAGCCCTATCAAACGCCCACGGAAGACGGTAAAGTCTATTCCGGGCCGTAAACCCTGGTGATTTTCCATGGGTAAGACGTTCATCATTTTCAAGGTCAACGTCAAGGACATGGAGAACCTCGAACAGGCCGAAAAGGAACTTCGCTCCTGCCAGAACGGGGAATGCAAGGATATCCAGCGCGCCCCCATTGGATTTGGAATCATCGTTTTGAAAGCCGGTTTTGTCATCCCCGAGAAGAAGGATGATGCCCTGGACTTGCTTACCAAAGAAATTGAAGCCCTCCCCTCCATTGAGAGTGTGGAAGTCGAAGGAATGACGCTCGTATAGCGCCATTCTCCAACGTTCTATTTTTTCCCTCGGCGTTTTCCTTTCCTCGTGACTTATATTTCTCCCCGCCGTAGTGCTCCTTGGGATTAGAATTGATTGAGTCCATTACCCTCGAGAATTGGAAGACCCACAAGCTGTCCACGTTGAAGTTCCGCAAGGGAACCAATGTGTTAGTGGGGGTCATTGGTTCGGGTAAGTCCAGCGTGATGGATGGATTATGCTACGGCCTTTTTGGCACGTTTCCGGCGCTTCAAAATCGACGAGTTTCCACGACGGATTTGCTCATGCGGAAGCCCTTTCCCGCGGATCAGGCGCGTGTCGAGGTGTGTTTTGCCATTGGGGAGACCAAATACCGAGTCGAGCGTATCCTGAAACGCTCCGGTACGAATGAGGGGCGATTATACCTCGGCGGATCCCTCATCGCCGGGCCTAAACCCAGTCAAGTCACAGAGAGAGTGGAAAAAGAATTACAAGTCTCGTATGAGCTATTCGCTCGAGCCGTATATTCGGAGCAGAACCAGGTGGATTATTTCCTCAAGCTGAATCCGGGGGAAAGAAAGAAGAAATTCGATGAACTGTTAGACCTGCAAAAGTATGAAGTGGTGCGCGGAAACGCCAATCAGTTGTTGAATCATTTCCGAAAGTCGAAAGAATCCGTCAAGCAATCCCTCATCCAATTCGATGCCGTATTACAATCGCAGGATTTGAACGAGCTGCGTTTCAAACTTGAGGGGCAGAAGCAGAAGCGCACGCAGGTGGAATCCAACCTCGCAGGGAAGAAGCAGGAGAAGGAACGATTAGGCAAGGAACGCATGACCATTCAAGACCAAGTAGCTAAAGCCGAGAAATTGAAGCAGTCGGTTCAATCGTTAAAGGGACAATTGCAAACGATCCAATCTCGCCTCGATGCTTTCTCCAAGCAGCATCCCAATTGGGATGCCATGGGCGTTGATTTTGCGGTGACGGAGAAGAAATCCATCGCGGAAAAGATTCGGCTTCTCCAATCCAAGCAGGAACAGCACCGCCTGTTAGATGTGCAGCGACAGAAGGCCGTGCAGCGACTGGATTTGATTGAAAAGAGAAAGAAAGATTGGGACTCCAAGACGGAAGGCGTTTCAATCGAAAATATTGAAGCCCGTATTAGTGAGATGAAGAAGCAAAAGGCGCAGTTGCAGGAAAAGTTGAACGCATTGAGTGGGGAATACACGGAATGCGTTTCCCTTGTACGCCTATCCGATGCGCAATTGCTCGAAGTGGAGAATGAAGTGCGATCGTTGCAATCTCTGCATGCCAATTGTCCCACGTGTAAGCAGGAGATCCATCCCTCCCATAAGGAAAACCTCCTCTCTTCCATCACGACCAAACGTCAAACAATTGAATCCCAGCGCGCGGCGGCCGAATCGCGCCGTTCCTCGATCAATTCGGAGCGGATGGGGATTGAGTTAGTGCTGAAGGGGTTGGATCCCGTATTATTAGAACAGGAATCGTTGCGCGTGCGAATCCAAGAGGGTTCTTCCCTCCTTGCGGAGGTGGATCGGGCCAAATTAGAATTAGAGCATGCCGAGAAAGCAGTAACCGTGTTGGGCCAGCCTGTTTCGGAAGGGGATTTGGATGCGTTGCGCACGCAGGGGGTGCACGTGGACAAGTGCATCGAGATGTTTTCCGTGAAAGGGGAAGCGAATCGTCTCTCGACGCAGGTGGATAGTGGGGAAAAGGACCTTGCCCACGTAGGGGATGTGCGAGGAAAGTTGGATGCGATTAACGCCGAATGGTCGCGTTTCGAATCGGAATGGAATGCCCTTGAACGAGAAAGGGATTTGTTGATTCAGGTGGAAGGGGAGTTAATTGAGCGTGTGAAGTCGGTGGAATCCCTCGTTGCACAGAAGGATTCGCTCTCGACTAAATTGGTTCAGTATTCGGACATCGAAGAAGGATTGGGTGTTTTTGCCAATGCGCTCATTGAGACGCAGCAGCAGTTACGTGAAGGAGTGGTCGAGGCCATCAATGCCGCTCTTACGGAGTTGTGGCCGGCCTTGTATCCCTATCAGGATTTCACCCTCGCAAAGTTACAAGTCCAGGATAATGATTACGTGCTATCGGTGCGTGAGATACGCGGGGGCTGGGTCGAAGCGGAGTCTTCTCTTTCCGGGGGAGAACGCAGTGCAGCCGCTCTGGCCTTGCGTATGGCCGTGGCGTTCGTACTTACACGTCAGTTAAGCTGGATCATTCTCGATGAGCCGACGCACAACCTGGACATCAAATCGGTAAATTCTCTTTCATCGATGCTGCGTGAGCGATTGCCTGGGCTTGTTGATCAAGTCTTCGTGATTACGCACGCTCCGGAGATAGAAAAAGCGGCCACGGGTTCGTTGTATGTATTAGAGCGTAACAAGAATGAAGACGGCGCCACGACTCCGGTGAGTAAGATGGTGGATTTGGGAACGCGGGTGGGGTAAAGGAAAAATTTCCCTTACTGAACGGTAGGGGCTTCTTCTGCCGCGGGTGCGTCTTCGGCTTTTTCTTTTATGACGCGAGGCTTTCGTTCGCGCTTGGCAATCGGGGCCATGTCGGGGGCGTCTTTCATGACGGCCTCTTTCTTCTGCTTGGCCTCTTCTTCCTTCAACTTAGCCTTGATAATTTTCTTCTGGTGTCGCGTGATGAATCCAGCCATCACGTTGGTGGTCCATTTTGAGAAAGGCAATTTGAGTTCCACGATGCTTTTCTTGTTCGTGTCAAACTTTTCAGAGAAGGATTCAGGCATTTCCTTCATGATGATGGTGGCCTTGCTTTTGATTCCCTTAGGGACGGACTTACCCATGTTTAAATCACCTCAATTCGAATGTGCTGCCCATTCGGCAGGTTTCGGATAACGGACAAAGGGATGACTTTTTCGTCGAATTCTTTTCGAGCCAAATCGTACGGAGAGATCATTTTCTTGCTGTCCGTAAGAGCGGGGGCGCCAAAGGCCAATTGCAATGCGCGGGCTCCCACAATGCGGGTCTTCTCGAATCGGGTCATCATGGTCGTCATACTCAAAAGTCCCGAAGAAAGCTATAAAAAGGCGCCTCTGAGGGGGGCCTATTCCCCTAGGGAAGGGGTCCTAAACCCCTATTCGAGGGAGGCTTTCCACTGGGGGATCATGTGGGCGTCCCT
>CAZKYB010000049.1:0-4603 GCA_964557045.1 uncultured archaeon
GATTCCTCCCTGCGTGGGCCCATCCCCCGTGATGGCGGCCTTGGGGATCAAGAATTTCACGGGGAGATTCATCATCGACACATCGTGCATCATCTCATCAAAGGCACGCTGCAAAAATGGAGAATAGATGGCGGCGAAGGGCTTCATTCCTTCCGCGGCGAGTCCGGCGGAGAATGTGATTCCGTGTTCTTCCGCAATACCCACATCGTAGAATCGGCTCGGGAATTTTTCCCCGAACTTGTTCATTCCGGTACCGGCGGCCATGGCCGCGGTGAGTCCCACCACGGAAGGGTCTTTTTCCGCGAGCTGCATCAATGTGTTGATGGCAAGCCCTTCAACAGAAACCTTGTTGGATTTGATGGGGTCTCCCGTTTCAATGTCAAACGCGGCGTGCTCGTGCCATCGGGCCTTGTCCTTCTCCATGTATTCGACGCCTTTTCCTTTCTGCGTCAACACGTGCAAAATCTTAGGTCCCTTGATCTGTTTGATTTCATTCAAGTGGTGGACCAATTCTTCAAAGTTGTGTCCGTCAATAGGTCCGTAATACTTGAATCCGAGCTTTTCGAAAATTGTTCCGATGCTTCGTCTTCCGCGATCATCCGTGGAAACGCTGGACAATCGTTTCAAGTATTCGTGGAAGGCTCCCACGTTGGGACTAATACCCATCTTGTTGTCGTTCAAAATAACAACCATATCTGTTTGGTTGTATCCGATATTGTTCAACGCTTCATACGCGAGTCCCCCAGTGAGGGCGGAGTCTCCGACGATACAGACGGTTTGGTGATCTTCTTTCTTGTGCTTCGCAGCTTCGGCCATTCCCATGGCTCCGCTCAATCCCGTGGAGGCGTGTCCCGCGCTCCAAATGTCATACGGGTTTTCTCCGCGTACAATGAATCGAGTCATTCCGCCCGGATACTTACAAATGGTGGGGAACTTTTCTCTTCCGCCCGTGAGAATTTTGTGAGTGTATGCTTGGTGCGACGTGTCGAAAATAACCTTGTCTTTAGGCGTGTTGAACACGTAATGCACGGCCATGGTGAGTTCCACAACTCCCAGGTTGGCCCCGATGTGTCCGCCGTTCTTGGCACAGGTGTCGATTAAGAGTTCTCGGACTTCCTGGGCAATGTGAGGTAAGTCTTCGAGCGTGGCCTGCTTGAGGTCCGCGGGGGAATTAATCTGGTTGAGCGTGATTTTACCCATTTTTCCATTCCCATTGGCTTTGGGTTGCGTGCTGGTGGCGTACATGGCTAGGATTCCCCCTATCCCCTTTGACGGGTATAGATTGGGTATTTCAGCCTCGCGCGCGTTATAAAACAATACGTCGAGTGTACCCCCATTAGTTGGCACTTGACGTAAAAAGGGTGTTTTCAGGCATGTAGATTACTTCTTGTATAAAAGAATCACGCAACCTTTTGCCAAAAGTCTGATCAAAAAGCGTCTGGGTGCCACTAGCGGGCACCCTTACTTCGCGCGGCCGGAGTTCCGGCCTTGTACAAAAGAATCACGGCCTGGCCGTAGATTCCCTCCCCTTTCCCGAAGGAAGTGAGCCCTTCCCCGGTCGTGGCATGGATGGCAATTTCTTTCTCTGAAACCCCCAAAAGTTTCGATAAGTTATGTTTAATCTTGGGTTCGATGGGGGAAATCTTGGGTCGCTTGCACTCTAAACTCACCACCACATTTCCAATCACGTACTTTTCTTTCTTAACTCGCTTCATGATTTCCTGAATGAATGTTTGCGAGTCCACCCCTTTCCACTTTGGATCATTATCAGGAAAGAACTGCCCGATACTTTTTTCTCCAATCGCGGAGGATAGGGCGTTGAACACCGCGTGGAGGATGACATCCCCATCCGAATGAGAATCAAGACCCACGTGCGCTGGAATGTGCACGCCGCCCAGGATGAGTTTCTTCTTGGTTGGTTTCTCCTCAAACCGATGCGAGTCAACTCCGAATCCTACTTTGAAGGGGACAGTCATTTTACAATTCCCTCCCATTTTTTTCCATACTTTTTCCAACCGCCCATGAATGTGTGCGTCATGGTGTGTTGGCGAATGAATGCTGGCATTTGATTGAGGGGAACGCGTTGAAAGCCCTTCACTTCCGATTGTTGCAATCGGGGCTTTCCATTTGAGCGTCCCCAAAAGTAGTGGACCCGCTCCTTATGGTGGGCGTTTTTGATTTTATGCTCCACGTCCGCATATCCGATGTATTTTAGGTTGGTTTTCAATCCCAATTCTTCCTTCAGCTCGCGCATCGCACCCTTTTCTTTGGTTTCTCCCGCATCGTAGTGTCCGGAGGCCGAGGAATCCCAGTGCAGGGGATACACGATCATGTTTTTGGATCGCTTCTGAACCAGCAACTGGTTTTTCCCATCCAAAATCCACACGTGAACAACGGGATGAAACAACCCATACGTATGCGCAAGTCTTCGTTCCACGCTTCCAATGATTTTTCCTTTTGAATCTAACCAATCCAGATATTCAGGTTTAGAAACGTGGACGGGTGGTTTACTTCTGGTTTTCGTTCGCCCTTCTTTTTTGGAGGATCCTTTCCGCGAATGGGAGGTCTTCGGGCGTTGTGATTTTGATGTTTTCATATCCGCAGTCCACGACAACAGGATGTATCTTGAGTCGTTCGACCAATTGCACATCATCCGTGCCATAAAAGCCTTCTTTCAACGCAAGAGCGTGGGCCTTGACGAATACTCCATATTGGATGCACTGGGGGGTCTGCATGCCCCATAGTTCGCTTCGATTGAGAGTTTCGATGATCGTTCCATCCTCCTTCACACGCTTGATGGTATCCTTTATTCGATACGCGGCAACACTTGCCTGGTGGATTTGGGCCGCGCGAACGCATTCAGAGACTAATTCATTGGTGATGAGGGGATTGGAGGCATTATGCACCAATACTAAATCGTCTTCCTTCGGTCGTAATTGAGAAAGGGTTTCCAATCCAATGCGTACCGAATCCTGCCGTTCTTTTCCGCCTTCCACGACGCGTTTAATTTTGGTGATTCCGAGGCGATTAACCCAGCTCATGAGCTCATCCACCCATTCCTTGTGGACCATCACTGTGATGCTGGTGATTTCCGGGTGGTGCTGAAATATCATCATGGAATGGGCGATAATGGGCTTCCCTTCCAATAGAATGAATGATTTGTTCACGGGATTCTTCATCCGTGTCCCGGATCCCCCGGCGCCTAGCAATACGTGCACGGCCATTCGTATTCGTCCTATTTCTTCTTTTTCCGATGGGTCATTTTTTGGGCAAGAATTTTTTGGGTGGTTTTGCGCGCCCACTCATCGGCCTTCAGCACATCGTTCAAGTCGGGATGTTTAATGTTCTTGTGTTGCGCGACCACGTCCTTAATCGTGCGTTGAATGTCTAAGAATTCAATTTCATTCCGCAAGAAGGACTCCACACTCGTGTCATTGGCCGCGTTGAGGACACAACATACGGTTCCTTTCTTTGCGGCCGCGTCCAATCCCATCTGTAAGCATTCAAATGTTTTCGTGTCGGGTTGTTCAAACGTGAATTGTTTGGCTTTCACAAAATCAAACGGTTGAATGTCCAACTTTATGCGATTGGGATGCGTGAGGGCATACTGGATGGGAATCCGCATGTCGTGGTGTCCCACTTGCGCCATGATGCTTCCATCGACAAATTCGACCATGGAATGGATAATGGATTGGGGGTGCACTACCACGTCAATCTTTTCCGCGGGAACATCATACAGCCACATCGCCTCGTTGACTTCAAATCCCTTATTCATGAGTGTGGCGGAATCAATGGTTATTTTTCCTCCCATCTTCCAGGTAGGATGATTCAAGGCCTGTTCTTTCGTGACGCCTTCCAATTCGTTGATTTTTCTTCCGCGAAATGGCCCCCCGGAGCAGGTGATGATGAGCTTGGAGACTTCCTTCACGTTTTCTCCCTTCAAGCATTGAAAAATTGCCGAGTGTTCGGAGTCAATGGGAGTGAGTTCGATGTGGTGCTTTTTGATTAATGGCATCACCACGGCTCCCGCGCTCACGAGTGTTTCCTTGTTGGCTAATGCAATCTTCTTGCGTGCATGAATGGCCTCAATCGTGGGTTTCATTCCAATGTTTCCAACCAATGCTTGCACGACCGTGTCCACGCTTTCCCATCGCGCTGCTTCATTCAATCCCTGGTATCCGGAAAGGACGTGAATTTTTCCTTTTGTTTTTTTCTTCAGCTCATCCGCTTTATCTTCATTCACCAAACAAACGGCTTCGGGTTGATATTGTTTGATTTGTTTTTCGATGAGTTCCAAACTGGAGTTGGCTGAAAGAATTTTTACTGAGAATTCTTTCGGATGCTGGTCCACAATATTCAATGTTTGCGTTCCAATGCTTCCAGTGCTTCCCAGTATTCCTATTCGTTGCATATGCTCATGGTGCGGTCGCGTGTTTATATTCCAACGCATTTTCACATCGGCAATCGGCGGGAACGATTGGGATATTGGTTCATTTTCGCACAGGAAGAGCGAGGCGAAGCCCATCGAAATAATCCATTCTCCAATCTAACAGGGATTGGATTCCCTCTCGCATGGAGGTATACGAGGCTCCTTCCTCAATCA
>CAZKYB010000050.1:0-4579 GCA_964557045.1 uncultured archaeon
AGCCTGCTAAGCTGTTCTGGGAAACCAGGCGAGGGTTCGAATCCCTCACTCCGCGTTTTCATTTTTCCCCGGGCTTTTACTAAAAGGCCGGTTCAGTATCGCTCACTCCGCGTATTTTATTCTAGAATCACCCCATCGGACCATGCGCGCCATTGTGTGGATCCTACTCCTTTTTCTCCTCGGATGTGTGCAGCCAACGATGGAAACACCAAGCGTTGACACTCCAACAACCCCCATTGAGACCACTCCACCCATTATTGTGGAGGAAGAACCCGCCATCCCAACCGATGTGAACGTGACCATTCTTGCCGGAGTGAAGGGACCCATCCTCGCCAATCCAACGGAAGCATTTGACGACATGAACGCGGAATGTGCATTCGGCGTCTGCACGCTCACGTTTGCCTACTACCCTGAATTGGACGAAGGGCAAACCCTCCACTTCAACTCACTTGACTACAACTTGCTGAATAACACAAGCGTGTTTTTGGACGAACCTCACTACTACATCGTCGCCCTCACCACGGACCCGGTGATGAAGAATGGAATTTTTTCGTATGCGAAGAACGACCACACGTATGTAAGCAATTACTGGGCCACATTCAAGAAAGTCAATAATGCACTCCCCCTTCTGGAGGAATTGAGCGGATTGAAATTGGAAGATAATTACGCCGTGATGTGGAACTCCCAATACTCCACCGCGGGAGAGTATGTGGGATCCAACATCATCTTCTTGTCGCAGGAAAACCCCTACTTGTTGAGTGCCACGATGATGCACGAGCTTACTCACAGCTTAACCAACACCATGCACCTCCCCACGTGGATGAATGAGGGAGTGGCCGAGTACTATGCCTACCGCACCATGGACATCTTCCACCCAAAAAGCGGATACAAGGAAGGATTGGAGAAGTGGGGCAATCCAGTGAAGAGTGAAAAATATGACCTCAGCGAATTCCACCCCGAATTCTACGACCCCGCCCACACCCTCATACAAAACTACGCCGAGAAGTATGGAGAGGATAAATTGCGCGAAGTGCTGAAGTACTTTCAGGAGAACCCGCTGAAGTATCCCTCGAACATGACGGAATTCAACACGAACAACACACTCATATTAGAAAAAATGAGGGAGTTGAGCGGGGATGAAAAACTGGCGAGCGTGGAATACGTGGCCAATTTACATGTGAAAAAATAAACAACCCTTATGCAGCTCGCTTACGTTTGGGTCGCACGCGAACAAAATAGTCCCGATACACCCCTGTCTTGGACCCCCCTCGAAACGAGACGGCCGGCTTGAGATTGGGAAACTTTTCACGAAGACCTTCCCGTCGACGCTGCATACGAATGGCCCTCCGAATCATGAGACGAGAATGCGTCATCTGGTGAATCATGGTGATTCCTTTTCGACGTGCTAAGACAGCCAAGAAAGCCTTCATGCGGGGCAGAAGATACTGACCCCGGTGGGATGGAGTAATATAAAATTCCAGCGTCCCCAACCACACCCCACCTCTTTTCCGGAGGGTGTAGGTGAACCACGTGTATCCGATGGGGGATCCACCGCGATACATTAGAACGAATCCATCCCCGCCCTTCACCATATCCAATACCGACGCTCTCGTGACAGGAAGAGTGGTGTTATTTTCCCGAAAGAGTGCAACGGCATCCTCTATACGCGACAAAGAATGCGCATCCACCACCCCAAATGTGACGCGAGGAGCCGCTTTGATTTTTTCAGCCATTATTATTCCTCCAACAAAGAAGGAGCGACCCTCTTGAGTACGCGAACCTTTTCCTCATCCGAGAGACGAGACCAATTCACCACCTCATCGAGGGTGCGGCCGCACCCGGTGCAGATGACTCCATCTAAGACACATACATTCGTGCAGGGAGACGGAACAGGCATGAATGGAATAGAAGGGTGGAACTATTTTAGGGCTTCCACGAAACCCTCCCCCCATTCAGGAAGAGAAAAAGGAGGTGCACCCAAGAAAGGAGTAAAGGCACGATTAGAATAGAGAAGGTGGGACCCACCAGCACGGATTGATTATCCAGCACAATGTTCGCCGGGACCACCAACGCAGAAGAATACCCCTCAATGCTGGCCGGCTGGGCGATATGCGCCGCGGAGAGCAGTCCCACGATGGGGAAAATAGGAGAAAACGTCGAAAACACCACCAGGATGCTCAAGACTAAAATAGAAATGGAAAACGGCGTCTTGTCCACGTAGACATTTCCCAATCCTGGAACGAGAACATTCGAAAGAAGGGCGATTAGTACTGAGCGGGATTTCTTTTCCTCAGGAACCTTAATCTCCCCCTTGAGCATGCGAATATCCTTTCGAATCTTCACAAGCTTCTCATTCTTACCCAACGGCCACACCCGTGAACGGATGGACCTGCTGGAGGCATGAATGTCAAATGATTCCGGATCAAACGTTTGGGTTTCCGTGGAGCGCTTCTTGGCCATGTTCAGCCGAATGAGTCAGGCTATATAAAAGTAGTGAGAATGAGGATTGAATCCTAAAAAGAGTGAAATAATGCAAACGCTGGCGGGAAAACAACTTGCGTCCCGCAAAAGGCGTCCATCTTAACCCGAAAATGTTACTCTTCGAATTACTGCATCATGTTGTTGTTTTTCTGCTCCATGTAGCAGTCTCGGCAATAGACCGGTCGTCCTTGTCGGGGCTGGAACGGAACCTTGGTTTGGGCTCCGCACTTACTACATACGGCATCGAACATTTGTCGGGGACCCTGATCGAATCCACCGCGTCCTTGGAACGCCATTTGTTGTTTTCTCCTTGTTTACTATATACTGGTAGATCTGGTTTCCCAACCCTACCAATAGAGGTACAATGGCATCAGACCCATTATAAACCCGACCATGGGAAAATGCCGAAATAACCCCTAATTAGGCTCCTTTTCAGGAGGTTCACTAGCCCCCCGCTTTCCTCGGCGGTCTGCCTTTTGACGATCCAAATACTGCTGGTATCGCACGGGATCCGCCCGGAGACGCGCCCACCAATCGGCGCTCCGTTTTCGCGAGGATGCCCTCAATTGTTCCAGAAGCGCCGGATCCTCTCTCGCCCGATCGCGACGGTGGGACTGAAAATCCTTCTGCTGCCGAGCCGCGCGTTCCTTCCGCTCCGGGTCACTCCGTTCACGGCTCTCCCGCATGGATTGTTCCACTTTTCGATTAACGCGAGGATCACTCTTGGCCTCCCGAATAGATGATGAAGAGAACATCGAACGCAACAGGGAGAGCATCTTAATCATACGCTTCCGACGAAGGTGCACCGCTACATTTCTCACAACCGGAGGCGCACTCTTTCCCGGACGATTCCGTATCCCAAGACGAAGAAGATGGACACGCGAACGCGCCACGTGAACGCGCACCTTCTCCATTGGGGATGCATGGGAAGGCATTCGAACGCTGGCAATCCGTCGAACAGTCGGCAATCCTTTAGGCATCTGAAAAACAAAAATTTAGAACCTATAAAGGAAATGGCCGAACTGGCTACTCACGTTCCATGGAATACACGTCCAAAATGAACTCCCCCTTGGGAGTCTTAAACATCTGGACAAACGCCATGCGTTTCCCATCATCCGAAAAAGAGGGCTCGGCCACGGCCAAGTTAGAAGAGAGAAACACCTCGGGTTCCGACCACTCATTCTCACTCAAACGAGTCGAGCGGTAAATTTGGAGCAAATGGTACCCTTTTCCATCGTGACCCCGACTCGAGGCAAAATACATGGTTTGACAGTCCGGTGTCAACCAGGGCTGCATATCTCCTTTTCCTGAGTTGATTGGAGAAGGAAGTTTTTGTTTAGACCCGTCTTTGTAAACGAAAATAGTGTTGACCCCTTCTGAAGTGATCCAATAATACAGTTCATCGAGAGGAGCACAATAGTAGGGATCGCCCTCCTCCTCAAAATCATTCCAAGGAAGACGCTCTCCATTCTTGTAAATATCCGAATCCCCCTTCCCATCTTCAAAATAATACTGGTTGGAGTGATAGTACATATCATTTCCTGAGATGTTGACTCCTCCCGCGGCAAAGGGTTCTGGAACTAAATTAGAACGAGTGGCAGAGTTGAACGGATACTCACTCACGTAATCGAATATCCGACCTGAAAATTGTCCTTTCGTAAAGTCGCCGATTAAATCCAACCCCGTGTATTGCGAAAAATACAACTTTTTTCCATCCGGGGAAATGTTCGCACTATCCTCCCAACAATCCGTGTTGAAACCTAACCGTTTGGGCGTGCCCCACCCCTCTGGAACAACGGGCAAATCCTCCGCGCGAAGGGATGCAAAACTATCCACGGAGGGATCCAAACTACAATTGACTGTAGAAGGTGTGGGAGTTGGAGATGTGCACCCAAGCAAGAAAACAATCAGTAAAACAACAAGTAGAAATTTCATATGATTCCAACCTTTTGGTGGAATAAAAGAAGAGTGCACGGGACAGGATATGCACCGGCCTTTAGGAAAGCCCGGGGAAAAAGAGTAATAGTGCACGGGACAGGATTTGAACCTGCGAAGGCACTAAGCCACCAGATCTTGAGTCTGGCCCCTTTGACCGCTT
>CAZKYB010000051.1:0-1080 GCA_964557045.1 uncultured archaeon
CTGCGGTCATGGAACAAACCGGAGTTCCCTTGAACTCGAATAACATGGGAGAAGCCTTCGGTCGAGGACAGAGCGTGACCACCGATGCCTTCCCAAGTATTTCTGTTGACACGATCAATAATCGCATCCAATTAGGAGGGCAGGTTCCCCAAACCGCATTCGGCGCGGGAGCCAGCATCCAATTGTATGGTAATCGCCGCGTCGTGGTGACGGGTGCTGCATTTCCCGAAGCCGGAAACTTCCAATCGGCTTCCTGGGAGAATGGTACGGTGGTTTACAAGCCCGCCACGAATGAGCTGCTCATCTGGCTCCGACACCACCAGCAGGCCGTGGTCACGGATGAGGAAGTCAAGGGATTCAACGGTGACTTGACGACCACCATCAACCCCAACACGCAGTGTGAAGAACCGGCCATCGATTTGAGTGTGGAGACAGACCCTAACTCTCCCGCCGCGAAACTCAAAGGAGATAACCTCACGGCCGGACTGAAGAAGAACGGTCCCTTCCAGGTGTTTGAAACCCCCACGAAGCAGTTTATTTTGTATTCAAAATTAGTGGATGGGGCGTGTAAGGACTTCTTCAAGGTCATCAACAAGGAAACCGGAGAAGTGTATGATCAGGAGATCACGGACATCACGCAGGGAGACGATGGAACCATTAACATCAAGACGGCGGATGGACAATCTCATTCGTTGCAGTTTTCGGACCAGAACGGTAAGCCCGTGTTAACGTATGATGGGAACTCGGAGCTGTTGAATTCCGCGTCTGGTAAAGGTGGATCATTCTACTATGATCCCAACAAGGGATTGTATTACGCCGAGAACGCGCAGTTGATTCCGCTGAATGATAATTTCCGCAACCAGGGAATAGGATTCCAGGCCAACCCGGACGGGAGTGTTTCGGGTAAAGCCGCCGAGAACGTGTTCAATATCAACACCGGACAAGGGGCGGATGGATTGTTTAACATTCCTTCGATTCCCGAAGACCTCGCCGGCGCAGGACTCGTCTTGTTGATTATCATTGGGTGTGTAGTGGGGCTGTACGTGGATACCCGGCGAAAGAAAGAACTTCCATTCCATT
>CAZKYB010000051.1:1125-4550 GCA_964557045.1 uncultured archaeon
AGTGGCATGTAATAAAAAAAGGGAGAAAAGACCCTCTAGGCGTAATACGAGGGTCCTTTTCCCGATGTGTCAATTTTCTCTTCTTCTTCCTGGGTCTCTTGGACTTTCTTCATCTGGGAGATAATTTCCTGCTCTGTCTTCTTGGCTTGGTCCAACAAGGGATCAATCTTCAGGTTGAGCTTCATTAGCTTGTTCAACCGCTTAATCAATTCGGAAGCTGCCTTGTAGTCGGCTCCGAGGGTGACGTTTCCCAGCATGGAAACCGCCTTCACGGGGCTGTCCTTCAAATGTAAGAGGATGATGGCGGTGATTCCGGTGGTAATTCCATCATCAATGATTTCCACGTCCAATCCGGAGAATAGTTCCTTGCTTTTCTGGTTAGCGGCGATTCCATACACGAGAGGAGAGCCCTTGGCCCCCGTCTGTATGCCGGCTAGGGAAATAACACGCGTAATCCCATTCTGGAGAATCCACTCAATCACGGCTCGTGCGACTTTAGGTACATAGGGCTTAGGGATGACTTGTTCAGAAATGAGGACGACCAGCTTGTATTTGTCATTCACGTAAATTCGAGACGGAAAGACCGGCACCCCCTCATGAATGCGGATGATGGGCATGAACACATCAGAGTGGATGTGTCCAATTTCCTTGAAGTCCATGTTCTCCACCAAATACTTGGCCGAAATCGTACCCACGAGTCCCATGCCGGGGAATCCCTCAATGAGGGTGTATCCATTCCAGTTGCGGTGTTCATTCTCAATGAATCGCACGGTTAAATCATGTACGACCGGAGCGTGGGGGACATTCCACCCCATGGAAGTAGGTTTTGGGTCGCTGGTTTTGGTTGCTTTTTTCATGGCAGGCATGCGGGGAATGAGCCATTTAGGGTTTATAATCAATCGCTCATCCCCCTAACCCACTAGGACGTGTAGAGGGCAGCTCCCCAGTAGATGAATTGGCTCAGGGGAAGAATTCCAATAATGTATATTTTTCCCCTGCTTGCGTCCCCTTCAATCAATCCTACAAATGCGGAGGCGAGAATGGAGTAGATGAGCAAGTATCCTCGTGTCCCCCACCCTGCGGCCAGCTGCAATGCGGGATTCAACGCATCGTTTCCTATTTCCTGCGTAAAATTCTCCACCATTCCCGTGCTCAATCCCAAAATCAATGGCACGACAATCCCTCCTGCCCCCAGGAGGGTGTATTTCTCAATCAGTAGGGAGGATTCCCTTTCCCGTCGCAAGGATTCTCTCTCCATTCCCTCGGTCGCGAGTCGTGCGCACTCGTCATGGAGGGGGATGCCTGACACGTATCCCTGAATTAATACTTGCCTCACGCGTGAGAGGGTTTCACTTTCCCTCCCGTCTCCCAACGAGCGCAAGGCCTCTGGGACGTTGGCGCCTTTTTTCACTTGACGTTGAACCGACTCCCATTCTTCGCGTAACGGAGGCGGTGTCTGCGTCGCGAGCTCTTGGAGTTTGCGCTCGAACGACCACGTAGTGGGAAGTGCGGACCAATAGAGTAGGGAATCCAAGGATTGGTGTTCCATCCTTTGCGTGGTGTCCATGAACATTCGTTCGTGCCACGCTAGGTTGACCGCGAGTGGAAAAATGGTGCCGATGATGATGAGAATGAGAGGCTCTGCCCCCTCGGGTTTGATCATCAAGTAGCCGCACCACCCGATGAGAAATAGACTGGCTCCCTCGATGACGCTGGAGCGCAAAATATCATTCCATCCTTCCTTCATCCCATTTTTTCTCGCCAAAAAATCCCAGCGCGATAGGACGGATGTGATTTTTTTTCGGTTCAATTTACCGGTGCTCGGGGCAGGGGAGATGGGACTTTGCACCCAGACCCATGTTAAGAGCATCCCATCCAGGAGAGGAAAACCAAGAAGGGTGATGAGGAGCACGTCTTCCGGAGAGAACGTACTCTCCATGAACGTGGAACCGATGGAGATGAATGAGAGGAAGAATGCAGGGATGAGGGCCGATACTGCGATGAACAGGAGGGTGAGAACGGTAAGCTTCTGCGCGAACGCCCTAATATCATTCTTCTCGTGCATGCGCACGTCTTCAGTTATCCGTTGAAGGGCATTCAAGGAGGAAGAGGATACGCCCTCGCGGCACACGTGAAGGAGCACCCCTCCCACGCGTGTGAGGAGGGGAGACTGGGCGTCCTGGATGAAGCGCGCCAATCCCTCTTCGAGGGAGGATCCCTGTTCCATGCGTGTGAGTATTTTCTCCCATTCCTTTCGCAGGGGGCTGGGCGTCCACTCGATGGTTTGTCGGAATGCCTTCTCCGGATTCCTCGAGAGGGATAATTCCCCCGCGTACGCAGAGAGAAAAGGCTCAATGGCCGATTCCCATTGACGAATGGTGCGTTCGCGCTTGAATCGTTGAATGAGGGGCGTGAGCATGGATTTTTCCTCCGGTTTGTTTTCGTGCGCGTTCACGCAGGAATGATTCCCACGTGAGGTGGGGGAAATACAATGGGAATCGCCCCGCCACCTTGATGGAGGGACGAGACTCCCATTCGTCGGTGAGGGGATTGTAGGTGAAAACGGGGTGCATCGTCAACCCTTCTTTCGAATCATACTCGAGCTCGACCACTTCGATTATTTTTCGCACGGACGTAGGGGTGGATGACGCGGTTTCATTTCGGGTCCATCGGCGCTGAATCACCAGAATGTCGATCCATCCCAAATCCTGATCGATTAATCCGTATTGCCGCAGTCGTGCGAGTGTTTCACGCGAGGAGTGTCCGTGAAATGTGGAATACGTTCCCTTTCCCTGCCCTGCGAGAATGGATTCCATGAGTGCGTGCGCCTCGTCGGGGAAACGCACCTCTCCCACAATGACTCGATCGGGTCTCATGCGGAGGGTTTCGCGAATCAATCGAGAAAGATCAAATGGTGTTCCATTTTTGGGAGTGAGGCTCACGCGGTGGGGGTGTAAAAGGGATAATTCAGGGGTTTCTTCAATCGTCACAATCCTCTCATCGGACGGAAAAAGGTGCGCGAGGGCGTTGAGGGTTGTGGTTTTCCCGCTTCCGGTGTTTCCCGCAATCATCAGGTTGCAATCGCACGCGAGGGCAGTCTCTAAGTAGGCAATGATGGTCGGATTCCACACGCGCGAGGGAAGAAGCTGAGTGGGGTGTGTGGGTCGTTGGGTGAATCGTCGAATGCTCACCTCGATGGGAGATTGTGAGACGGGAGAAATGGCCGCGTGGATGCGCATACCATGTAGTATGCGTGCGTTGAGGATGGGATTTTCTCCACTCAACCGGGAACCACTCTCACGTGCGGCTCGGTTGATGAGTGAAATGAGTGAGGTCGGGTCGTCAAAGTAGAGCGGGGTGTCCCTCCACGCGTGAGTGGAATCATACACGCGCACGGGGTGGGATTTTCCAATTCCGGTAATGGA
>CAZKYB010000052.1:0-4505 GCA_964557045.1 uncultured archaeon
GAGTATTTATTTCAGTCCTTCTTGTCAATCTTATCCAACCCGATTCCCTTGAACACGAAGAACACAACCGCGGCGATGATGATGAAATCAATCGTGGAGGCGAGGAAGTCCCCGTAAAGGAAAGTGGAGTTGCCGATCACAAATGAGGCGGCTTTCAGTCCTTCTGGGTTTCCAATGATGAGTCCAATGAAGGGATTAATCAAATCGTTCACGAGTGCGGATACCAGCTTGGACACGGCCCCACCCATGATGAATCCAATCGCCAGCCCTACTACTCCATGCTTGCGAATAAAGTCGACGAATTGTTTGATTTGGTCCATGCTCAAATCCTCCCCAATAAAGGGTATTGTTGCCGGAATCCCTTTTTAATGCCTCGGGGGCCCTTTAGAATAGCCAGTTGGGCGCTTGGCGCAACGGTAGCGCGTCTCGTTTGCAACGAGAAGGTTGGGGGTTCGAATCCCCCAGCGTCCATGGTGATTTGCTTTTTGGTCAAGCTTTTGGCGATGAGCCAAAAGGTTGGTTCTGTATCCCCCAGCGTCCACTTTTCTGGTTTTTCTTCGAGAATATCGGTCTTATTTTTTATACTAGGGACGATTACGTGTTCGAATGAAAACCCTTTCCCGTCGACTAGCCCCTCCTGGAAGAAAAGCCCCTGCAGTCGTTCGCAAGGGAGCGGGTGCTGTATGGAATGGAGTAAAGGCCGTTTCTCGCATCCCTAAAGTGCTGGCCAAGCGCCGTATGTCCCAGAGGGTGATGAAAATACTCCTCGCCATCCCTGAAAATGAACGAGTTCCTTTCAAACCGCTTGTTCAACGCCCGGGTTTCAAATCGTATGGGACGCGGGACTCGAAAGGGAATTTTCGCATCGAAGTGATTGATGCGCGTGGCGGATTTATGGAACCGGTGGAGGAGAGACTGTTCAATTCCCACGGGATGCTCCTGCGTCTCATTTCCCATGTTCCCGGACAAGGGAAATATGTGTGGGATTATCGAAAGCCTGGGCAATGGGTGGGTCGTGAACAAGGGATTCGTCCCAGCCGACAGACACGCGCACTGGATAAACTTCGCGGGTGAAAATAATCTCACTCATTTTTTTCCTCGATATAAGAACCCCTTAGTTTGATTTGTTGTGTTCTAAAATTATATTTCCACTTTCTTCCGGCAGTATAAGAATCCCCTAGTTTATTTTTTCGACCTTGAACTATATTACAATGAATTGATGTAGATAGCCTACGGTTTGGGTTTTCTCTCTTCTGAGAGTTACTTGAGTTGAATAATTTGGTGAGCCGTAAGGCTCTCTCCCAAAATAAAATAATACAATGAATCAGAGGTGATTCCCAATGATGAAAAAACTTGGAGTAATCTTGCTCGCATTGTGCATGTTCTCAGTATCCGTTTTTGCGGATGAACAGACATTCAACCCCACAGTTGATGTCCAGCGCAGTGAAGTACAGATGGACATCCCCTTTATCGGAGGGAATCGGTTTTCGCCCTCGTCGTGCGACCATTCTCTTTTCGTGTTTTTCCCTGAATAAAATGAGACGCGTTGCGTGGAATAATCTGTTTTATTAAGTCAGAAAACCCCCTCGCTACATAAGACCCGGGAGGTTGGGTATACTATGGCTAATCCGGTAGTTCATTTCGAGTTGCATGCGCGCAAGGCGAAACTCAACAAAGTGAGACGATTCTATGAGGACATATTTGGCTGGAAGATTGGAAAAATGAAAGGGATGGATTATTGGCACATCTGGACGGAAAAAACAAACCCCAAAACGGGAATGTTGGCCAAGAAAGGAATCATCAATGGGGGGATGGGAAAGAAGAAGCACGAAACCGGGCCCATCATCTATATGCACGTGAAGTCCATCAAGAATCATTTGAAGAAAATTGAAGCGCGAGGCGGAAAGGTGGACACCCCCTACACGCCTATCCCTGGAATGGGCGCCTGGGCGCGATTCGTGGATCCAGACGGAAACGTCATGGGTTTGTTTGAGTCGAAGAAGTGAGGAAGGATTCATTTTCCTTCTTTACTTAGCACTCAATTCGACGAGGAAATCGACCATTTTTTCCCAGAAGGGCTTCGCGAGGGAATTCAATTCCTTCTTGATTCCCCCTGGGATGGGTTGGAGTCTTCGTTTGAGCATTCGAATCTGGGGAATTAGCCGATTAATTATTTCTCTCATTTCCTCATTCGTTCTTTTTCGGCTAGCCAGGCTGCGCATTCTTTGCGTGTGTAGCGAGGGATCTTGGGGGTGTTGGATGAGTCGTCTCAGGAGTAAATCATGCTCTGCCTCGATCTCCCTGAGCCTATTCTCTTTCTGATTCAATTCATCATTTCCCTTCCGGAGATTATTTCGCAGGAGTTGAACCGCGTGCCATCGTTCCATTACGATCTCAATGACCTGCTTTCTCACATTCGGGTCGCGTATTCCCCATTGATTGAAGAATTTCACTCCCTCACGAGTGACGGCACTCCAATCCTCATGTGCGGGAGTATTTTGTTTTCGAGGTGGTCGTTTCGTCTCAACAGCGGGTCGATCAGCCACAAGTCGCAAGGGCGGCTTGGGGCGGGCTGAGCGGGGCTTTCTGGGCATTCCACTAGGAGTGGTTGAAGGGTTTTATAGGTTGCCATATCTAATGCGCGCGGGTTGCAGAGCCTCAAATAAAAGGAGTTTGGGTGTTCAATCCTTCCATGCATTCCGCGTCCATGAAGACCGTGAAGACGAACCCCGTCATCATTGTCCCTACGGACGCGACTACTTTCTATGATTTGTTTTTGTGGAGGGGGGCCTTTTAGGATTCATTTTCTTCTAGGCCCCCCGAAACTTAAACACTTCAAAACTCACGCCCTGTCAACTCGACCTCCTCGTCTGTCTGCTCGACCTATCCCTCGAGACGGCCTCCTCACTGGCTCGAACCTATTGTGAACAGACTCAAACGCCGGAGTCGACGTACTGGCATAACCTTCGTTCCCTCCGAAAGAAAGGATTCGTTTCCTTCGGGAATGGACAGCCGGTCGAACTGACGGCGCGTGGGGTGACTCTGGCCAGGAAACTTGCACAAGGAGGTGGACCCCTGGGCAATTCTATGGTGTGAAAAAATAGGCTCAAAAAAAATGAATGGATAGGAATGCCCTTACCCGGGGCGTTCCTTCCAACCCAAAAAAATAGATTATTTCTTTTTCTTTACAATTGGACGGCGGAAGCAACGCCAATAATTCCAATCATTAATACTAATCCAAATCCCAGTATTTTCCAACCTAATGTATTTGACCATAGTTCCATACTAGAACCTCCAACCCAACCAGGGTTCGGGAACCTGACTTTATAATTCGCGCCCTACGACACGCCATAGGGTATTTCTCGATTATAGACGTAAAAATGAACAGTTGGAAGCACTATTCAAACGGCGCCTTTTCCAGGGAGAAATACGATTATAAAGCCCAAAATTCCCCCTACCTCATGCCCGATTTTAATGAAATTGACCAGCGCATGTGGAACCATGTCGCCCATGCCGTGATTGTGATTTTGGTCTTGGTGGTGGCGGTCAAGCTCATCGCGTAAAACAAAGGGTTATTTCTCCCGCATCTAGGGATTTGGTTTATAATCCTTCTTCTTGGTGAATACGTTAGTTCGGCTCGGTTTTCCGAGCATTGAACATTCAAGCTTCAACAGCCTGAAATTGGGTGGAAGACCAATCAGTATGGGTGTAATAGCCTGTTCTTATTTTTCTTCAACCCTTTTTCGCGCGTTTGCAGCACCGAGATACAGTCTGAAAGGACTTCGGTGTCACAGGAGGAGGGTAGGAGTGAGCCCGAATTTGTGCGTGGTTTGTTCCTGTCGTGGATGTTGAAACCCCACGCGTTATACTTTACGGTATGATTACCCGGTGATTCGTCATAGTTCTACAACCGTTAAATTAAGTTCCGAGTTCATCGTTGATCGAATTAGCTGGAATTTCTTTGATCCGAAAGGGTGAGAGGAAGGAAAGCCAAGAGAAAAACGGAGAATAGAGAGATCTCATTCAAAAGTTAAGTAACCTATTCGAGAATGGCTGGGTTTGGGAGCCGAAGAAGGACGTGGCAAGCTGCGAAAAGCATGGGGGACCCGCAAGCAGGGGCTGATCCCATGATCTCCGAATAAGTCCGTTGAGGACGGGGCACCCCGGGAATCGAAGCATCCTAGTACCGGGAGGAAAAGACATCGAACGAGATGCGGGGAGTAAGGTCGACTGAAATCCGCAGAGGGCAAACCGAATCTTCCAGGGTAACCTGGAAGAGATGTGGGGTTTGGACTCTCGCACAAGCTTTTTGACGAGAACAAGTGTGCTGGAACGCACCGCCAGAGAGGGTGATAGTCCCGTGTTCGTAGTCAAAAGGGTTGATTGGGAGTATCCAGAGTATGTTGCGTCGGATATCGCTGCAGAACATTCCGCTCATTGCGCGGAAACCCTAAATACATCCCAAAACCGATAGCGTACGAGTACCGCGAGGGAAAGCTGAAAGA
>CAZKYB010000053.1:0-4113 GCA_964557045.1 uncultured archaeon
ACTTGGGAACAGAGGCATCGGGGTGGAGTTTCTTGATGAGTAGGTGCATGGACACTCTTACGAATTGGAGAGATAAAATACTGCCGATTGGAAAAGATAGAAATTACTGACCAAACGTATGAGGTTCGTGCATGGTCTTGTAGTTGTACAATTCGTCTTTCTTGAACCACAAGGCGATTTCCTTCTCCGCGTCTTCCTTGGAAGAAGAAGCGTGAATCAGGTTTCGAACCACTTGATTCTTGGCATCCGCCCACGCATACGATTGATGAGAAAAATCCCCTCGAATCGTTCCCGGAGGAGAGGCTTTGGGTTCAGTGGAGCCGACCATCTTTCGAACCAATTCAATAGATTGGATTCCTTCCAACACCATCGCGATAACGGGCCCTTCCGCGAGAAAGTTCACGTTTTGATCCAACACTTTCTGTCCGCGTCGCACGCCGACATCGGCGTAGTGCGTGGCGGAGTGTTCCTTGGTCGGCTGGATGAGTTTCATCCCGACGATCTTCAACCCCACATCCTCAAATCGCTGGAGAATGCGTCCAACGAGTTGTCGTTGGACTCCATCCGGCTTGATCAAAACGAGGGTTCGTTCCATCATCGGGACATCCATCCTTATTCGGCCTTGACCTTCGCCTTAGTCTCTTCCTTTCCGTGCTCTTTCTTCGACTGCTCGTGCGCGCGGATGGCCAAATTGGAGGCTTTCGTTTTGGCGAAGTCCTTCGTCCATCGCGTGTCGCGCGACTGTCGTCCTAAGTGCAGCATGTTGTGCTCGCATTTACGAGAGCAGAACGAATACACCTGTCCGGTTTTCTTGGCGAACAAGAAACCCGTTCCCTTGGGGATGTTTTTTCCACAAAATGAACAATCCATACGCATTCACATCCATTAGTGGGCGCGAATTTCTTTAGCTTCGCGCTCCGTGTTCAACAAAATCAATTTGTCTCCGGCGCGTAAAAGGCCTTTGACGTTGCGTCGCTTGACGCGTCCTTTTTCGGGTCCGTCGAGGATGCGGCAGAGCACTTGGGAGATTTCTCCGTGCACGCCGGTTCGCTTCACGACTTCGACCACTTCTGCAGGGGTACCGAGTTCAGCCATGTTCAGTCACCTACTTCGAGAGTCCCTGAACCGTCTTCACGATCGATTCCATTTGTTGAGCGGCGTCTCCGGCTTCCACAACCGCAATCGCGGCGGTTCCCACGGCGATCCCAATCTTCTCACCCAATTCTTTCTTGGTGTCCGAGAACGAGTAGGGGACCTTCTTCTCTTTGCAGAGCAAGGGAATGTGCATGGTTAATTCAGGCGGAGAAACATCCTTCGCGATGATGACCAATTTAGCCTGATCGCGTTCGATGGCCTTCGTGACCTCGTTGACCCCAATGCGGGCCTTTCCTTTCTTCTTGACCAATTCGGACAAGAATTCGTTCTGCTTCTCCTTGAGCTCGGCAGGGACGTTGAATGTGGTAGACATGTGTTTTTTCACCTCAAAACCACCCTTTGGGGGTGGGTTATCATGGGTTGCCCCCTCTTTGGGGGGCTCCATACTCGTAAAGCCCGGTAAAAGGCTTATAAATGGAGGCTCAAACCCCCTATTTCTGGGCAAACGCCAATAGCTTCTGCGGGAGGATTTTACGCAAGTCGCTCGTCTTCAATCGCACGCTCTCCGTGAGCAGCCCGATGTTAAACTCCGCGTTCTCGTGGTCGAAAACCGTCTCATCGATGTATGTTGGAAGAGGTTGAGGAAAACCAAAGGGAGGAACACTCCCCACTTCACATCCCGTGTTCGCCACCACTTTCTCTTTGGACGCGAGCTTGATTTTCTTGAACTTGATCAGCTCCGCGAGCTTCTCTAAGTCTAATTTTCGGTCCGCCGCAAGCAAAGCAAGAATAATCCCTCGCTCCGTCTCGCAGACCATGGCCTTCACTCCATTGTGGAGCTCTCCTTGTCGCGCCGCCGCAGCCTGCTCGGAGGTAAAAACAGGCTCGTGGATGAAATGATGAAAAGGAATGTTCTGCTCGTTCAACAAAGAAAGTATTCGATCCCGCTCAGCGTGGCCCATGCACTATTTACTGTGCAGAGCCTTTTTTAGCGTGCTGGGACTTGACCGAATGAAAGTGAGCACGGAGTTCCTTGTCCGATTGGAGGATTTGCTTGGCGAGTTTCCCATTCAAATCAACAAGTTCATTGTGCTTCTCTTCCAATGCAGTGACACACTTCGTGAGCTGTTGATTGGAATAACGAATCAAGTAGAGAGCGACCATCATCGAAATGACAAATAATCCGACCGACACGATGATTTCAGAGAATGCCATGGTGTTTCCTCCCTTGAACGATTACTTGGATCGAGAGGAAGCCACTTGCACTTCCTCGCGCTCGGCCTTGGACTTTCCTGACCGGAACCCGTCGATTTCTTTCTTGAAATTTTCCTCATTCATGATGACGGTCTTTGTCAAGCGTGCGTTGAGTTTCATGAGCTCCAGGTTCTTGTCTCGCAACCCGGAGATGCTCTTCATGAGCTGCTGATTGGAGTAGCGAATCAAGTACACGGCAATCACCATTTGCACGACAAATAGTCCCAATGATACGATGAGTTCGGTGGTCAGCATAGTCATTTCCTCTCCTTCAACCCAAGAAGGTCGGATATTAAAGGCTTATGTTTGAGGCCCTCGCGCTCGAGAGAGGGATAATAGGTCACATCAATTCCGAGCATCTTATCCATATGTTTGGGCGCCACGGGACGCACGGGCGGAGATTTAGGGCCCTCTTCTTTCTTCCGTCGACGTGCAAAGAGGAACCATAGGAAAGTGGCAAGCATGAGGCCAACCCCCACGTAGAGGATCATGGTCAATCCCTCTCGGGAGAGTAAGGGTGCCTGCTGCTCAATGTTGTCGAGGATGGCAGCCAGTTTTGTCACTTTTTCCGACAATTCTAACAGTTGAGTATTGAGTTGCGCGAAGTTTCCGGACAACAACATTCCTTTTGAGTCCCCTAACTCTTGTTTGAGATCCAATAAGATCAGTGATTCCGCATCCACATCAAATCCTTTTGATTGAAGCTCGTCAATCTTGTCTTCCAATTGGTCGATGCGCACTTCCAAATCGGCGATGAACTGTGCATAATATTCACTGGGCGAGGCAACATCGAACATGAGACTTTTTTCTTGCTTCACGCCGGACGACATTACTTTCACGACAAGATCATGAACCCCAAGCTTCACTCCCATTGGAATGAATGGAGAGAGGGAATACGATTTCACCTCATTCACACCAATGGTAGCCGTGAATGAAGAAGTAAAATATTCGTCCCCGTCTGGTCCGACCAATGACCAGTCCACTTTTACATTTTCTTCAAGGAAGTCTCCGGAATTGAATAGGGTAAGTGTGAATGGAAACGTGAGGCCGGTAGCCGTCTTCGTGGAAGGCGCATCAATCGTCATGGTGAGGAGATGTTCTCCTTGCACACTGTAGGATTTTTCCTCCGTGTCATATAATCCTATTTTGTTAGGCGTGCGGAGAAATCCGTTAACGATGTAATCTCCCATTTCAAGCGGAGTGAACGCCCCGTCTACCACGACCGTCGTAGGTTGATAGGGCGCCACCGCAAGAATTAGTTTTTCTCCAGTGGTTATTTCTCCAGACGGATGAACGACCGTGTATTCGAACAAGAAGTCCTTAACGATTCCCGTTAGATTTTGCACCGTCACACTGAAAGTGGATGCCGCGTTCTTTGAAAGGGCCGGATCGAAATCGAATCCGATGATTTGAGCCGTCTTTCCACCCCCGCCACCACCGCCTGCACCGCCACCTCCCCCGCCACCACTGCCACCACCGCCACCACTATCGCCCCCTCCGCTCGTGCTGGCCGCCGTCACGGTGAATGTTCCCGATCCATTGGCCACGTACTTGCTCCCACACTTGAAAATAGACGACACGGTGTAGTTTCCGGCCGGACTCGGACCAAAAAACGCCTTTGCAAACTCTCCGTCTGATGTTTGTGTCATCGTCGAGTTGGCATCCGCCACGGTGAGATCGGGATAATAGATGGTCGTGTTCGCATTGATATCATACACGAGATTCCCGTCCGAATTGGTCACCGTATTGCGAATCGTGCCGGTT
>CAZKYB010000054.1:0-4001 GCA_964557045.1 uncultured archaeon
CGTTGTCTATCGGCTAGGATGCCACCTTGACATGGTGGAGGGGGCAGTTCGACTCTGCCCGGGGCTACTCTCCTTTTTCCAATCCTTACTCTTTCTATACATCCAAAAAAATTACCCCGTATGCCTAAAGGTAGACCTGGAGAACGACGACATTTCAAAAACAGAAACATTGAGCAGGCGCGAAAAAACAAACAACTGCGCGAAAACATCCAACGATTGAGAGCCGGATACGAAAGGGAAGTACAAAAGCTCAAAAAAGAAATTAAAACAGCCCAAGAAACACTCCGAGCATTGGACATTGCCCGACACCAAGGAAAACCAACCAATCAAACTCACCGAGAAAATGCGGTCAGACAATTGAATACCGCCAGTGCACGACTTGGAATAATCAACCAGCGACTCCGTGATATGCTTTAATGAACACCCCACACCCACATATAGAATGACCAAGGCAACCAAGCAGGAATATTTCGAAAACACCTACCAGTTCGAATCCACCGGAAAAATTGTTGATATTCTTTCCACCCCGGAAGGAAAAACAACCCTCATCTTAGATCAAACCATATTCTACCCGCAAGGAGGAGGACAACCCTACGATGTGGGAACCATCCACAATACGCATGCAACATTCCGCGTGAGCGAAGTGAGAATGAAAGAGGGAATCGTACATCACATTGGAACGGTTGAACACGGCGCTTTCTCTATTGGAGAAAATGTTCACCTAAAAATAGACGAAACACGACGAAGACTGAATGCCCGACTCCACTCGGCTGGACACCTGATAGATGTTGCAGTCGAATCTCTCGGGAAAAATTGGGTCGCCGGAAAAGGACACCACTTTCCGGAAGGTCCCTACGTGGAATACGAAGGAGAAATAACTCCTGAGGAAATCGAACCTTTTCGAAGAATGCTCGAGCAAAAAACCAATCACCTTCTCCACCAACACACACCCGTGAAGAAACAAATCGTGGAGAAAGAAAAAGTCCACGAGCTGTGCGGATTCACCCCCGATTATCTACCCGATGGAAAACCCGTGAGAGTGATAACTCTCTCCGGAAGCAAAGGATGCCCCTGCGGAGGGACCCATGTGGAGAACACCCACGAAATAGGACTTGTTCACATCACCAAAATAACATCCAAAAAAAGCATCATCCGCGTGAGCTATTCCCTCGGATAAGCCAAACCACGGAGCAGGGCTTTTATTCCAGGGAATTTTCAACTAAGGTATGCCCAATCAAGATGCCATCCTCGCCAACATACGCAAACTAAGGGACATGGGACTCAATGATGAAGAACTCCTCACGGAACTCGAAGGAATGAACATCCCCCGCACCCAAGCCGAAAGGTGGGTACGACAGGCCACGAGCAAAGAAATCACACCCTCGGAGTTACCCGGACTAGAAACGCCCACCCCGCGAAGGACGGTCACTCAAACCAGCCCCGCGAGTACGCCCCCTAAACCGGAACCCCAACCCATGTACCAAGCCCCTCAACCCGACACCTCGATTGCTAAGCTCTGGGAAAAAGGAATATTGCAAACAGTCGATAGCAAACTCGCCCAGATGGAAAGACTAAAGAAAGAAATCGATGACGTGCTCGAAACGAAAGTGAACGAGCACTACCAAGTCATGGAGAAAAAACTCGAAGCCCTCTTCGAGGCACAACGCGAACTATTTCGATTCAAGATGGACGCGCAGATGGATGCGAAGGTCAAAGACATGGACGAGATCCTCAACCAGAAGATTGAGGAAATAAGACGATTGAACACCGCCACGCAAGAAGATTTGCAACGCATTAAGGGACAAAAGATGATCATCCAGGAACTCATGGGAGATATCACCGCCAAATCTACCCAATTGGATGAAACCCGACGCATGATTGTGGATGATGCCACGCAGAAGTTGGAAAAACTCGAAGAGAAAGTCGACGAATTAGTCAACAAGACCGATGAAAGAGTATCCGAAGTCGAACAACGCGCCACGAAAACATTAGAGATTGAACAAAAAATCACCCAGGGATTGGCCGACCAGATGGAAACCCAAGCTAATGCCATCCTCGAGGACAAAGTCAAAGATTTACGAGAAGAAATACGCACAGAGATCGTTCAATTGAAAAAACTCGGCGCCGACCTGGCCTCCAAGGACATCCAATCCACCATGCAGGAATTCATCACCATGAACGCGGAGATGAAGAAAACGAAGATGGAACTCGAAGGAATGCTGTCCAAGAAAAACACCGAGATGGACGAAACAATCAACAAAAAAATGATCGACGTCGACAAGATTGTGAACAACAAAATGGAAACCATTGTCTCCATGAAAGAGAAAGACTTCTTCAAAAAAGTCGAAGATCAAGCCGCCGACATGGCCTCCACGCAACGAGAGTTAGGACAAAAACTCGTTGAGGCTGAAACCAAGCTCCAGAATGTAGACGCGTACACGAAACAATTAATTGAAACCATCAAGAAGGCTAATTTGGACCGAGAAGACCAGATCAAGTCCTACAAACAAAAACTAGACGACTTCGAAGGGAAAGCCGACCAGAAGATGAGCGTATTGGAAACACGCACTAAACAATTAGACCAAGTCGTGAGCCAATTATCCGAACTCATTGCTCAATGGAAAACCCAAATGGACCAAATCAAACAAGCCAACACCCCCCAACCCAGCACCCCCGCGCCCAACCCACCCAAGGACACGAAGCAAGGATTTGGGTTGTTTGGAAAATAAACACAAACGAGAAAAGAGAAAATCCCAGGAAAGGAGAGAGGGAAAAGGAGGAGACGATTCCCCTCTCAACCCATTACCCCGGGAAAAGGGAAGCGATTTTAGTAAACGAAGAAATGTCCTTCGATTACGCGATCGCCCGCAAAGTTATGCAATTCGAACTGGTTCTGGGCCCGAGATTCGGAACCATCATTCCAGTACGTTCCCCAGAAGACTTTACCGTCTGAAACACCGAGAATGTTCCCGTTGCCCCAAATGGCGAAGAAGCGCTTATTGGTTTGGTTCGAGAACCCGACCAAAGTGCCTCCCAAATTATCTTCTGTCTGGATGGCGGAGAATTTTCCCACGGCCACAAAGTCATCCTCAGGGGACGAGAGCATGAAGCTCATGCGTTCCTTCGAGTTTGAATTCTTCGTGTCCAGGTAGACCTGCTTCAATCCATCCTTTTCTTCCTGCGTCAAACCGCTCGCGTTGAGCAAGCGAGTGATGGAGAATCCCTTGAAGTCATCTCGCGAGGAATCCTTGCGGAACTCGGCGATGGCCATGCGAACCCGAGAAACGGATTCTCGAAACTCGACACGACGTGTGTCATCCAAGGAAGCCATTCGTTCGCGCGTGACATCGCGAACATCCATAATGGAGTTCAATCGAGCCAAGGCGATTCGACGAGTATTTCCTTCAACTACATCATCTCCATAGGGAATGATGCGCGGCTGGACCTTGTCCAAAACCACTTTACCCGCTACTTGAACATTCGAGACCGACGCGTTGAGCGTGGTTCCTGCGTCCAAGGCGGCAACGAAGCCCCCCATGAGGAGAGCCACAAATCCGACCGCGAGGACGGACAATAGACCTTTCTTTGCATTCATAATAACCCACCTCCCGAGCGAATCAGGCTAGGAGCCAATCCGCCCACCAATGGGCTTGTACACCACCCTCAACGTGGGATGGTTATATGGAAAATTATTGGAAAGTTTACGAGAAAGCTTTACAGAGCCCATAAAGTGACATTTAGCCACGCACAACGTGACGAACACCCCCTCGTCAAAAAGCCGTTTTATAAAGATTCTGACCCGCAACTCCTACTAGTTAACCAGAAAGCAGTCTGGGCACTCGTGCCCTTACACGTCTTTTTGGTCGAGCTTCCATGTAAAGCCGGTTGGCTTTACGTGGCCAGCAAAAGCGCGAGCTTTTGCTTGGTTACCCACAAGGGAAAAAGGTCGGGCGCTTGGCGCAACGGTAGCGCGCTTCCATGGCATGGAAGAGGTTGGGGGT
>CAZKYB010000055.1:0-3622 GCA_964557045.1 uncultured archaeon
AACCGTGGCTAGGCGCGTTCCGTGCTTGGCTCACAGTGGATTCAACTCCACGGTGAGTGCTTCTAGTTCGGCTCGTTCTTCCACACTCATGTTGGCAGCGTCGTTGTTGAACTTAAACGCCAACTCCTCGAAGCGAGTACGCTTGCGGATGGAGAGCTGATCCACAAGTGTGGGCACCTGCACATGCTGCGGCTGTGCTTGCACAAGGCGAGTGATCTGCAACTTCTTGGCACGATCCAAGTGGGGTTGATCTCCAAAAGGTGCCATCAACTCTGCATACTCGAATCCATCCCTTGTTGGGATCAACTTATTCTCCCGGAGTGCAATCAGCGCACTTGCCAGCGCTTGGCTAACTGCTTGAGCGAAGGACATACCTGGGCGATATGCTCCTACCTTGTTCACCAAGTCCACAACTCCCATACAGTCCTGCGGACTGATGCGAATGCGGACAACTCGCCCAGGTTGGCTCACGTTTCCCACCTTTCTTTCATCTTCTGAATCACAGCCTGAGGCACGTTATGCACGTTGGCATAATCTCCATGTACTGTGATAATCGTATAGGGGATATGCAGCTCCTTGCACATATCCAAGTAGGGCTGCATCTCCCATTTGCGGGAGAAGGTGTTTGCTACTACAACTGACACACCCTGTTGCAGGCTCAGCCAAGCCTCTGATTGACACCGGATGTGTGCATTCTTGATCTTGGAGGGATCATACAGATACTTGTCTCCATGCATGAAGAAGTCATCTGCCTCCAAGTGTTTAAATCCCACGAACTTCTTGGCGAGTGTGGACTTGCCACTCCCCGGCAGCCCGCGAATGAGAATGAGTTCAGCGCTCACAGTTTCATCTCCGTCAATCCCTGTTTGATGCGTTCGGACTTCGCGGCCCACTTCTTCAGATCGCGGAAGGCTGCCGACTGCGCCGCGTAGACGCTACCCTTCTCCAGGTCGGAGATCAGGGCGGCCAACTGCGACTGGACGGTAACGAAGCGAGTTTGCACTGCTTGCGGAGTGATGGGTTCAGCCACAACGATACTCCATTGAACGCTCCATCGCACTCTCCATCTTGTCCGCGTGAATCTCCGTGTGCGCTTCGGCCAGCATCTCTCGGAGGTCATATCCGCCAGCCAACACATACTGCAGCGCTTTGACCATATCTTCCCGAGTGAGGTAGAGTGTGTTCCTGCCACCTCTGATGTAAGCTCCGGTGAACTTCTTCCGCTTAGCCATGTTGCCAACTCCTATCTGTGATTGTAAGGAACGAACCAATTTGGTTCGCTACTATCTCCATACCACAAGTACACATTTTATCATCCAACCGCCCGTTTGTCATTGTGTCATTTTTACCCTTGTTTATTTTTAAAAACCCCCAATTTTTTATTTTTTTTTTTTTTTTTTTTTTTTTTTTTTTAACTGGGGATGGGGGGAGGATACTGAACACTTGTGAAACAATGAAACAATGCAACTAATTACTACGCCATTCCCGCGAGCGCGAACAGCGAGAACAAGATGCAGATAGCGAAGATTATACGGAAGGCCACGTTATTCTCCTTTGGTGGAAATAAGCATTATGGGAGGGACTTGTGGGAACATCCCTCCGAAATGCTTACTTCATGGCGAGGAGGGCGTCGATCAGTTTCTGCCGTTCCTCGGTGCTCAGCGACTTGGCGGCCGTGAGCGGATCGACCTGCGCGTTGTGGCGAGTGCCCGGCGCGAACTCGGACACCTTCACATCCATCGTGTCGGGGATGCTGCCGTTGCGCCGCATGAGCGCCTGGACCTTCACCACGAGTTGTTGCCGCCCGAGCGCCATGAGCGCTTCCGCGTCATCTTCCGTGATGTTCAGGACGGTTTGCTTCGCCGTGGCGGACTTGTCCAGTTTGGTGCTGATAGCGATTTTCATTTGCAGTTCTCCATTGTGTGAGTTGTGTGTTTGTTGCGCTTACCCATGTTTGACAATCCCGGTTCCCATTGGTTCCCGTGTTTCGATATGTTGTCTGCGGTCCATGTGTCGAGTTGTCCTCATGTTTTTCACTTGCCCATGTTTGACAACATTGCACCGCACAAAGTTGCAACTGTTACAATCTGTTACATTTGGCGAAGATGATAATTATTCTCACTTGCCCGCCAAATGTAGATGAGAATCATCTACAACACGATGCCCAAACTTGTGCAGCGCAACATAGTGCAATGCAACATAGTGCAATGCAACACTACAAACGTAGATGATAATCATCTCCATCCCCCGTGGCGCACTGCACCATGAAGATGATAACCGTTATCAAGTACCCCCCAAGGGGCAAAAATCGAACTTCAGGCGGCGGCGAAAGCCACCTCCCCAAAATTTCTGGTGGAAAAAGTTGATAGTTGCTATCGACGGTAAGAGGTGAGTCAATTTGGTTCATTTGCCCTTGACTGCCCTTCGGACCTCTTGTATTATCGGTTCCCATGAGCGTGAGAGTTTCACACGGATTTTTGGCTTCTTACCTGTCCCCGGCGCAGCGGGAGGTTGTGGACCGTCTGCGTGGTGCGATGGCGAAGGAGATGGAAGAGCAACTGGCCCGGCCAATCCATGAGGTTGTGAAGGACTCCGATGGAACAATTAGAGGATCTGCCAAGCCCCGCGATTGAGCTGAAGAAGCTGTCGCCGAAGCATATGCAGGTGGCAGCTCTTTTGGCTCAGGGTGTTGACAGGAGAACCATTGCCCTCGCCTGTGACTTCACGCCGGAGTATGTCACTTGGTTGCAGAGGCAGCCTCTTTTCGTGACGTACATTAAGGAGATGTCGGCAGCTGTTAACACACGCCTGGAGGCCCTGTTCTCCAAAAGCGTGGACACCATCAACGAGGCGATGGACTGTGGCAGTACCGATGAAAAACTGAAAGCGGCCAAGTTGCAGATGGAGGCGACTGGACGCATTGGCCGGTATGTCACCCCACCTGGTGGCGGGGAGCAAGGGGACAGATTGGAACAACTGTCCGAACGTTTGCTGCAATTGTTACAACGTCAAAGAGGTGTCATCCATGAGCACGATGAAGAAGTCAGTGAAGCAGAAATTCTCGGTGAAACAGGTAAAGGGGGAAGGTCGGGAGCGCTACCACGACTACAATCCGATGCCGGTTAATCCACTGAAGCAACAGTTCGAGCCGACTGACGCGGAGCCTGTTCGACAACATGCTAAAATGGCGGGGTGCTAAGATGGAAGATATTGTGGAAGCTGTGCCGGAGGAAGCTGAGGTTGTTGAATCTGTTGTTGAACCTGTCGAAGAGCGTGCTGTGGAACCTCGGAATGAGGGGCGGCATGTTGACGATGGGGCAGACAGTGGATCAGCCTGACGTTGCTTCCCAGGAAGACAATCCCCTTGCTGCAGCGGAACAAGCTGTGGACAAGGGGGACTTCCTTACAGCTATTCGCCTTTATGAGGAGTTGGTGCAGCCTGGCGCGGACATGCTAGGCGGGATCATCCACAACCTTGTGCCCTTGTACCTGAAGGCGCGGCGTCCTGCGCTGGCCCTTCGAGCGGCGGAGGCCCTTACCTTCTTCGCACCCAAGTCCGTTGATGCCTGGATGGCTCTCGCCCAGATGAGGGAGCGTTTCGCTGATTGGGAAGGGGCACTGC
>CAZKYB010000055.1:3632-3882 GCA_964557045.1 uncultured archaeon
ATCAGTCCAGGCTGTTCATCCTATCTGCTCATGCCCCTCAGCGCGATGTTCGTGCGCTGCATGAGGATTGGTTTGGCTCCCTTAAGGGAACCCGGCCTCCTTTGGTGGACCCCGACCCGAGGCGCCCTCTTCGCATCGGCTACATCAGCGGGGACTTCCGTCGTCACGTGATGGATCGCGTTATCTTACCCCTACTCCAGTATCGGGATAGGCGAGCCTTTGAAGTGTTCTGCTATGACACCGTTGCAAA
>CAZKYB010000056.1:0-3712 GCA_964557045.1 uncultured archaeon
TGTCACGGTGGCGGCGCGGGTTCGATTCCCGCAGCGGGCGTTTCTTTTTTTTTGGGTGGTTTAAGATTCCCCTAGTTGCGTTTGTGAATCATGCGAATTAACTAGGTGAAAGGGTACATGCCTAGTTGTCCCATTGGAACCAACCAGGTCAATCCGATGAAACCCGTCTATCTACTCACACTCTTTCTTGGACTGGTCTTGTTGAGCTCTATGGTCGCCGCCGATCCTGCCACTATGATTATGGTCAGCATGACGGTGGAGGGACCCCACACGCAAGTAGGGGATGAATTCTTCATCCGGGGAACCGTGACCAACATTGGAAGCGTTCCCGCTGAAAACGTGACCATGCACATCGAAGGGGTCCCTCCGGACTGGCAGTGGACGATTGTAGAACCCGGAGACTTCTCTCCTATTTTACCCGGACAATCCGTTGAACGAGTATACCACCTCACCAACCAGGGAGGGCAGCCCAACGTCCTGCTGTGGGCATGGGGGCCAAACACGAATACGGCGTATTCTACGCGCATCCAGCTTCCTATCCATCCTTTTGTGATGGGTGGATTGCTCCTCGCGATGGGTGGATTGTTTCTGTTGGCCCAGCGGAAAAAGAAATACCCTTCATTCCATTCAGATAATTCATCGGTGGTCTAACTGAAGAAGCCAACTAGCTGTCGTGCACTCTTTGAACGTCTTACTTGACTTTCACAATCGTCTTGTTTTCCACTTTCACAATACGATTGGCTACTTTTTGGATGAAATATCGATCGTGAGACACGGCGAGGATGGTCCCATCATAGTTGAGGAACGCATTCTCGATGATTTCTCGCGCATCGATATCCAAGTGGTTCGTGGGTTCATCGAGGAGGAGGAAATTAGGCTTCTTCAGCAATACCTTCAACAAATTCAAACGAGACTTCTCTCCCATTGAAATTGAGGCAATTTTCTTCTCCACCTCTTCGGGCTTCTTGAATCCAATCATGGAAAGGTTAGCTCTTGTAAGCGCTTTGTCCTGGAGAATGGTGTAGATTTCCTCATACAGTGTTTTCTCGTGATCCAATCCCTGCAAGTCTTGGTCGGCGTATCCCAATACGGCTTCACTTGCGTAGTCGATTTCCCCATCCAACTTCGGGATGCGTCCGGCGATAGTTTTGAGGAGGGTCGTTTTTCCGCACCCGTTTTCACCAATAATCACAAACCGCTGGTGGGCCCCAATGGCTAAGTTTACGTGCTTAATGAGCGGCTTATCGTATCCCACACTCAAGTCATGTGTTTCCATTACGTACGGAGCCTTCATGGGTTTTGATTCAAAATGAACTTCAAACTCACTCCTATCCAGACTGGGAACATCAATTTCTTCTCGGGCGTCCAGCATTTTTCTCCGATATTCGGACTGGCGCACATTCTTGGGGGCGGTGCCAATCTTGTTGATCTTTTCTAATTGTATGCGTCGATAGTTTTGCTCATTCTCATACGCTTTGGATTGAGCCTCGAATTGCTCTAAGCGTGCACGTAGGTAGGTGTCGTAGTTCCCGCTATACTTGATGACTTTCCCATTTTCAATCTTCAAAATGGTATCTGCAATGCGGTTGAGCAAGAATCGGTCGTGCGTGACCACCATGACCGTTCCCTTGAATGCCTTCAGGTGCGCCTCCAATATGTCTAACCGGTCAAAATCCAAGTGATTGGTGGGTTCGTCGAGCAATAACACATCACAATCGGCGCAGAAAATCTTCGCCAGCGAGAGGATGGCCTTCTGTCCCGTGGAGAGTTCCCCTACCTTGATGGAAAAAAGAGACTCAGGGACTTTGAGCTTCTTCAGGACATCCTTCACGTTCGTCGCGTTGGCCGATTGGGTTTCCTGATGGACTTTCGTTTGGAGGAGAGTGTATTCTTCCGTGAGGGCCGTGAGGCGCTTGGTATCATTATAGACTTTGGGATCCCCCATCATGGCCTCAATCTCGGCTATCCGTTGAGCGTGCGTGGAGGCATTGAGTCCTTTTTCCAATTCTTCCAAAAACGTGAGATTGGGATCCACATCAATGTGCTGGGCAAAATATCCGATGCGCGCATTGCATTGGATTTCCCCATTGTATTCGGTCTTCCCAATAATGGCCTTCAGGAGGGTAGATTTTCCCACGCCATTTCGACCAATGATTCCCACTTTGCTTCCGTAGGATATTCCGAAGCTCTCGTCCTGGAACAAGTCTCTCTTTCCGAGGCTAATGGATAGGCGCTTGACGATGATGTCCATAAACCAAAAAGGGCAAGTGAGGCTCTTTAAAGAAATAGGATTTTTCAGGTCCAAAAGGGACTTCTCTTTCCATTTGGGGCAACCCTTAAATCCAATGCCCAAGTGGACGTGTTTATGCGTCTCCTCGGGGTATTGTATTCTCCCAAATACACGATTATTGCGTTGGTTTCCTTCCTCGCGATGATGGGGATCTACATCTATTCCCAGGTGCTGGGGAATCTTTCCCTAGTGGATGTGTGGTTGGCCAATGTACCGCCTGTTCATGCCCTGCTGCTTTTGGCCTTCGCCATTCTTTTCGGCTTGACATTCGCCTATCAGATCCACCTGTGGGACTCCCCCAAAGTGTGTGCTCCTGCAAAACGTGCAAAGGGAAGCGGTGTCTCAGGGATTGGGACCATCGGGATATTCCTCGTGGCCCAGTGCCCCGCCTGCGCCTCCTTGGGGGCCTTGTTTCTCCCGGTAAGCGCACTCACGTTCCTGGCCGAGTACACGGTTTGGCTGAACGTAGTGAGTATTCTTCTCATGCTCTTCACCCTCCACTATTTGGGCGCGTTTCTTCCAGACGAAAAATGAATGGGCTGTTTTCCTTTTTGCGCGTCGACCGGCTCATATTTAAAGCCCAATTTTTTTCCCATGCTCCATAACCGCCATGGTTTAGGAGGAGAAAGTATGGCGAAAAAATCAATGAAAATGGAAAGCATGCGCGAAATGGATATGATGGGGGACATGGATTGGACCTCGGCCATCATCGCGGTCGTATTGATGGCATTGGGATTTTGGTTCCTAGCTGGGGGATTCTGGAAACAGTTCAACCTGACCGGACAATCCTTTGACTGGATGGTCGCCTTGTGGTATGTGATTGGAATCGCATTAGTCTGGTACGGCAAGATGTGGAAGGCCCGCTCCTGCTGCTGCGGAATGTGCCACATGTAAGTATTCCAAGAGGGGATTCTTTTCCCCTCCTTTTTTTTTCTATCAACTATTATTAACCCAAAAAGGTTTTTTTTGAGAATGGGCTCGCCTGTTACGAAGAAGACGCCTTATCCGGTTATGGAGGCAGAATCCCTCGTCATCGGATTCTTTCTCGTGGCGATTCTCGTTTGGTCTATGGCCGAGGGGATTGTGTTCCAGTTCGCCGGGGAAGGCAACACCGTCCATTCGCCGGATGATCGATCTACATTCGAGATTGGAGAATCGATTTCCTTCTCGGCACTGTTCGAGCGGGGCACCCCTCCCTACACAGTGCGCCTCTACATCGCACGAGACCGCCCTCCTTCGTCGACGGGCGCCATGTATGTGAAGAGCGGAGTCATGAGTAATCGCCCCCTCACGTATACCTGGGACACGACCGACCAAGAGGAAGGCACATACCAGTGGCAGTTCATCGCGACGGATGCCCACAGCGTACAGTATCCAACTCCCGTCTACACCTTTGATCTCCAACATCGGGCCTCGACCCCT
>CAZKYB010000057.1:0-3604 GCA_964557045.1 uncultured archaeon
GTGGCCTTCGTGGGATTATTCTCTAACATTGTAGCCGGTGCCGCGGATTTGCTCAAGTAGCTCGCAGCTTCCGATTGGCGGTGCCGGAATAGTGAATGGGTAAACCATTCCACGTCTTGCTAAATCACGAATTGGCCGTTTTCGAAAATGAGGGTGTCGTTCAGCCAAATACGCTTGGCGGAAGGGTAGATGTCTACGTGGTAGCGTTGAACGAGTTCTTTCTGCTTCTTGAACTTCTTCAAGTAGGCCCCGTGCTTCCAGCCCAGTGAGAGATGTAACCCGGCAATTCGCTCAAAGGCACTCGCTTCCGTAAGCACGTGCTGCGGAGTAATGTTTCGATTTAATCCCAACCCAAACTCCCGCACGGGAATCGATCCATCTGGGTTTTCCTTGCGCATCATATTCATGAGTGGTTGAAACTCGGAAGGAAAATCCCCGTCTTCTACACAACCGTCTTTGATTTTGATGAGAAACGGTTTTGGGGTGAAACGCATCTTGTGATCCTCCCCCGGATACGCATACACTTCCACCTGGCCATTCGCCGTGGAAAGGTCGATGGGCTCGGAGAAAATTTCCCCAATGGGATATCCTCCTCCCACGTTCTTCATTTTGGAATAATCCCCATCATTCACGACCGGCTTTTCCATTTTTGATTGATACGTGAGGATGCTTCCCCCGGTGCATTCCACCTTGATGTGGGTTGTTTTCGTAAAAAGATCCCGAAGTTTTTCCGCCGTGGGCTGCAGCCAGGAAGATTCATCCTTGAGAGATTTGGCATACGTCATGAATTGGTCCTCGGACATGTAGGAGAGGCGCATGTGCTCCAAGACTTTCAACTTTCGATCAAACAGCTCCAAGCGCCAACGATATACACTCACACGGAAAGAGAAGGATTGGACCAAAGCCACGACATCCCCTGGAACCAAATGGGCTTCGATTTGCTTGAGTATTTCCTCATGGGGGGTGGCGTCAAAGTCCACAAAGTGTACGCGCGCCCTTCCTTTGAGGAGGTTCCGGTAGACCTGTGTGGTGATAGTAGAAAGGGGGGACTGCGTGTCGTAGATGACCATGACCCCGGAATCCTTCGTCAGGCCAAACTGTCGAGTGAGGATATCCGAGAGGTTCCGTTCCAATTCCGCATGTAGGGCATCCATAGAGAAGGATTCCCTGGAAAACCGATAAAAAGAGTCCCTTTAGGGGAGGAGAAAACGACCCTATTTGACGACGGGGGTCTTGCTTCCAAGGGATTGAGACTGCCTAAACATGGGCTTGACCACCGTAATCAACAATAGCGCCCCAATGATGAGTACGAGTATCATGTAGAGCGAATTGAATTCCCCTTGGGCGCGGGTCTCAGACCAGAGTGAGGGCATACGTACTCCTGTCCGAAACCCGGCTTAATAATGGTTGGGGATTACGCGTATCGCAAAGCAATGATACAGGCTGTCTGGGGGATCTCCGTGATGGGGTTCGCGGCGTTTGAACAATCGCTCTCCCATCCGGCGTCTCCGTATCCATTTGCGGCTAAATCATCAATAATCTGATTTCCCGTGTCGCACAATACTGAGATTCGCACGCGCAGGTTGGAAGCCCCTGAGTATTGTAAGACTCCCGTGCCCACCGGATTGAAATCCGATTCGGATCCGATGAAGTCACCCATAGAGATACACAATTGTCCTTCTGTCACGACTCCAGACGCAGAGGCAATGGCTTTCGCGTTCAAGGAATCTTCTTTCGTGAATGTGACCGGGTTGGAGGTACGCAATTCTGAAGGAGCATTTACCTGGCTCGCAACTAAGTCCGAGGCAATCTTGTTGGGCTTCTGTCCGCCCAGGTTGGGCAAGCTACCGATGATGTTCAACAATAACACCAGGATGGCCAATGCCACCACGGCCGCAATCAATAATTGAAACGTCGAAAATGCTTGTCCTCGGTTATTCATCCCAGTATCACCTGCTACTCGGAAGGCTCTGGTCCTATAAAAAGGTAATCCGGGGACGCTCGGCTATTGGCACCCGGCAATCTTCCCGAAGGAGAGGCAGCAATAGGCGAAGCAGCTATCGGGGCCAGGAGGAATAATGAAGTTGGTGGTTTCACACCGCATGTACACGTTCCCCACGACCGAGGAAGGAACTGTAACATAGGGATGGTCCAGATCCGAGTCATTCAACACAAAACCTGCGGCTTTCTCTCCATCCAACTGGAGGCAGGCCTCGTCGAGGGATACTTGCTTGGAAAACTGGGTCCGACTGAAGCGCGTCTCTTGTGGAAAGAATAAATCCCTGGCCAAAATCACCTTACCATTCGGGGAATCCACGGCCGACTTCCACGAACTGTAGAGGGTTTCCAACGAGACCTTCTCTCGCAGCTTGTCAAAGTAGGTGATGGTGGAAATAATGATGAGCAATACGGCCAGGGCCAACACCATGGCAATCAATACACGATACGCTTCGAACGCCTGTCCCTTCTGGCCCATTTTTCCCTGGTTGAGCGTCATCCGAAGTTCCCCGCAACCATCATGTTGGAAACAATCACTGTAATCACGAACAATATCATTGCAATGGGAAGCTTGGCCGCCGCATTCTGCTTTGCCGTAATTTTGTTGTTTTCTTCAATGAGTGTGACAAAGTAGTTCATGATGATCACGAGCTCAATCACGTAAATCGCCACAATCAACAAAAATTCCCCCGGCGTCGCAATAGTCGCGACCACTTCGGGTTTGATGAATGAGCTCACGTCCGTCGAGCCGAAATCCCCCACTCCAGGGATTCCCGCGCCTAGATTGGGGTCGGCGGGTTGGTTACTCTGACCAGACGCCGAGACACTCACCAATGTAACAATGACCACGCGCTGCAGACTCGTGGTTATTCCCAATACGATGGGGGCGATGTACACGGAGACTGTTTTCATGGTGCCGGTTATTTCCTGGATTAGCACCGTGAGCATCTTCGCAACCTTTTCTGAATTCCCCAATTGTCGAGACAATGAGATGAGTGTGCGCGCCGCGACTCCTACTCCTAACTTCACACTGTCAATGGCGATCTTCATGGAGGAGTTGATGATCTGCGAGGGATTGTTCTTCAAGGCTCCATACGCGGGATCGAAGAGTGCACTTTCAAGTGGCATTCCTAACACGTGAATGTTGTCTACCGTTTTCCCAAACACTTCTTGGGAGACAATGTTGTTGGGCAAAAATGTTTGGGTGTGGCGCAGCGCATCCTCAATGGGTTTGTTTTCTCCGAGACGGGAAGCAAGGACGTATAGTGAGTCCTTGAACTCGGATTCCATCTGCATGTACTTCAACTGCACCTTGCGCTTGGCTTCGAGTGATAAACGATAATATGCGGCGATAGCTAAACTGATGGTGATGAGGAAACCAAAGATGAGGTTGTAGGGGGAAATATCGTTCTCGGATTGCGCGAAGAAGCGCGCCTTCTCGGTGACTACAATTTCAGCCGCGGTTTCAGGGGTGACTCCCTGCGACAAGAGTTGCGCTTCCCTCGTTCCACCGGGTTCGAACCAATCAATGGGCTTTCGGTCTGCCTCGAGAACATTCGCGAGCGTGTTGTCAGGGGCCAAGAGATACAATGAGTTGGGATCGCTG
>CAZKYB010000058.1:0-3154 GCA_964557045.1 uncultured archaeon
ACACGATTGTGGAGGGTGGGGAAAAATACAAGCGGAAAAGCTTCGTGGTCAAAAAGATCCAATACGATGGAGAAACCAAAAAGACCGGATGGAAATACGAGTTAGTCGTGAAGACCCTGGGTAAGAAAATCATTCAGCGCTACAAGGTGGATGATGACACGCGAATGCTGGTTAAGTATGACCCAGCCAAGAACATTTCACTGGTCTATCAAAAAATAGGAAAGAAGCTCGCCCTCCAACAAACATTCCCCGGATGGGTCACTCTGTTGGTGAACACCCAATCGGGATACATGGATGCATTTGTGAACACTGACGAATAGCCCCCCATCGGAGGGAGATTTAATATTCCTCGCATTCGAGTAGGGTATCATGAGCCACACGGATTCCTCGTGCATCTTCTGCAAAATCATCCAAGGAAGTTTGCCCTCGCACAAGGTGTATGAGGACGACCACTATTTTGCATTCCTCGATATCCATCCCATTTCTCCCGGACACACGCTGGTGATTCCCAAAAATCATGCACCGGATTTACTTCACACCTCCCCGGAGGATCGAAAGGGATTGTTGGAGGTTGTTACACGTATCGCCCCGGCCATACTGAAGAGTGTAAACGCTCCTGCCTTCAACATTGGAATCAACACTGGCAAAGATTCGGGGCAGATTATTTTCCACACGCATGTACATATCATCCCCCGCAAGGCCAAGGATGGATTATCGGACTGGAAGAATGTGTCCCAAACCCACGAGGAATTATCCTCCATCGCCGAGCGAATTCGCTCGCACGTATAACCTATTTTTATAGGACAAAGTCGAATTGGGGGTCGTGAAAGGCCCTAAATCCACAAATACGGTATGCCAATTAGACCTGCGTTTCTCCCAATCCAGGGATGGGCGTCCGGAGATTTACGATTTTCTGTGGGATCATCTTCCGTCCTTATATGCACAGTCTGGAGAAAAAAAAGTTCGAATTAACGTCCAGCCAGGATGGACAAATGCATTGAATCCCGTGCAATGGGATCATCTTGTCCAAAAACTCAAGCAGGATAAACGATTCAACCATTCCGTGGAGCGAGTGAACGTGGGCACGCGCTCATTGGAGGTGGTGGTACCCGTGAAACAATTAGATGAGATGCTGTCCACCTACAACATTTTTTTCGATGGCGTCCTTCCCTTTCTGCAATTTAAGGGTGAAAAGATGTCGATTGATTTCACTCCCGCAGAAAAACAAAGTGTCATTGTTCAGGCGAATGAGAATCAATCCGAGAAAGTCAAATCCTACTTATCCTCTTCCCTCCGCCAAACCAAGGTTCGCACGACACGTTTTGGTGTGAGTAATCCCCTGCATGAACTCGTATCGAAGCGGGGGAAACGCTAGATGTTCGTGAACGGGAATGCAACCACGGCATTGATGCACCTGCTGGTGTGGACGGAGCTTCAACGCATGCGCGTGAATCAGGTGTGGCCCATCAAACGCATGACGCAGGAACAAACCGTGCTGTTGGATGGAGGACACCAACCCCATCGCACGCATACCCATTCGGATCGGGAAGGAAAGTTTGATTTTTTCGTTGAAACGGAGAAACGAACAGTAGGATTTGAAGTATTGACACGTCCAACTAAAGGAAAAATTCTCAAGAAGATGGCCTACGGGAAAGAAGTGGATGATTTTGTCTTCATCCTCCCCCAGGATGCCCTCATGCCCTACATGAAAACCCCTCGCGTGCACGGATGGAAAGTCCGACCCAAGTTTTTGCCCTCTGAGTTCGCCCAGAAGGGGTTGTATGTCTGGTTGGTGGATTTAGAGCATCGCCGCATCGCGGCCAAGAAGCCATTCTCTGCCATTTACTGCGTCGATTCCACCCGTACGAATGGAAAGCACGCAGTTCGAAGAAGACCCTAAAAGGGTTCTTGTCTACTTTTCAATCAGAATTCCAGCATATTATTGGCCCGGTAGCTCAGCCTGGATAGAGCACCTGCCTTCTAAGCAGGGGGTCGTGGGTTCAAATCCCATCCGGGTCGTCTAGCGGATTGAGAAATCCACGTCACTTGTTTTTCAAGAGCTTTTCTCAAAAAGGCCGGTTTGACTCCCATCTGGGTCGCTGGCGTAGTGCACGAAATTCACCGGTGTACCATCCTCCGAATATTAATCAGTGACTTTGATCATCAGCCCGGCGAAAGTCATACCTACCCAGGGCTTGGTTACGAAATTCGTCTGTGAGGTTGATGTAATCATTTTTGTGTCCGTGAAGTTCATATTTGAGTTTTCTCTCATGTATCAACTCATCCAGGGCTCGACCAAATTGGATGTGAAGGTGGGTGGGTGATACTTTTTTGCGCAGTACATCGGGTTCCACGCGGCCTTTTACCCCGTAGTTGCTCACACGCACGCATAGGATAATGATTTTTAGGCCCTCAATAATGAAACGTTCATTCTGTTCAGTAGGTCGTGTCTGATGGAGCACGTCGCGGAGACGAGAGTAGAGAGGTCCACTAATTCGTTTTGATTTTGATTCAAAATCAAGTAATTCAGGCAATGTATTTGGTAACTCCACTTTTGGGCTGGGCGGACTCACTTGCGCTGTCTTTTGTGCTTCCGCTCTCCTTCTTCTTCGCTCTTCCCGTTTGAGACGTTTGTTTTCGTTCACTGGAGAAGGGGTGGGTCGTTGAATGGGGTGAGGAGATGGACTCGCTGGTTTTTGTTCGCTTGGATATTTGGCCGCGCGAAAGCGCATAATCATATCATCCACCGCAATTTTAGCCTCGCCTATGGTCTTCTTTTCTCGGAGTACGCCTGAGAGGACATTTAGACGCCTCATCATGTCAATCGTGATGTTGCTAGTTCCGCTGCCACTGATTAATTCGAGCCTGCCAAGGACCTCATCTGGATTCATGCCTATTCGGGTTAGTTTTTCGCGCATATGCAATCGGGAGGCCTTAAACGCCTTCGCGACTTGATATCGAACCAGCCCTTTGTAGGTTAATCCTCCTCGTCGGGTTTCCTTCCTAGCATCTTTTTTTTCCAGAATTGTGTTGATGAATTCCGTTCGAATTTCTTTTCGTTTCGCACGCGATATCTCGAATGGGGATAGCAGTTTGAGGAACCGTGTGAGCGGTCCTCCGGTGCGCTGGTATCCATTTTCCTTCTCAACCAAGG
>CAZKYB010000058.1:3164-3497 GCA_964557045.1 uncultured archaeon
GTCCTCGGAGGACCATTGCTCGGTGCAGTCGGGTGCGATCGGTCATTTGTCGTGTTTCATTGTATTGTTTACGCAACTGTTTTTCCACGCGCTTGCGTATCTCATCCATGTGATCGCTGAAATATTGAGTGTCCAATGGGAGCGGCGCGACGTGGACGATTGCTTGGTATATTTCATTTGCCGAACCTTTCCAACCCAATCCTTTCAGGTCACGCAGGACGAATGCGGCCATGGTGACTCGCAGTAATTCCGTGTTGATTTGAGTCAAGCGTGTCGTGCTGGTTCCTTTTTCTCTTTGTTCTCTTATTAATTCATCCATTGATTGTGCGGCAT
>CAZKYB010000059.1:0-3428 GCA_964557045.1 uncultured archaeon
CTAGTTTGACGGCCTCGGCGATTCCCATCATTGCGGTGCAGAACCAGAAGGGTGCCAAGGGTGTGGTTGGGCACATTGATTCCTTACATCGAGAATTCAAGGCAGGGATGTTCCTGGTGGGTGCAAGGAAGGTTACAGAACTGCACGGGAAAAAATACTACTTGTTCGGCAAGACGAAAGAATGGGTTGAGCAGCTGTAGGGAATTTTATGGCTGAAGGATGGAATGAGAATCATTTCACCCTATACGTTCGTATTCGAGCGGCTTTAGATATTATTTTTAGGAAGCGGCCAGATCTGCGAAAGCAGTTTGCTGGAGATCTTGAATCAAAACAAGGGTGGGAAGAATCATTGGCAGGACGCATGGCATTGCATCTCCTTGCGGCGCGCGAATATTTTGTAAAGCACACCGGGTACGGGAGGCCGGGTGCTCCTAATCTAACGCGAGAGTTGGCCGACTCGGAAGTGTATAAGATTCTCATGAACCAGGGCTCATTATTCGATGATATCAATCCACGCATCCGTGCGGTTTGGAATCCCTTTCGTCCATTGTATGCAGAGTTGCGTCATCTAGATGCGCAGCAGGATCCTGCAATCAAAGCAAAATTACGCATGGCGCGCAAACTGGCCAACAAGAGGAGAAAAGACTCGGCTGTTCATAGGGCTCGTGAGAAGCAAAAACTTCGGGCGAGGCAATTGCCTCTGTTTAAGCACTAATCACAAATACGTCTTGGTCAGGTCACCGAGTGCATTCTCAATTTGCTGGGTGCTCTTGTGGATGTTTTGGGTAATCCAATAGTTGTAGGATGCCAATACGTCCCCGGGTTCCGCGTTGGGTGCGGGGTTGAATTTGTAGTGTTGTTTATCGCGGATTAGGAATTGGGAATCTGTCAATCGTTTCAGGTGATAGCGCAATAGTTTCTCGCTCATTTCTTCTCCGGTCTTTTCTTTGACATAACTCAGTATTTCGGGTACCGTGGGGTGCGCTTTTTTGGAGAGGTGGTAGTAGAAGAGGGCATCGAGGACGTCGAGTACCGTTTGGCGGGATTCTTGTTCGGATATCCATCCGCTGGAGAGTGCGAACCATCTCAACAAGGAGCGTTTGGTCATGCGTACCTGTGGGGGAAGGTCGGCTTCTTTGACGATGAAAGTTCTCCGCACAAATTCGGCTTCGGGTAGACGGACGCTAGGTTTCGACATAAACAATCTCCTTGCAATACTTTTTTTCCTGGGGAAAGAGAATTTTGGACTATAAAAATCGGGTTGTTGGGGGTCAAAACGGCTCTCCCTTAAATATTCCAAATTCCCTATTGGAGAATTTGGTTTCAAATAGAGGGGGAAAAACCATGGTTCATATCCGCACAGAATTCTATCCGTTTCGATTAGTGATGGCACGCAGGGAGCCCGTTCAGTTGACGGTTGATTTGAAGAATGATGGAAAGGAGGTCCGCACCTATTCGATTGAACTCGAGGTAGGGCGAGGGCTCGCTATCGGGAATGCCGGGGCGAAGATCAACGACTACAAGATGGTCGGAAACATCAATCCGGGTGAGGGGAAGAAAATCTATTACGATTTGTTTGCCAAGGCCGCCACGGATGAGAATACAATTCCAGTTTATTTGCGCGTACACGAACACCCGAAGGATTCTAAGGGAAAGCACGATATCATGCAGACTATTTCACGCGACCTGGACTTGGCCGTCCAGCTCAAGTAGTGGGTGTGAGATCGGTGGCGGACATTGATTATTCCACGTATGACTCTCCCTCCTGGGAAGAGATGTTCGCCGAAGGGGAGAGGCGGATTAAGTCGCAGTTTGTGGATGCAATGATCCTAACTCCCACGCGGGACCGGGCTCGCTTGCTTACGGAGCGCGAGGTTATTCAGCGAAGAATTGAGGATGCGCTCTCCACGCGGAATGCGAAGCGTTTGCGTATTGCCCTGCGCGCGCAAGTACGGCTGTTGGCTCGACTGCATGCGACGCGTGGGATTAAAAACGAGTAAATTTCTCCATTATCATGCCCTCGCACAATACAAATCGCCGTAAGCATTCGAATTTGGCGGACTACTTCCCTGAGGAAAGGATCATTGTTACTTCCGGGATTATGCTGGCGATCGTGACTATTCTGACGTTCTTCTCTCCATCGTTGTTGGGGAGCGCCTTGGCTCCAATCATTGCGTTTACTCCCCTCGCGGCGGCAACTCCCAAGGATGGGTCTCTGTTTGCATGGGCGGTGATTGTGGGGATGATGATCGTGGGGGTTGTTCTCCTATATCACTTTCTCCGCCGCACGGCTTCGCCGACAGCATAAACATAACAAGGTGGCATAATTCTTGTTAGAAAAATAGTTTTGGTTTTTTTTAAATTCTATTTCTTCTGGGGTTATTTTCTATTTTAGCCTTCGCTGGGTTTTTTCTTTTTCTAGGAATCGTTTTCGAGCTAAGATGGTGGTGGCCGTTAACAAATCCTCTCGACTTGGGGGCCATTCGTTATGGGTGGATCGGTTGGATTTTCGGGCCAGGGCAACCAGATCTCGGAAGGATTCAACGTCCTGGGGGGTAGTGGATTGGAATAATCGATGTATCTCCCGGGCCGCCTGTGCGTGCTCTTCCATGAATGCCCTCTGTCGGGTTTGATTTCGAGCCTTTCGTCGGCGATTCGCCTCGGCCATGGCCCTGAATGGTTTGGTGATGATTCGAGAAATTTTTCCCATTTAGTTTGGGTGTTTGTCCGGGAATAATAATTCGCTGGGTGCGGTGCTCTCAAACCCCCAATATACTACATAAACTGTTAACTTTTTCGTATTTTTGGTTGGTGTTTTCAGGATGCGGTCTAAAATGCCATTTAGTGGGCTTATCCGCTATTGCTATATTGTTTGGGGATTTTGAACAAGTGTTATTCGGGTTTTTGGATAATTGGGTTCTGGGCACTTTGGGTGGGGATCGCCCAGGTCGATTCCTATTGGGGCGGTTTTACGTCACTTTAGGGGGTTTTTCCATTTTTGACCCCCGTATTTCCATTATTTTGCTGGATAATCATTCTTATCCTGCATCTCGCCCTCTAGGAAAATTGAGAAAATGCAAAGATGAATGGATCTCAAAACAGCCCAAAACGCCCTCATGGGGAAAAACTATTTTTGAGGTGGGCAAAAAGTAATAATGGTTGTGTATAAGTCGCGGGGTGTTTTTCAATACTGATAAAAAGGTCAACTGAATCCCTTGGGGATGGCTCGAAGAATTCGCGTGAAGTCGGGAATGCGGAGAGATCTCTTTGGTGCTGAATTAGTCCACCGACGCGACCATCGAACCATTCAGGAAGAAATTGCAGCGACTAATCGACGTATTCAAATGGGGCGAAAAAACCGGTACGATCCGGTGACTGAGCAATTGATTGCTGACCAAATGGGCCGTGTCCAACAACAAGCAGATAAA
>CAZKYB010000060.1:0-3302 GCA_964557045.1 uncultured archaeon
TTGTCGTATCCATTACACGTGAGTTGCGGCATTCCGGGGCCTGCAATCTGGGTGAGAATTCCTCCCGGGGTTGCATTTAGAATAATTTTAGTGGTGTAGTTGGCTTGTGAATAGAATTCGGCGTGTGCATTATCGATGGAGGACAGGTGCAGTACTTCATTGGTTCCACTCGCGGCTACGGTTACCGATGCGCCTCCGGATTCTTTGCAGCGAATGGACACAGGGTACGGAACGGTTCCTCCAAGGGAAGCGGGCATGCTTCCATGGGCGTTGTCGGATGTAGACAGTCGCACGATTTCAGTTCCCCCAAATGCCGGGCTGGCTATCAAATCGGAGCACTGAAGGACTGCGGTTGCGTTTCCCCCGAGAATAATCACTCCCAAAAATAGGACGAGTGCGAATGGCAAATGGGCCCGTTTCATGGGGCACTAATCTCCCCGCGCTTTATATCCTTTTCTTGGTCGTAAAGCCGGGCTATAGTCTCATTATTCGGGTTTTATCCCGTGGTGGTCGTTCGTTTACGTAGAATTTTGAAGTTCTGCTCGTAGCGGAGGTATTCGACTTCGTCTCCGGAGGCCAGGTCTTTGATGTCGGTGGGCTTAGGGACGTTATACGTCTCATACGTGGCGACGTCCATCAATTGGACTTGTCCGCCCATCACGGCAACTACCTGTGCGTTGGCGCGATCAACCACGGGGACTTCCGCATCCGCGTGTACCGGGGCCATGAGGTTTCTCTTTTGGTTATCGAATACTCCCACGGCCGTAATTCGGGCCTTGGCGGCTCCGTGTTTTCCGGGTTTTGATTTTTCCATGGTCTTAATCTGGCACACGAATCCGTCAATCATGACGTATCCGCCCTCTCTCAGGTGTCCGACGTTCGAAAATTTGATTTCACTCATGGTTTTCCCTCAATGGTTGAGTTATGCGGGTGCGGATTGTTTTTAAGGAATAGGGGTCCGTCTCGGTCCTTTCCTCCACACCAACCCTTAATAATCCGCAATTCGTTATGCGACTGTTAAAGGTGGTATTTTCCTTGAATCTCCCCATGGGTGTCTCTCGTATTCTGGCCAAGAACGTGAAGACGTTCGACTCGAGGCGGGAATTAGAGGACATGGCGGCGTCTTCCTTTTCGGGATACCTTGTCGAGTCTCTTTTTGGGAATGCGGGGGTGGAGGAATCAGCGTTATTGTTTCGGTATGGTCAGGGGATTGGGGCCACGTACGAGTATTACGGTTCCAAGCAAACCCTCTACGGGGATGCGGCCCTGCCTCATGTGATGAATGGGTATTTGGTTGAGAATGGGGTCTTGGACATCATGGAATTATCCGCTCAACAAGTGGATTTAGTTACTGCGTTCAATGCCAAGCTAAAATTATCCAAGCCCTTGACGAAGGGGATGTTCAAGCCCCTGGTGAAGGATCACTACGATGCGGCTCTAAGCAAGGTGGTGGCGGCCGCGCAGTATCCCGATCAGCCGGTGTCGAAAGAAACGTTGTTCAAGAAGTTCGGTCTCGCGGGGATCGATCACAATTGAGGAAGATGGGGGAAATGAATATGGTGATGAAAAAGATGCGCTCATTGGTTCGGGGAATCACTCGAAAGGTGTTGGATGTGGAGGATAATGGCCCTCCTCAGGATCAGATGCACTTATTGAACAACTTCCTTTCTCGTCACAAGTTCGAATTGAACACGGCGAGCATTCAGGATCTCATCCAATCGATGAAGAAAAAACATTTAGTGGATTCGATTTGCATTTGTTCTCCGAATGGGAGTATTGTGATTTCCACGGACGGGAATGATTTTTCCGAGGCGATCATTGGAAGTGCGATGTTCAATTACATCAAGACGGAACTCCCTGAGAGTGAGACCATTCTAATCAAGGATAAAGAAAACTGGTTCATGGTCTTCCCCCACAATGGAAAGATTTACATCATTCGCGCCGCCTCCGATATGACGCGGGTGGAGCTAAGTGCATTAGCCAAGGAAATTGAGTCCTTTTTGAAGGCGCATGGGGAGTGAGGCGCCTTTCCACCCTATCTTTATATGGGTATTCGGCGTTGATGGAGTATTCCGTGGATTTATTCGGTGAATCACTATGGGTCGAAGCATCACAATCGTTTCTGGGAAGGGCGGGGTCGGTAAGACCTCCATCACGGCCAACCTAGGAATTGCCCTGGCACAGCGCGGGGTGTCTGTTTGTTTGGTGGACGCGGATATCGCCATGGCCAATTTGTCCTTGTTGTTGGGGATGCAATCCTCTCCAATCACCTTGCATGATGTGTTGTTAGGCGAGGCTGGGGTCCAGGATGCGATTTATGATGGTCCTTCCGGCCTGAAACTCATTCCCTCGGGTTTGAGTTTGGAGAACTATCGAAGAGTGGATGCGGATCGACTCGCCAGCGTGATCAAGGCGATTCAGCACAAGTTTGATTTTGTTTTGTTGGATGGTCCCGCAGGGATTGAGAAGTCCGTGTTGGCTTCCATCGCGGCCACCGAAGAATGCTTGTTGATTGCCACGCCCGATTCTCCTTCCATTGCGGATGTGTTGAAGACTAAAATCGTCGCGCAGCGTTTAGGGAGCAAACCCTTAGGTGTGGTATTGAACATGGTTCATTTTGAGAAGGGGGAAATTTCCAAGGAGGAAGTTTCTCGCATGATGGAACTTCCCGTGTATGCAGCGGTTCCCTACGATGATGAGATGCGCCACTCCTTCCAGCGCGACAAGGCCATGCCGGTCATGCTTCGTAATTCCCAAGCCAAATCCGCGGTGGAAATCCAGCGTCTCGCGGCTCGTTTAGCGGGTCTGCCCGTGCAAACGGAGGAGAAGCACTCCGCGGGTTTCTTCGCGGGCATCATGGGCTTCTTCGCCCGATTGTTCGGCGGGGGCCACTCGAAGGGCGCCGGGGTTGAAGAGGTCAAAATCTAATCACATTTTTTGGGTATTCCAAAAAAGGAGCAACAAAGTATGAATACGAACAATCCCCCCGCCTCTCGTCCTTTCGACTGGTTGAGCGAGAGCTTGAACAAGAACGTTTTAGTGGAATTGAAAGGCAACATGTCGGTTCGCGGCACGCTCAAAGCGTTTGATGTGCACATGAACGTGGTGTTAGAGAACGCGGAATCGCTTCACAACGGGGAACCCAAGACCAAGTATGGAAAGGTCTTGCTGCGCGGGGATAATATTCTGTTGATTTCGCCCTAGTAAATTTTCTTTTTCTTTTGAAAGTGGACGCTGGGGGATTTGAACCCCCAACCTCTTCCATGCCATGGAAGCGCGCTACCGTTGCGCCAAGCGCCCGA
>CAZKYB010000061.1:0-1096 GCA_964557045.1 uncultured archaeon
GTAGGCCTGTCGACGAAAAATAAAATCTTTACACACTTGAGGAACGATTCCTTTCTCTTTTCGACAAAACGAATACCCCGTGGAAAGAATGGATTCAGTGGGACAACACTTACAATGGAATTTTTCCGGGGATAAATTGTAGTGTTCCATGATGGAGGGATACATGGAAGCAAAGTCTAATTCGACCACATTCGAATGAAATCCGATGAGGGGTTCGTACGTGAAGGGTCCCCGGTCGTTTTCTACGAGTTGGGAAAAGGGTTTGATTTGTTCGTAGATTCCCACTTTGTAGGGAATGAGCCACCCCTGCGTGTAGGCTTCATACATGAGTCGGTTGTTCGAGGCGCTTCCAATGGAGTGGGAAACTAAGGCTTGGAGGGTTCGTCGGCAGACGCGGGAACCTTCCAGATAGGACAAGAGGGTGAATTCATCCCCCTCTCCCTCATGCGGGTATTCGGCAAGGAGGTGCCTCCCTTTCAGAGTGATAGGAGAGGGTCGGTAGAGCATTTTACCATACGAGAAGTAGCTGTTTTCGCGCACCTGGAAGTCGTCTCTTCCGAGGCGTGAAAAAGAAAACGACGGTTGAGCGGTGCGACATAATTCAAGGAATGGAATCAAATGCTTGGTTGAATGGTGCAGCAAAAGAATGTCTGGATTCAGCGCCTCAAAAAAAGAGAGGAATTCGTTCACGTTTCCCGTGTGAAATGCGTGTCCATTCGCCCGCCAGGTGGAAATTTGATCCAAGGCATTGAATTCGAGTTCTACTTCCAATGTTTTCCAATTGGGAAGCGGATAATCAATCGCGTTCAGGTCCTCCGTACACCGGATGGACTGGATTTCCTTTTTCTCATTCGCTTGTACGTCTATTTGTCCAAAGGGCATGAGTTGGTGCTCAAAAAGAAACATTTCCGGCAAGGGAATGTCCACGTGGTAGAAGGTTCCCACGTTCCGGAGCTTTTCCTCGATTCCTTTCATGGTGTGCGTGAAATGAAGAATGGACGGAAAGGTGATCTTCAGCACGGAAATGGTTTTTTTCACAAAATCCTTCCGAATGGTTTTTTCGACCTTGCATTCTTTCAATACCTCCCGGGCGTAT
>CAZKYB010000061.1:1106-2884 GCA_964557045.1 uncultured archaeon
ATTCCTCATTGAACGTGTGGAAGAAAATAATGGGTTTGAATGGATGCGTGTAGAAATGATTTCCCCCCTGCGCGTCTTGTCCCCACACATACATACGGTTTGCGTGCACGAATACGTCGAGGAGGATGAGGGTCATGGTTGCCCAACCAGGATTTATCCCCTCTTGGAGTTTGGCGAACGGAGAGGGCGGGTCGCCGTGGTGTCGGTAGTGGAAGGGAGTCTTAAATCTCCCAATACCCCTATCCATTCCATCATGAGGATGGGGTGCGGGTGATTAGGGCATGTGTGGACGATATTCCTTCATTTTTGCCTTGACTAAAATGCGGGAGATGCTTAATGCGTCCGTGGATAAAACGGTGGAGTGGCAGCCCTCTTACAATATTGCCCCGGGACAACGGGCTCCGATCATAATCCAAAACGAGGAAGAAAAAAATCGAATTGAATTGGCCCCCTGGGGTTTTCTTCCTCCGTGGGGGGGTGAAAAAGCATTTCCTCTCATCAATGCGCGCGCCGAAACCGTGGCGTCGAGTCGCGCGTTCAAGTCGGCCTATGAATCGAACCGGTGCCTCGTTCCTTTTACTCATTTTTATGAATGGAAAAAAGCACGGACCAAGATTCCGTATGCCATTCACTTGAAACAAAGTGAAATAGGAATGTTTGCCGGGATTTACTCCCTAAACGAGGGGGTTAAACACTATGCGATTTTGACCACGTCCCCCAATCCACTCATGAGGACTATTCACGACCGCATGCCAGTCATTTTGTCCCCGAAAGGACAGAAGGTGTGGTTGGATCCTTCTTCACCGAATGAAAAACGAGCCTCATTGTTGGCTCCGTTTGATGAAGGTAAAATGGATGCCTTTCCTATTTCTCCCCGCGTGAACAATCCGCGGAATAATGCTCCGGATTTAATTCGTCCGTGGAAAGAACCCCAACGCAAATTGGGGGAGTGAGGGATTTTCACTCACTCAGGAGGATGGCCAAGCATTTCTGCACGCGTTGCGCGTACTTGAATCCGTTGTGTTGGGTTAATTCCGCGAGCATCCCATACACGAGCATTTCTTCATCATCTAAACTGTTGGTGTAGACCATTCCCGATACGTGGTGGTACGCCCCCTGCGTGAGTTGGAGGAGTTTTTCTCGATACGGCTTGCGTAAGGTGGAGGCAAACTTCTCCAATTGGGCGAGTTTGGAATACATGATTTGTCGTTTGGGGATGATGGTGTGGCCCATGAGCTAGTCCCCCATCATCACCACATGCACGGGGAGCGTATTTTCCAATCGTTCCACGCTTTTCTCCCACATGCGCATCCAATTCTTCTCCTCTTGAGGAGGAAACCCCTCCAACAAGTGAGAGTAGGGAGACACAATCACATAGTGGGATTTTCCCACGAAATGATTGCGTGAGAGACCCCGGAACAAATCCAGCAAGTCATACGGCCGATCGATGCGTGCCACAAAAAGGTTTTCCAAAATGGGTTGCAATTCTTCTCGTGAAAAAAGATATTGCGAGAGGATATTTTGGCAGTCAATGTAGGTGATTTTTCTCCTCCATTGATTCGTTTCCGTGGAAATGAATCGAGATAAGTGGCGTTCGAATTCCTCCGGGGTGCGGGCAGGAAGGGTGAGCATGAGGGTAGTGGGCCCATTTTTCCCTTTACCACTTATGGAGGAGAGAGTGGAGCGCCAATGCCGCGGGTCGCGGTTCTAATTTGGTTTTAGTTGGGCGTCGCGCGTTTCTATTCGTCTTTGGTGGGTTTCCCGTATACTTTTTCGTA
>CAZKYB010000062.1:0-2883 GCA_964557045.1 uncultured archaeon
AGAATGCGGGCGTCACCATCTCCCTCAATGATACCCTACTCACCAGTGGCTTCACGGACGTGGAAGGAGTGTATCCGTTTGAATTGCACGAGCCTAACGTGGGCGATCAAGTTCAAATCACGGTGGAAAAACCCGGATTCAAGCCCGTAATAATGAAGATCACGGTCGGATCCGACATCTTAACGTTCATTCCCTCTTCGATTAGTGAAACACTCATTGTGAATGGTACCACCAAGAAGACGAGGGATGTGCATATGCTCAACCTCGCGTCCATCCCATTGGTCGTCAAAGAAATCTCCCTATCGGGTGGATTTGATGATTTGGTTAAGTTTGACTTGCTGAACGAAGAAATCCTCGACGCCACTCTCCCGGTGAATGGAGACATGAACATGTCGTTCTCCTTATCCCTCACGGAGAAAGGACAATCCTTGCTGGTGGGAAAGAACTTCAAAGGCGCCGTCCTCGTGAAATTATCAAGCGAGCAGAATGGAAAAACGTTCGTGGGAAGCCTCCCGCTCAATGTTAAGATTGGATTCGGCGGAGAAGTGGACGTGGAGGATTGCTTACTCTTACAACCTACACAATGGGACGTATTTACCAACACACAAACACTGAAACAATTGGCCTTCGAAGTAAAGAACACGTGCACGGTGCAAGGAAATCCGGTTTCCTTAGCTAACTTAAGCGTGAAAGTCAAGCAACTCGCAGGAGATAGCATTGGAACCTTCACGGCCACCGCCGGAGACAAGACGGTTACCTTAGGGCCGGACTTCAAAACCGTACTCACCACCATTCCCGCCGCGGGAGAAGCCGTTGTCACGGTTACATTCGACCCGGCGCAGATCAAGTCGGGAAGCGCCTCGCCCCAATTAGTATTCCAAGCGACCAATCTCACCGACTCGGGAGTGCCGGACTTGTTGCAGGAAACTGCCATTGTGAACGTCGCCGTCAACAACCTCAAGCAGTGTATCCAGGTAAAGACCCCCAACTTGCTCGAAATTGACTCGTGCGCTATCAATGCCGGGTTTGGCCAGCAGGGAAACTACAACAACCAAGTGTACCGACCCACGGGCGTCCCGTATTACAATCCCAACTTCAGCACGCTCAACAAGACGACTAACCCTAGCGGCACTAGTCTCTTGCCCTCCAACCAGTCTGGACTCTACCAGCCCCAAGTGGGATTGGGCGGGTACGATGGACTCGGATACTACAATGGAGGCGTGAACCAGCAATTATTCAGCCCGGTAAACGGCTATTCCACCTTGAATGGGTACTACGGGAACCAGTACGTGGACCCCTACAACTCCTTCGGAGGAGCCTTCGGTCAATTCGGGTGTGGCGGAACCGAGATTCGCGTCGAGAACAGCTGCCAGACGGACGTGGAAATCGAATTGGACGTCGATCCGAACCTCCAAACGAACACCGCGGCCTTCATCCTCAAGCCCAATGAAGACCAACGCGTGCGCGTTTCTTCGGGTTACCGCATCGGACGATATGACATCGCCGTGAACGCACGCACGAAAGGAAGCAGCGATGCTTCAAAGGAAATCGAACTCGTACGAGTATTAGTCAAGAGTCCCACCGAAGTCAACGCGGACTGTATCCAACTGGACCGAACCAAGTTCCGATTCAATGATTTCATCCAGAAGCCCGTCAAAGCCAAGGCCATCAACAAGTGCTACGACCAAGGCGTGCGCTTAGTGGAGAGTGCGGACACGATCACGATTGCCTCCTTCTTCAACGTGGATGGAGCCCTGTCGGCGGATGGAACGGGAACGGAAGCCAGAAAGAACACCCTTGTACACGACATCCAAATCATCGGACAGCAGACGAGGGGAGTGGGCAATGACACGTACCAAGAAATAGAATTCCAAATCTTCCCCGATTTAACCACCTACAAGTCCCAGCCGGACCTCTTCCTGGATGAAGGCGGAATCGGTAAGCGATTCTCGGATTTGAAATTGTTCGCCGAAGCCAACTTTTATCGTGTGGAATCGTACGGTACGATTTCGGTCAAATTCTTGGACGCCTACGGAGGCGCTCAGCAGAAGCCCTTCGCGGTCATCTTCGAGAATGTCTTCAGCCTCGCCTCAGCCATTGATGCCTTGCTGCAGGGTGGAAGCACGAAGATTACCAACTTCCAGGACTGTATCAATGCGGAAGCCCTACAGAATCTCCAATTCGGCGACGAGTATTTCTTGGATGGAACGACTATCACCTACACGACGAAGGATCCTGGATCCGTATTGAAGACGGGGCGCGAATTCTGCGGAACTTCCGACACGCTGGGCGAAATTACAGCTCCTTTAATCTTGAAGGACACGAAAACCAACACTTCCGTACAGGCCACCTTCCGACGCGTCGGTAAGCACGACGTGCAGGTCGAGATTGTCCGTCCCAAGAACGTGCAGGGCGATGTGGTGCTGGAAGGAAAACTCTCTACGAGCGTCAAGCGAGTCTATGTGAATCCTGGCACACAGAATGTCACGGTTCCCGTGAAGATTACTGTCCTGCGACCCGGCAAGACCACCAACATCGCTGCCTTCCAACCCTTGGCCTGCGGATATGGGTATGAGAAAGGAACGAGCTTCTCAGCCAAGTACGGATTCGACCAGTTCAAGTGGGATTGGACGTATGAGAATTCACCGGACTGTACCAAATACTACTGCGACTCCACGCAGGTATTGATACACGCCGTCAAGGGCATCGTGAAGCTCAATGGTTTCATCAAGCAGAACCGCAACAACGCTGTCTTTACGAAGACCAACACGACGTATGCCACCGACACCTTCATCGACCAGATTGTCCAGAAGGCCACCATCAAGGAGTTTGACTTCCAAACGGGAACCGAAACGGACAAGTCGTATTATCTCGCCAAGGACA
>CAZKYB010000063.1:0-2774 GCA_964557045.1 uncultured archaeon
GTCGTACCGGGCTGCGACTGCTTTCCGATGAGACCCACCATGTTGGCCATGATGCGCGCCGAAACAAATGTATCCTGGAGAGACTGGTTCCCGTTGATCGCCAGGGCCGTGGACTCCCCTCCATTATCCAGCACCTGATCGCCCACCGAAATTTTACCCGAAGGGAAGGTGGATCCCGTACTGCACGCGAGCCAAATATCGTAGTTCTGCATCACACCGGATTGGACGTCCGAATAGAGGATGGTGCTCAAGTAGGACTTATTCTCCAATCCCCCACTGGAGTGGAACCCAAACGCCTTGGTTTTATCCGCCGCAAAGGCAGAGGCCAAGGTGCACGATTGCCCTGCAACCGGATTGGAATCATACACCATTGATGTCAAGAAAGGCTGACTTCCAGCATCCAGGCAAATGGCACATGCGGAGGGATCCGTGCACCCGAGGGAGGTTTGCTTCTTCTTCGACGCCAGAGGCTTCCACTTGGACAAGGGACTTACCCCGGTGTTGTGCGCAATGAATTGGCTCGATGCCGAGGATTGAATCCCATAATACAGGTCTCCTTTCCCAAACGAATCCGACGACCACTCGGCCAGCAAGGGAGTAGGAACTGATGGATTAAACGTGAATGTCTTGGCCAAACGATCAATCTCCAATGCGACCCCGCGATTGGGGCCTGTATTCAGTCCAATAAAGTCCGGCGAGGCATTAACCTGGAACGTATTCAACGAAGTCATCCCCGATGCATTCGGATACGTGCGAATACTCACACCCTTATCGGAGACTGCCAAGAGCGCATCCGAATTACCCGTGAAGGTGGTCCCATATCCATTACGTGAATAGGACTCGGAAGGACCATCATACCCGAGCAGTCCATCCAGGGGAATCTCGTAGAAGTCTGAGTACCCGCCCAGACTCGAGGCGGGAGACAACAGGTCCAATGATACTACAATATTCGCCGAGGGCTCGCTCCCCGAAAAGAAAGACTTGGGAATGGTTGACGTCGTAAAGTCAATGGAGACCCGATACAGCCCGGAAGAGGGAAGCAAGGTCTGACTCGCATTCCCATCCATCCCGATGATGAGGTTCTGCGGCGAATCGAAATAATCCTTCCACGCCCCCCCGGCAAAGGAGCTCTTGAAATAATCCGGGGCATCCGCGAAGGAGCTGTTCGTCTCATAGTTCACAAAGTCATTTCGAATGGACTGATTGAAATTATCCCGGATCAAATAGGCATCGAACTGCGACAATTGTGGAATCTGCGCCACTAAGGCATTGTTGGGATTCGTCACGTTGCTATCATACGCCTCGCGCAGCGACTGGAGGCGCTTCGTCAAGGAGATCATGAACTGGAACCCATCACAATAGAGATAGTCCGAAGGATTCCCCGCCTTGCGATCACACATATCCAGGTCGACCTTGTTCCAGGCCCAATTATACAAGACCTTAGGAAGGGCGTCCACCCCGGTCAGTCCAACCTCTCCATTCTCCCCAATACAGGCATTCTCGGGATGAGAGATGAGCTTGACCACCACATCCTGATACCCCACACGGAAGGCATGCTGCGCCAATCGCTGCACCACCTTGTTGTTTCCGGACTGCTCCCACGCGAGGGAATTATTGTTCAACGCCATGTTCATGAAGGGAGGAAACTCCAGCGCCTCCACTAATCCAGGACCCGGATTCCCACTCACATCCAAGGAGGTCTCGGAGGAGAACAATTCCATCATCTCAATCGCATCATTCTTTTCCGCATCAAATTGATCCATCGACGTGGACTCGAGGGGAGTCACGTATAACACGGCGGAGCGAATCGCCTTGCTCTTGAGGACACTGATGGCCTTGTTCACGGCCGTCTCCTGCTCGCTCCCACCCCAGGCACCCCCGAGGGCATTGGAGCCATTTCCCAAGGGCTTGGAGTCGGTTATCACAATCATCAAGTGGGCCGTGTCATTCTTCCAGAACGCATTGCTCGCCAACACTTCGGCTCCGCGCGCCCAAAATTCCACATTGCTGTCTGTTGAGGCATTGAATCCGGAAGGGTGACTCACAGCCAGGGCCTCCACGTCGACCCCCAAACTGGAACAGGGAGACTTGAAGGCGAGACTCTTGTATTCAGGTGGGGTATTAATTCCAAAAACCTTGAATGAGACATCGGCCCCGCTGTAGTATTCCAGACCGTTCTCCATATTCCTGAGAATGTCACACAACCCATTCTGCTTCCCGACCGCACTTGCACCACTACCGGACGTGAGAGAGAATTCTTTGGCCAGGACGGATGAAGACATGTCCAGCAGCACCCCCACATCTAATTCCTTATTGGACGGAGAAAACGTGGTGTAATCCTCGAGGCGCATAATTCCATATGCCGTCCCCACCAAATCCTTGTTTTCGACCACCACAAACTGCTGCTTCTGAGCATTCGACACCGGATCATCATATCCGATGAACTGCGCATACACGTCCAACCCCTTCAAGAAGACCCTCACTTGCGGATCGGAGGAATAGAACCGAGGATAGGCCACCTTCAAGTGCTCCGCCCCGCTGGCATTCGACAAAATATCCGCCACGGGACCGGGCGGAATCGTGCCAATTTTCTTGGGCACCAGATGATAATCAACGGGCGCAATATATCCAATGGCGGGATCGTCAGGGTAAGTAAATAGGCCATTCTCATGAATCCCGGACTCTCCATTGCTGCTCACCGGTAAACCCAACTCGGCATTGGTTGTGAGGCCGGTCATCTTGGGTTTGAACGAGAAGGGCTTGAAGTCCCCTTC
>CAZKYB010000064.1:0-2584 GCA_964557045.1 uncultured archaeon
AGAAGTACGTGGTGTTCGATGTCCCAGTCTGGGATCTTTGAATGGCCACCAACGGTCCGCAGGTTGACGGTCGTTTTAATGCCGCCAACCTGCTGTTATGGGCTGGCCTACCCCTTTTCTGATTTGAAAGCCAATGGCACTTGAAAGCTACCGAATAGAGCAGATTGACTACGCCACCGCGATGGATGTGGTTGTGCGGGAACACTACCTGCATCGGAAGGCTCCGTGCAGCGTGGCGTTCGGCCTGTTCCTTGGCGACGAACTGAAAGGTGTTGTGTGCTATGGAACACCAAGCAGCGCACCGCTCAGAAGCGGCATAGCCGGGCCGGATCACGCGAAGAACGTGGCGGAACTGACCCGGCTATGGGTGTGCGACAGCGTGCCGCGCAATGGCGAGAGCTTCCTTATCGGAAATACGGTGCGCAAGGCGGGCAAGGAGATCGTGGTATCATTCGCTGAAATAGAGCAGGGGCACGTTGGCATTGTGTACCAAGCGACGAACTGGATATACACAGGGCTATCCGCCAAGCGAACGAACTGGACGATTGACGGCATGGATAAGCACTGCCAGACGCTTGCAGACAAGTACACGGCGGAGCAGATACGCGCCAAGTACGGAGACAGGTTCAGCATTCAGCCAAGGCCGCGCAAGCACAGGTACGTGTTCATCAACGCGAAGGGCAGGCGAAAGGCCGAATTGGTCAAGGCATTAAGGTATCTTCCGGCTCCTTATCCAAAGGCCAATGGCTCAGGCGCATTTCAGGGGTAGGCTTGCCCATAACGGACATTGCTTGACGGCGTTGGCTTTGCAATGCCGACAAGCTGTAGTTGTGTGCAGTGCTTTTCTCTTTCATCGGTTCATCAACCTGAAGTTACTCAAATGGCATGGCATATAAGCAACAGGCTCTTCGAGAATTGGCTCTCTTCGCAGGGGCCGGAGGCGGCATCCTTGGCGGCAAGCTGCTTGGATGGGAAACTGTCTGTGCCGTCGAATGGGAACCCTACCCCGCTGCTGTACTTGCCGCCCGACAGAATGAAGGCTTTCTCCCGCCTTTCCCGATATGGGATGACGTTCAAACCTTTGACGGAAGATCATGGCGCGGCCTTGTTGACGTGGTATCTGGAGGCTTCCCGTGCCAAGACATCAGCGCAGCCGGAAAGGGAGCAGGCATCACAGGAGAGCGCAGCGGGATGTGGAAGCACATGGCGCGGATCATTGGCGAAGTACGACCCCGATACGTGCTCGTGGAGAACAGCCCAAGGCTCTTTTTTCGAGGAATGCAACACGTACTTGGGGACTTTTCCGCGATGGGGTACGATACGGAATGGGGTATTATTGGCGCGTGGAACGCCGGTGCTCCCCACGAACGAGAAAGGGTCTGGATATTGGCTCACGCCAAGGGCGTCGGACACGGGAAAAGGAGAGAAGCAGAGTACGTTCTTGAAGCGAATGGGGGACAGAACGGACAGGTGCTTCCAGAGCTTACCAGCCCAACTTGGTGGAAGGCCGAACCCGGAGTGGATAGAGTGGTTGATGGGCTGGCCGATCGGGTGGACAGGGCTAAAGCTATTGGAAACGGTCAAGTCCCACAGGTCATGGCCATGGCATTCTGCATTCTCCACGAACGGTTGTCAAAGCGCGTAGGCAATGGCGCGTGAGCTTTTTCGCATTGCCGCTAACGTTGGAGCTTGCCGCAGTGCGCCCGTGCGGTGGGCTTGTGTTGAGGGGCGCATTGAGGCAAGCGTGTGTTGTACGCCGCCTTTTCATTCTCTGAACCGATAAAAGTAACTGACATGGAAAAAGTCACTGAGTACGTAAACGCAGATGTCGCAAGGTTGAGCGAAAGCCAATTCGTTGAAGCCGCTGGTAATATCCCCAAGCCCGAATCCTTTGATGAGGCAATGGAGTGGGCTTTGTTGCTCTGCTCCGCTGAGGCGAAGAATGCAAGGCACATTGAGGGGCAGGAACACATTCACCTAAACAACTACGATGGCGCATGGTGCATCAACACGGGGCGCGTCGGCGGTGGTGAGTGGAATGTGTTCAGGGGTGGTGAGGATAGCGGGCTACAGGCTGGTCCTAAAATCACGGGGCCGATAAACATGAAGATCATGAACTTCAGCAGCGCCCCACTACTCCACAGGTGGTCAACTGTTGAGGCTAAGAACAGAAGGGGGCACGAAGGCGCACTTGCGCACGTTGTCCGCCACCGCATGAGCTACTACATGGACAAGCTATCCGCATGGTATGGGCTGGAAAGCTGGTGGACATTCAACGATGCCATGAATGCAAATGGTGGATATTCGATGGCCCCACATCAGATGCCAAAGGTTCCCGGGGTTTACTTCAAGCAGGAAGATCTACACGCCGGATCCAATGACGACAAGCAATTGGCGGCCATGGTTCGTTTCGCCTACAACCTAACCATGGCTGCGCATTATGAGTGGTTCGTTTACGTCAAAGAAGTACATGGCGGGGTCGGGATCAAGTTCGCTCTGGATGCTTCGGCTGCGAAAGAAGTCTTTGCTATGCGCAACGAGCAAGGTGAAGGCAGGAAGAAGGCTCTTGTGCATATCGTCAAGG